>CADCPC010000043.1 GCA_902803285.1 uncultured Erysipelotrichaceae bacterium | reverse complement strand
ATTAAAGTAACCTGATTCAACCACTCTTCTTTCTTTTGGAGTGGCTTTGTAAGCTTTGTAGGCTTTAGAAAGGACTAATAAACATTCGCTCTTAGATTTATCAGCTAATCCCGCAATTAATAAGTAAGCGCGAATAGATACTAGTGAGTGGGTATCACCACTAATTTCTCTTCTTAGTTCATTATTAATGGAAGTTCCAACGTATTTTAAGCCCTCTTCTTTGCCTTTACTAACAAAGATTAAATAGACTTTCATCGCAATAGCGCGTAAGTAGACTTTTCTAGAAATTGTCTTTTCATTGTTTAAAACAATATCAATTAGCTCTAATGCTTCATCATATTGTTCTTTATCTAAAGCGAGATAGACCTTATTCATATTTAATGATGCAGTGAAGTTAGTTAATTCTGTAAATGTTTTAATTTCAACATTTTCATTACCTAATGCAATTTCGTGTTCCACTCTTAATAGTTCGTTAAAAGCTTCTTTATTTTTAGGATTAGAAACCATCGCTAAACGATATCCATCGTTAAGAGAATCTAGTTTGAAAGGAGCGATATTATATAGCACACAAATAAAGGCTACGACAGCACATGTTAAGAAGAAATATCCAACATCTCCTCTAAATCCAACATAGTCTTTATTGATGTAGAAAAGGACTATGGAAAGAATTCCAAACGCAATAGCAAAGAATGTTCCAAATAATAAATATGGACGAGGAGATGATTTTTCATCTTTTGGTAAAATCTTGGTTTCACCAAGTAAACCATCATAACTACCAAATTTAAATTTCCATTTGTTGTCATCTTTTAATAATTTAAAGCCAAGAACGCAGATCGAAAGAACTATATATCTGCCCACCTTGGCCCCTAATACATGTCCAAATTCAAATAGAAGCGCACAAATAATAATAGAAGTTACTAAAGCACCTAAGATGAACAAGGCATAAATTATACCTAAGTTAAATGATGACTTTGCAAAATGTGGCTGTAAAATTGACAAGCCGAATATTAACGCAACTGCAAAGATTACCAAATACATCAGTAATCCAAAAACATCTTCTTTTTTCATTTATTTTACTCTGGAAAATATATCATACATAACTTTGACATCTAAAGGATGACTTCTGTGATATATTATCCTTTCTCCTTTCTGTGAGACTATATCAACTAGTTCTAATATTTGTTGCTCACTGATGCCAACTTCGCTTAAGCGGGAAGGCATTCCAAGCTTTTTGAAATATTTGCTGAATCTATTAATACATTTTTCTGCTACTTCGTTATCTTTTCCTTCTAGTTCAAAAACATATCTACCAAGTTTAGCAAGCTTTTTACTTTCATATGGAAGATATTCTTTAGCCCACGCCGGGAAAAGAATTGCTAATCCTAACCCATGAGCAATCTTAGGGAAACGACCACTAACAGCGTGTTCTAATTGATGGACAGGCATTGTATATTTCTTGCCAATACTTGTAAATCCACTGTGTGAAATAGAACTAGCAAGCATTAATTTTGCTCTTGCTTCATAATTCTCTAGTTCGTTATAAGCAATTAATCCAACATCAACGACATGTTTAATTAAACCTAACGCTATTTCATCAGCGAGTTCATATTTATCACTATCGGAAAAATATCTTTCAAGAGTGTGCATTAATATATCGACTACTCCATATGCTGTTTGTTCCTTAGAGACAGAATAAGTTAATTCAGGATCTTCAATTGCAAATACAGGCCTAATAATCTCACTATTAAAGCCCATCTTTTTATTCATCACATCATCTTGAATAACACAGGAGTTGCTCATTTCACTACCAGCAGCAGAAATTGTTAAGATAACTCCAACAGGTAAAGTTTGAGTTGGAGCAACAACGTGATAATTGAAATCTCTAATATTGCCATCGTATAAGGCGTTAACACCAATACATTTAGCGGTATCAATAACACTTCCTCCTCCAATTGCGAGGATGAAATCTACATTATGTTGTTTGGCGAGATTTTTACCTTCAATAACTAAATCAAATGTTGGATTTGCCCTAACACCAGCTAAAATATAGTAGGTTATATTTTCATTTTCTAAACTCTTAGAAACACGATTTAAAAGACCGCTTTTAATTACAGAAGATTTGCCGATCACAATCAAAACATTTTTGGCGCCATAAGAAGATAAAATTTGTCCAACTTCCTCTTCTTTTTTTGGACCAAAATATAATTTGGTTGGGATTTGAAATTCGAATTGATTCATCATTTTTCTGCAAGTTTAACTGCTTTTTGCACAGATTTTTCAATGTTTGTGCTATTTAAGAACATAAAGCAGTTGCTGAGCCCTTCTAAAGATTTGTTCTTATAATTTGCTAGATAATAGACAAGTGAATGACTATATCCGCTAGCGTAAAATCTAGCAATGTTTTTTCTCATGTTCGTGTTTAATTTACGATTCTCATCAATATGAGCAATGATTTTTAATGATGCAGTATAAAAATAGTTATATATAAATTCTTCAAATAAGTCTTTGCCAGCACTCGATAAAGTGGCAAGAATAAACGCTTCATTAGCTTTGTAATAACGCCAAACAACGACTACTAAATCAGTTAGTGATTCAACGTTATTACCTCCAGGAATTTTTTCATCCAAAAAGACCTGTGTCAACAAATCGTAGATATCATGGTAATGGTAATAGAATGTCTTTCTAGAAACATTACATTTATTCGATAAGTCAACCACAGAAATAGTATCTAGCGGTTGGCTAGACATCATTTCTTTTAAGGCTCTAGCTAATTCGTGTTCGGTTTTCATTATTTGATCTTTGCGTATTCCTTTGCAACTTCGCTACCAACGGCAGCGTTATTTAATACGAGTTTAATATTGCTTTCTAAAGAATCTCCACCTGTTAGTTCAACAATTGTCTTTAATAAGAATGGAGTGCATTCTTTTCCTTTAATGCCTTGTTCATCCATCTTTTTAAGCGCAACTTCAATCGCATTATTAATAACGTCTTTATCCATTGCGAATTCTTCTGGAATTGGGTTAGTTAATAAGATTCCTCCTTGTAGAGAGTTGTCTCTTTTCTCTTTGATAATTTGTGCCATTTCAAGTGGAGAATCAACTTGATAATCAACAGACAATCCTGAGTGAGATGTATAGAAAGCAGGTAACTCTTTGGTTTTATATCCTAAAACTGGAACACCCATTGTTTCTAAATATTCTAATGTGAGAGGTAAATCTAAGATTGCTTTAGCCCCTGCACAGACAACTGTCACATCAGTCTTTGCTAATTCTTGTAAGTCTGCAGAGATATCCATAGTTTCTTGGGCGCCTCTATGAACTCCACCAATACCGCCAGTGACAAATACTTCAATGCCAGCTTGATGAGCAATAATCATTGTCGCAGCTACTGTAGTAGCAGCCCATAACTTTTTCGCATAAACAACAGGTAGATCTCTACGAGATACTTTGATAATGCCTTTTCTTTTACCAAATTGTTCGATTTCTTCTGGAGTCATGCCCACTACTGCCACACCATCAATAATGCCAATTGTGGCAGGAACAGCGCCATGACTTCTGATTACTTCTTCAACTTTTAAAGCTGTTTCAACATTTTTAGGATAAGGCATGCCATGCGATATAATTGTGCTTTCTAAAGCAACAACCGCTCTACCTTCTTCTAAAGCCTTTTTAACTTCACTACTTACTTTGATCATTTGGTTTTTCTCCTTTAATGGCCTCAACTATTTTTTGACCTCCAAGTAAAATGGCAGCGAGTAAAACTACGATGCTAATAATAGCAACAACGTTTTCTACTGAAATTCTACCAAAGTCGATATTAAATACGTTTGTTGTTGGACTTGTAAATGCCGCGATAATAACTGCGATAATTCCACAAGTTAATGAACCCGCTAAAACTACTGCACGATATTTGCTTAATGGTCTACAGACCATATATAAAACAACATATGATAGAGCAGAGAAGCACATGATAGACATTGCTGTCGCTCCATATCTAGAAACACGTGATGCTTCTGTTACATAGCCAAAGGATTCTACTCCAGTATAAACAATTCCGTTATTTTGCAAGATGAATAAGAGATAACAAATAAACACACAAGAAACCATCATTGTGGCTGCTGGAACAGCGCGTTTAAAGACGTTTCTTAAGAAACCAGTCTTAATAGGTTCGCTATTAGGTTCTAGAGCAATAAAGAATGTACTGATACCGATTGCAAAGTTCTCCCATATGAGCATGTTATTTGTGGAGAATGGATATGAATACATGCCTTTAGAAGCAATAGAAACAATCCAGAATGTAATGGATAAGGTGATTGCAAATAGTGTTTTGGTTAAGAATAAAGAGCCAGTTCTTTGAAGATTATTAATGACTCTTCTTCCTTCCGCAACGATAGATGGCATGGTTGCAAAGTCATCGTTCATTAAGACAACGTGAGAAACGTTTTTAGCAGCTTGTGAGCCATTATTCATAGCGATACTACAATCTGCCCTTTTAAGAGCAAGAATATCGTTAACCCCGTCTCCTGTCATTGCTACTGTATGTTCTTTTTCTTTTAAAGCAATAACTATTGCTTCTTTTTGTTCAGGAGTAACTCTTCCAAAAACCACATAGTCATGAGCAATTTGCTTAACTTCTTCTATCGACATTCCTTCTAAGGAAATATATTTTTCTGCATTTTTAATTCCAGCTTGTCTAGCGATTTCGCTTACTGTAATAGCATTATCTCCAGAGATAACTTTGATTTGCACACCATTCTCATTAAACCATTTGAATGTGGCAGGAGCGTTATCTTTGATGTGGTCTTGTAATACAATTAAAGCTAAAGCTTTTAGTTTACCTTCATATTTATTTTCTTTAATCTTATTAGTACCCTTAGCAAGCACTAAAACACGATAGCCTTTAGAAGCATATTCATCACTAAGTTTCTTAATATCTTCTTTGAGCTCTAAATCCATGAACTCAATAGCACCTAATAAATAAGTGATGCCGCCTTTAAAAGTTGCACCAGAATATTTATTTTCACTGTTAAATGGAAGAGGCGTCTCCACTTCATATTTAACAAAGTTTTTGAAATATTTATTTAACGCGACAGCAGTTGCGTTAGTGTCACCAGTTGCTAGTGTAATATTAGAAACGATTTGGTTAATCTCTTCTTCGTCAATTTTGTGTAAGAAGCTAGTAAATGGAACAACATCTTTTACTTCCATAGTGCCATCAGTAATAGTGCCTGTTTTATCAACACATAAAACATCACTTCTGGTGAGCATTTCAATGGAATATAAATCTTGAACATTAGCCTTCTTGGTGTATAGGGAAATGACTCCTGCTGCTAAAGTGACAGATGTTAAAAGATATAATCCTGCTGGAATCATCGCTACAAATTGTCCTGATAACGGTCCAATGACTCTCACAAAGTCTGCCTTTGTGGAGAATTGGCCCATAATCGCATATGTAGTAGCGATAACCGCAAATAAGGTAATAACGATAATGCCTAATGATCTAAATAGTTTTCTGATTGATTTTAAAATATGGGAAGGATTTCTTTTAAAGGCTTTAGCCTTCATTGCTAAAGTTTCAACATAGTTTTCTTTTCCAACATGTTCCACTCTAGCATAACATCTTCCACTTGCAACGTATGTTCCTGAAAGGATTAGATCCCCTACTGTTTTTAAAACGTTTTGGCTTTCACCAGTTAGTAGAGATTCATTAACAAGCACAGTGCCATCAAGGATGATGCTATCGGAAGTTACTTGTTCTCCTGCTCCCACTACTAATATGTCATCTAACACTATTTCTTCAGGGATAATAGAATCGGCTTTCCCGTTTCTTACCACTGTTGCGTGAGGCGTGGTAACAATCTTCATCTTTTTCATTAAATGTTTAGCCTTTAAATCTTGATATAGACCTAAGCCAATATTTAAGAATTGAACAATCAAGAAGAATAAGCCTGTATACCAATGAGTAGCAGGATTTCCATCATTAACGTTGGCGTAAATCATTAATGAAGCGATGATAAATAATAAAATGTTAAAAAATGAGAGAACATTGCCTCTAATGATTTCCCAATAAGATTTACCAACAACTAAAATCGTTTTATTTACGAGTTTTTGTTCTATTCTTTTAGCGACCTGTTCATCATTTAATCCTTCTGAAACAGTTGACTGATATCTTTCAATTTGTTCACTCGTTAGATTTTTTTGCATACAAATATATTATTAAATTAACTATTTAATAGCAATGATTTGAAATAAATTCAAAAAACGACCATTATCTTTCGAATTGGCCGTTTCTATTTTATTTGCGTTTATTTTTGAAATATTGACTGATGATTTCTGAACACTCTTTTTCGAGTATCTCACCTTCTACATGAGGATGGTGATTAATGTTTTTAGCATCAAGAGCGTTAATTGATGAAATATGCGCCCCGCCTTTATAATCTTTGGCCCCATAATAGATATTTGCAATACGTGATTGGATGAGAGCGCCCATACACATCATACATGGCTCGATAGATACATAGATATCGCAGTCCACAAGTCTCCAGCTCTTAAGTTTTTTATTGGCTTTCCTAATCGCTTCAATCTCCGCGTGACTAGTAACATCGTTTTTGCTTTCTCTATGGTTATAGCCTCTAGCAATGATTTTACCTTCCTTAACGATAACCGCTCCAATTGGAACTTCATCGATTAAAAGAGCCTTCTCAGCTTCTTTCAACGCGATCTTCATAAAGTATTCTTTGCTGTGCTTCATAATTTAAAACCGTCACACATAAACAAGTTACTTAAGGCTGCTACATTCCTGTCCTGACCTGATTCATAGTTATCTATCGTGACGGCACGATTATTATATCAATAATTCTAGTAGTTGGTAATATCAATTTTTCTCACTCGTAAAAAAATAGCTAATGTCGGTTAAAATAAAACATAGCCACCGCTATGCCTTATTCTTTATTTTCTATCTCTTTTGTTTCGTTTTTGTTGTCTTTTTTTAAGAATTTATCGAGATGCATGACTCTTGCAAGAGCAGAAACATAATATTTTCTTTCATCCTTTTTGAAGGTTATAAATATTGTACATAGTCCATACGTGATAACGACGATCACACCAATGATTAAGAATTGGACAAACATGTGATATTCCATGTGTAGGAAGAAGTGAAGTAGTAGTCCCACACCAATGCTAATTGCCATGGTTATACCACCTCTAATATAAATAGCACTGAAGTAATGTCTAAGTGAAATCTTGAGGTATTTTCTATAGACAATGTTAGTAGCAATAAGTTCCACTACTTGAGCACCTAAAATTCCAAATGCGACGCCAACTGCACCAAAATATGAACCTAATGTAAATGATAGACCTAAGCTTACTAACGCTTTAATGATTTGTGTAATCGCATATGGCTTGATGTATCCTCTTGTATACATCGCATTTTGAAGCGCTAATTGAGGAATATGGAAGACTTCATATGAACAGATGATAACAATACACCAATAGATGTTATAAAGTTCGCCTTTGCCTTTCATCCACACCAATACGAATTCTTGACCACACGAAACAAATCCACAGATGATTAAAGCAATAACTACAAATTGCAGTTTGCCAATCTTCTCAGCGAGATTTTGTAGATGTTCTCGTTTCTCTTCTTCGCTTCCAGTTGCATCATTTCTAGCAATCTTGGCCATAAAGAAGCTAGACATCATTTCACCAACCATGAAGATATATTGTTCAATTGTGACAACAAGGGAGAATAATGTAACTTCAGCACTATTAGAAATGACACCTAAAATAGTAGGTGCTATTGTAATAACTAATCTCGAACATAAAGTAACAACAAAACCCCATCCTGAGAAGGAGAGAATATTCTTTAAGTCTTGTTTAGCGACATTAAGCCTTAAGTCGAGCTTAATGCCTATATAGAACCTAGAATATAATATTCTAATAATTACTGCCAGCAAGCCACTTAATACGTTAACTAAGACAATGCCAATAATGCCCCAACCCATATGAATTGCGACAATTGAGAAAGCAAGATAAAGGGCCTTTTGAACGATGTCAGCAAACTTAATCATGCCAAACTTCTCATAAGCACTCATGACTGCAGAGAAGCAAGAACATGGAACACTAATCAAAGTGAAACCACCAACAATTAAAAGAAGGTATCTTAGCTTATTAATAGGCAAGCTTACATCGAAGTTAAATGGATCAATCGGAGCACCATCTACATAGTAGGCTTTAAAAATATATGGGGAAATAAAGAAGACTACAGCAATAATAATGACAAACACCACATCAAGCATCATATATAACTTGAATATGCTTGCCGTAAAAGTCTCTACGCCCTTCTTATCATTGTTTGCTCTTAATCTAGCCAAATAAGTGTAGATGGTATTTGTTAAGCCAAAATCCATCAATAACAAAACTGCAATCGAAGAAGTTAAACCATATAATCCGTAATCGGTTTCTCCAACTGCATCGACAATTTCAGGAGTGAGGAAAAGACCATAACAAACAGATATTGCTATAGCGAGGTAGCCTAAAATTGTTCCTAAGAGCATGTTTTTCTTACTCTTACGTTCAATTTTCTCTACATTAGTCTCATCACTAATCTTTGTCATAATATTGTCTTATATAAATTTTATTTATATTGTCTATCTAACCAATTCATGTATTCGCCACTTTCAACATGAGAAAGCCATTCTTGGTTTTCTAAATTCCATTTAATCGTAGCTTGAATGCCTGTATCAAAGTTATATTCTGGTTTCCAACCTAATTCTGTTTCAATCTTAGTTGGATCCATCGCGTATCTTAAATCATGTCCAGGTCTATCTTTGACATAGGTAATTAATGTTTCAGGTTTTCCTAACGCTCTTAAGATGGTTTTCACTACTTCTAAATTAGTTCTTTCGTTATGACCACCGATGTTATAAACTTCGCCATCTCTACCATGTCTAACCACTAAATCAATCGCAGTGCAGTGATCTCCAACATAGAGCCAGTCTCTAACGTTTTCACCTTTACCATAAACTGGTAATGGTTCGTCTCTTAACGCCTTTTGAATCATTAAAGGAATTAATTTTTCTGGGAAATGATATGGCCCGTAGTTATTGGAACATCTAGAAATAGTCACAGGCAATTTAAATGTGCGGTGATACGCTAACACCAATAAGTCAGCGCTGGCTTTAGAAGCACTATAAGGGCTAGAAGTATGAATAGGAGTGTCTTCATGGAAGAATAAATCTGGTCTATCTAATGGTAAATCACCGTAAACTTCATCAGTGGAAACTTGGTGATATCTCTTAATGCCATATTTACGGCAAGCATCCATTAATACTTGGGTCCCCATGATATTGGTTTCTAAGAATATTTCTGGGTTTTCAATACTTCTATCAACATGGCTTTCTGCTGCAAAGTTGATAACGTAATCAAAATGTTCTTCTTCAAATAATTTGTAAACTGCTTCTCTATTACAAATGTTTTCGTGGACAAACTTAAAGTTTGGTTTATCCATAATAGGGGCTAAAGTCTCTAAATTCCCTGCATATGTTAAAGCGTCAATACAGACATATTGATCTTTAGGATATTTATTAACCATGATATGGAGGAAGTTTCCTCCGATAAATCCTGCTCCACCAGTAACTAAGAATTTTGCCATATTATTTTGCCTCCTTATAAGGTCCAAGGATGCCTTTTTTGCCATCCCTTTTCCCTCTAGAAATCATTTTTAATTTTTCTTTTCTATTCACTCCGAATATGAGTTGAATGATGTAATCTCTTTTTAAGCCTTTATACAATCTCTTATAGAATGTCTTGTTATTACGATGTAATATTTCCGCATTCCTGTAGAGATAATAATAACGAACTGGAAGATGATTATCTACTGGAAATTTTTTCCACAAGAATCTTCTTATCAGTGGTTCACCTATTTGGTGGGATAATGATATATCTTGGATAACACCAATTTTTTTTGCCAATTGAATGGAACTGTTCATCCAAGTCGAAGTCTACCCAATCGATGAATAATTCTTCTTTAAACCCAGATATTAATTGATAGTTTTTTATATTGATAAAGTTGCCACTAGCTATCCAGGTATCAACTTCTTTAATTTCTTTTTCGGAAGTGTCGCTATTAAAGTTAAGAGAGATAATACCGTAATCACCATTATCTTTAGATAAATATTCTTTAATCTCTTTTTCTTTTCCCAAAGGGAATAAAGAATCTTGATCGATGGTTAAGCAGTAATCTGCCTGATCTTCTATTGCTAGTAGAAGACCTTCTTTAAGCGCCTTTGCAATACCTTTGTTGCCTTCTAAAGATAGATAAGTAACTTTATCTAGCTTTTTAACTTCTTCTACAAAATAATGGTTTGGAGTTATTGAGTTATCAATCACAAATAACGAGGACAAAAGAGGATAATATCTTTGAATATTATCTAACATCTCCTTTTGAGGATTATGGATAACTAACACTCCATCGATTTTCATTTTTGAAGTTCTTTAATAAATCTTGATGTAGCGTCTTGCCAAGTAGGAAGGCGATTAAATCCTGCTTTATCTAAAGAAGCCTTGCTCATCCTACTATTAAGTGGGCGATCAGCTTGATTAGGGACTAGTTTCTTATATTCCGCAGTAGTTATAGGTTTAACTTCTACTGATGTAATACCCGCTACTTCATAAATATACTTGGTGAAATCATACCATGAGCAGAATCCTTCGTTAGTCGCATGATAAACACCATATTTATCACTTTCCATCATATCGCACATCAATTTGCTCAAATCATAAGTATATGTTGGGGAACCAATTTGGTCACAAACAATATTAAGTTCAGTTTTGGTTTCAGCAAGTTTAAGCATGGTTTTAACATAGTTATTGCCGTTAATACCAAACACCCAAGAAATACGGATAATGAAATGTTTGTCATTACCATTAATTACAAAATCTTCTCCAGCGGCCTTGGTTTTGCCATATACTGATAATCCTTCTTTTGGATCATTAACTTCAAAAGCTTTTTCGCCTTTGCCGTTAAAAACATAGTCGGTAGAGATATAAATCATCTTTGCACCAACTTCTTTACATGCCTCAGCGATATATTTAGGGCCTAGAGCGTTTACTTTGTAAACAAGATCCGGCATTGCTTCTGCTTTATCAACTGCAGTCCAAGCGGCATTGTGCATTACTACATCTGGCTTAAATTCATTAATAAAGGCGTGTACAGCCTTTTCATCAGTGATATCAAGCTGTTCAATATCAATGCCTAAAACATTCGTGTAACCACGCTCTTTCAATTCTCTAACACAGTCGTAGCCAAGTTGTCCTTTAACTCCAGTGACAAGTACTCTTAATTCTTTATTCATAATTAAAACTTAATGTTTGCTTCAACAAATGTTGGAAGCTTTTCATCTTTACTAGAGAGAATGATTCCTTCTTTTAAAGGCCAATCTACTGCAATAGTAGGATCATTCCAAATAATACCTCCTTCATCTTCAGGATGATAGAAGTCATCACATTTGTATGTGAAGGTTGCGGTATCACTAAGAACAACAAACCCATGAGCAAATCCTCTAGGAATCATAAAAATACGTTTATTTTCAGCGGAAAGAAGAACTCCGACATATTTACCATAAGTTGGACTATCTTTTCTTAAATCGACCGCTACATCATAGACTTCACCTTCAAGAACTCTAACACATTTTGCTTGTGGATAATGCTTCTGAAAATGTAAGCCTCTTAAAACACCTTTGATAGAACGAGATTGATTGTCTTGAACAAAGTTATAATCTAAACCTGCTTCTTTAAAATCTTTTTCGTTATATGTTTCCATGAAGTAGCCACGATTATCGCCAAAAACTTTTGGTTCAAGAATCACTACTCCTTCAATTTCAGTCTTAATGATATTAAACATAAAACGCTCCTTAATATCTAATCTTACCAGCGGCAACATTTAATAAGTGTTGACCGTATTGGTTTTTAGCCATTGTTTGACCAATCTCAATTAATTTTTCTTTACTGAGCCAGCCATTGTTATATGCAATTTCTTCTGGGCAAGACACCTTTAATCCCATTTGTTCTTCGATTGTCTTAACAAATGTAGTTGCTTCTACTAGAGATTCATGTGTACCAGTATCAAGCCAGGCACAACCACGGCCTAAAAATTCCGCGTGTAATTTTCCACTAGCAAGGTAACGGCAGTTTAAATCTGTAATTTCTAATTCTCCTCTAGGGCTAGGTTTAATCGCTTTTGCTTCTTTAGAAACACCTTTTGGATAGAAATATAAACCAGTAACTGCGTAGTTGCTCTTTGGATCTTTTGGTTTTTCAACAATTTTTGTTGGCACACCATTAGAGTCAAATTCCACCACACCAAATCTCTCTGGATCTGGAACAAAATAACCATAAATTGTGGCTTTGCCTTCTTCTGCTCTTTTAACAGAGTTCGCAAGAGAATGTTTTAATCCATTTCCGTAGAAGATGTTATCTCCAAGAACCATCGCACAAGCATCATCACCAATAAACTTTTCACCTAAGATAAAAGCCTGTGCTAATCCATCTGGAGAAGGTTGAACACAGTATGATAGATGGATACCAAAATGACTACCATCTCCTAATAATTGTTCAAACTTAGGAGTGTCTTCTGGAGTGGAGATAATCAAAATATCTCTAATACCCGCTAACATTAAGATGCTAAGTGGATAATAGACCATTGGTTTGTCATAAACTGGTAATAATTGTTTGGAAGTTACTAAGGTAAGTGGATATAATCTTGTGCCACTTCCTCCTGCTAAGATAATGCCTTTCATTTTGCTTTTTTTCCTTTCTTCATCCCTAGATAACGAGATGTCATATCTGGAAGCCATCTAAATAAAACTGGAATATCGAAATGCTTAAGGGCTTCTTTTAAGACGTATAAGGCTAACTTCATTCCAGAATCAGTTGACTTATAGTTTTCAAATAACCCTACTTGCTTATGGAACTTACCAGTTTCATAATAGCGGTCATATAACTGTTTCAATGTATATTTGTGAGAGTGTTCTACCACTGCTTCTGCCACATATTTTTTCTTGTAACCATGATCTAAAACAAATTTGGAATATAACATGTCTTCACCCATCATGATGTCATAGCCTTGATATCCACCGATATCGATGAATACATTTCTATTTAAAGCGGAAAATGCATCACTAGCAAAGAAGGCCATCAACTGTTTAGCTTCAATATCTTCTTTGCTAACTACATAACTTGTTTCTGGATAATTCTTCTTACGAATATATTTTTCAATGCTCTTATTAGTGCAAATTTGTTTGCCAAAGACATAAACAACTTCATTATTCACTTCTTTTACAAGATTATAAATGGAATGTTCATCCACTAGCTTGACGTCTTGACTCATTAAGAGGACAACATCACATTCCGCATATTCTCTAATCGCCTTTTCTCTTGTAAGAGAATGAGAGAATTTCTCTAAAGGCATTTCAAAAGAAACAATGCCATTCTCTTTAATAAACACTCTTAATTCATCATCGACTTTTTCGTTAGATAAAGTAAAAGGAAAGATAATTTTATTTATCTCTACATCTTTTTGTTCTAATAAAGAGCAATATAAACTTTTAACTTCATCAAATTCCTTATATATAGGAACGATAACATCTATTTTCATATTAGAACTTGCCTGAATGAATTCTCCATTTGAAATATGTATATTCCATGAATCCAAATTTAAACCTTGGGTCCTTAAGAACAGCTTTCATTAATTTCTTGTCTTCGATATAGTGGGCGAGTAAATAGACAGTATATCTATTTTCAGGGTTCATATCGTTAGCGTAGCATTCTTCAAACGCTCTTGCGTTACGTAGTCTCAAGTTAACAAACTTTGGATTCTTAGATTTCTTAAGAGTCTCAACAATTCTGCCAAAAATGCCATTACGATTAGCGCCAATAACATTATTACCATGTTGTCTATAAGACATATGAGCGGTTCTATCTAAAACAATATGGCCAAAGCAAGCGACAATTCTATGCATTGCCCAGTCATGGATATCTAATTCATAAATATCAGGATCAAACTTAAGAGCGATATCTCTAGCCGCTTTATTAAAGACATAGGTACATCCCGGACACACATTTTTAATGAGTGAGTGAGGGAAATCGATTGGCATATTTGTTTGAATCATATTCTTATACATCAAAGATAAGTCCGCTCTTACGACACGAACATCCGAGAAATATAATAGAGGGGTTTTCTTATCAAAAGGTTCCAAAGCTTTAGTGGCAATCACTAATTTATCTTTATCCCAAACATCATCTTGATCAGCGTAAGCATAAAAGTCTGCATCAGGAGCAACTTTCATCAACTGCCAGAAGCTTCTTGCCGGTCTTAAATTCTCTCCTTGATACCAATCAAAATTATCATGACTACGTTTATATTCTTCTAGAATATCTTGTGTTCCATCTTTAGAGCCATCATCTCTAACAAGAATAGAAATATCACCGATGTTATCAAGATTATATATGCTATCTAATTGTTCTCTAAGGTACTTTGTCCCGTTATATGTGGACATTAAAATAATAATTTTCATACGCTTTTGACGTATGCATTTTAACATTTTTATTCTAAAAAACAAAATGTTAAACAACAAAAGAAAAGTGGACTCACTAGGAATCCACTACTTCTATGCTTTTTATTTTCGTTTCGTTGCCTTCTAATAGCCACGTTTCTTTACTGCCACAATAAGGGCAAATCTTGCCTTTTAAAGTGGAATATGTTTTCTTACAGCTATCACAGAAAGTGATTGCTTTAATGATCTTAAGATCAAGTTTGCAGCCCTTCATGTACTTGGACTTGTTTTCACATGCCCAATTCCATACATCGACTAGGTATTCAGGAATGACTCCTGAAACTTCACCGAGTTCAAGGGTTACACTTTTAACTTGTTTAACGTGATTCTCTTCGGCAATTTTGTCAATATCTTTGATGATATGAAACACAATGCCTAATTCATGCATGAATTATTTTCTTTCTGGAAGAGGTACTGCGTAACCAGTATGGGTATTTGGATCATTCTTATGAGCCTTATTCCACGCTTTACGTCTTGCACGCATTTCACGAGCTTCTTTACTGCCGGAATGTAATGCAATCTTGATAGCACGTTTTGCAGCATAGCCTAATAAACCAGTGACTTTGTTTTCTGCTTTACGCATATCAGAACATTTTGGATGGTCTCTCACTAACTTGATAGCGTCAAATTCACATCTAGTTGTACAAATACCACAACCGATACATTTATTTGGATCAACAATTGTTGCACCACAGCTTAAGCATCTGTTTGTTTCAATGTGAACTTGCTCTTCAGTTAATGTTAAGTGAGCATCTCTGAATGACTTGCGGTGATCGATATTTGGATCTAAACCAGCTTCTTGTCTTCCAGCTTCATCGTAGCTTGGAATTAAGATGTCTTCTTTATTTAAGGAGACGAAGTGTCTTCTATCTCTACCAATTGTCATAGAAGCATTCCAACGGCAATGTCTTGCTAAGGAAGTTGCGACTTCATGACCTTGTGCGATTGCGTCGATAACAAAGCGTGGGCCTGTATTGACATCACCACCAACGAAGATATCGTCATCAGCGGTTTGATAGGTTAACTTGTCAGCGACTGGATAACCATTTCTCCAATAAGTAACTTTTGTTCCTTTTAATAAGTCACCCCAGACAATTGTTTGACCAATTGCGAAGATGATGTGGTTAGCTGGAACTTCAATTGTATCTTCTTCATCATACTTAGGAGCGAACTTACCGTTTTCATCTAAAGTGGATAAGCATCTCTTGAAAATAATTGAAGAAACATGGCCTTTTGAGTCAACTTTTACTTCTTTTGGACCATAAGATGGGTTGATTACGATGCCTTCATCTTCAGCTTCGAAAATCTCTTCTTTGCTTGCAGGCATTGTATCTTTACTTTCGAGACAGAACATGCTGACTTTACCAGCGCCTAGTCTAGAAGAAACGCGTGCACAGTCGATAGCGACGTTACCACCACCAACGACTACGACATCACCTGATAATGTAGGTTTTTTGTCTGCGCTAGCTCTTCTTAAGAAATCAACAGCGATTTCTGTACCTTCAGCTGTGTCGTTAGCAACTCCAGGTCTTCTACCACCTTGGCATCCAATAGCAACATAGAATGCTTTGTAGCCTTGTTTTTTGAGTTCATCAATTGTGATATCTTTGCCAACTTCAACGCCACACTTGATTTCAACACCAAGTTCTTTGATGACTTCAATTTCGGCATCGATAACATCTTTTTCAAGTTTATATGAAGGAATACCATATCTTAACATTCCACCAGGTTTTTCATTCTTTTCAAACACTGTTGGATGGTAACCCATAACGCCTAAATAGTAAGCAGCGGATAAGCCAGCTGGACCAGCACCAATGATAGCGATCTTATCGTCGAATTCACCATTGACTTTTGGAACGATCTTTTCTGGGACAACATATTTGCCACTCTTGATTTCGTATTCAGCTAAGAACTTCTTAACTGCATCGATAGAAACTGGAGAATCGATTGTACCTCTAGTACAAGCGTCTTCACATCTCTTATTACAAATACGACCACAGACTGCCGGGAATGGGTTTTCTCTCTTAATGAGAGCTAAAGCTTCTCTATAACGTCCTTGGTTAGCCATCTTTAGATAGCCTTGAACTGGGACATGGGCAGGACATGCTGTTTTACATGGAGCAGTACCTGAATCATGTGTATTAACTCTTGCTGTATCACGATAGTTTTCATCCCAAGCGTATTTGCCCCATTTGATCTTGTCTGGTAATGGTTGTTTTGGATATTGAACTTCAGTGCCATCAGCCTTACATAATTTTTGACCTAATTTAAGTGCGCCTGCTGGACAAGCTTCGACACAACGTCCACAAGCAACACACTTTTGTTTATCAACAACAGAAGTAAAACTACTTCTTTGCATATTAGGAGTGTTATATAGAAGAGCAGTTCTTAAAGCGTTACAAATCTTAACATCACAGTTACAGATATCGAAGATATGATCATCGCCATCGATGTTGGTAACTTGGTGAACAAATCCGTTTTGTTCTGCTTTCCTGAAGGTTTCAAATGCTTCTTCTTCGGTGATATAGTGAGCTCTACCTGTTTCAACAGTGTAGTCAGCCATATCGCCTAATTGGATACACCAGTCATTGATATCATCTTCACATCCTTCACCGAGCATTGCTCTAGAAGCACGACACGAACAGATACCAGCAGATACGTGTCCCTTATATTTCTTCATCCAATATGAAATCTTTTCGATTTTAATTGTTTCTGGGTTGGTTTCAATTGCTTTTTCAACAGGGATAACGTGCATACCAATACCGTTACCGCCAGGTCTTACCATGTGAGTAACATGTTCAAGTGGTAAGAATGTCATTCTTTCAAAAAAGTTAGCAACTGCAGGTCTTGATTCAATTCTATCTAATGAAGAGTTGAATAATTCAGCACTACCAGGAACAAAGAATGAAATTCTATATCTCTTATCAGTAGGTGCATTTGGAATAGGACCGTCATCATTATAATGATCTCCCCAGTCGTATTCGATTAAACCTTTAACGGATAATGACCATGTAATGTCTTTAACTTGTTGAGCGTCGAATTGTTTCTTTTGCATTTCGACAAGTTGTTCCATGGTGTACCATTTTCTGAGCTTCATGCGAAGAGCAAAATCAACTTCCTCTTCTGTAAGCATTTCTCTTAGACCCCACCATTCAGGTGATGTTGTTTTGACTCCGCCTAGTTTTGTTCTGACGTTGTCAGTAATTTTCTTGCCAAGAGCAGCGTACTTTTCGAAAAGTCTTTTTTCTTCTTCTGTCTTGAGTTCTATCCCATCATATTTGGAGATAGTAGCAGGATTTTTCTTATATTGTTCTGGCATGTATTATTTTCCTCCCCAGTTTTCAATTTCCTTAGTTAAATAGTCACATACTTCTTTGATGCCCGTGCCTACTTTTGCCGATATTTTGAATATCTGCGCATTTTTATTTCTTTTATAAATAAAGTCGCTGACTACATTATAATTGAAATCGAAATAATCAATTGTGTCAATCTTATTTATAAGAACGAGGTTACTTTTTTCAAACATCAATGGATATTTGAGTGGTTTATCACTTCCTTCTGGAACAGAAAGAATAACCATGTTAAGTGAAGCTCCGGTATCAAATTCCGCTGGACAAACGAGGTTACCAACATTCTCTAATATGACAAAGTCATAATGTCCATCTAATTCATCTAGGCCTTGTCTAGTCATCGCTCCATCTAAGTGGCACATGCCACCAGTGTGGAGTTGAATAGATTTGATGCCTGTCTCTTTAGAAACTTTAATAGCGTCAACATCACTATCGATATCAGCTTCCATAATTGCAATTTTGAATTTATCTTTAAGAGCGTTAATAATCTTGATTAAGGTTGTAGTTTTTCCACTTCCAGGAGAAGACATGACATTTAAAAGGAAGGTCTTTTTAGCCTTTAATTCTTGCCTGAGTTCTTCTGCTTCTTCTTCAATGGAATCCGCTACTGAACGATTAAGTAAAATAGTCTTAACTTCACTCATTATTTAATAAATTCCTTAACTTCATTAGTTAGATATTTAACTAACTCATCAACACCTTCACCAGTTTTGCTACTAGTAAAGAATATATCTACATGTTCATTTCTCTTTTTAATATTTTGAATAGCTTTTTCTTTAGAAAAATCAAATACAGGAGCAGTATCTAGCTTGGTAATTGCGATGATATTAGCAACTTCAAACATCAATGGATATTTGAGTGGTTTGTCATCTCCTTCTGGTAGAGATAACAAGATTAAGTTCTTAATTGCCCCAACATCAAATTCTGCCGGGCACACTAGGTTGCCGATGTTTTCCAAAACGATTAGATCAAAGTGTTCATCATCTAGTAAAGATAATGCCTCAAGAGACATTTTGCTTGTTAAATGACATGCTCCACCAGTATGGATTTGGATAGTTCTCACACCAGTACCATCATGTATCCTTTGAGCATCTTCTTTACCGTCAATATCAGTTTCTAGAACTCCAATATGAAAATCTTTTTTTAGCTTGTTAATTAATTCAATAATTAAAGTAGTCTTTCCACTTCCTGGAGAAGACATAACATTTAAAAGATAGGTTTTCTTCTCTTTAAGAATTTTCCTAATCTCTTCAGCGTAAGGAGCATATCTCTCAGAGATATCTTCTTTAATTTCTACTATTTTTACTTCGCTCATGTAAGGATATTGTATAGATTTTTATAAAATAAAACAAGGTAATTAAACCTTGCTTATTTTAGCAAAAGAAGGATTTGTTATTTCTCTTCCTTCTTTTTAATCATGAAGTTAGGAGCAAAGATATCTTTAATCTTTCCCTTTAATATCGCTGGATTAATTGCCTTCATTGCACTATTAAGAAGGTTCTTCACCGGTTCATCTTGTTCATCCATAAGTGAAGCGACAAAGTCAAATCCTGGATATTCACTTAACTCTAATGATAACAAATCAAATCGTTTATCAAATTTCACAGTGATGTATCTGGAAGAAGAATATTCTAAGAAAAACATTCTGAAAACAAATAGAGGTAAACCCTTAGCGGTTAGCATAAATCTGCCATCACAAACACAGTCAAATAAATTGCCGTAGAAGTTATAAATATTACGAACTCCATTTTCGAAATTAAATGGTAGTTCATAGCTCTCTTTTCCTTCGTTTATCACAAGAGCGTACTGATCATTTTCTTTCTTAAAATATAATGATTTAATTCCTTGTGCATAAGTGCCTACTTCATTTTGAATTAACAGAGGTAGAACACCACAAGAATTAGCAATCTTACCCAAAGGTAAGTATTCTTGATTTGCAATCTTGTCATAGTAGTAATTTAGATGGGACAAATTTGCAATATCTCTCGAACCTTTTGTCTCGCAAAGTTCAGTAGTTTTTTCTTTGCTTGCAAAGTATTTAATCGCGATATCGAAATAGTTAGAGCCATGGAACGCTTCTCCGTTAGAAGAGGCCACCACTAGCACCACTCCTGTTTCCTTAAAGATAATGATGTCTTGATTATATAGGCCATTGAACATGCAGAAATGATGTTCATCACAAACCCACATTTGAAAGCCATAATCAAATCTTCTTCCGTATTTAGTGGCCTCGATTTGTTTACTGCTCATCATTTCTATCCATTTTTCAGAGATAATACGTTTATTGTTATAAACACCTTTGTCTTTGACAAGGATGCCTAATTTTGCCATATCTTCTGGAAGAATATATAATCCCCATCCGCCTTTAAAATATCCTTCTGGAGATTTATCTAAATGGCAAGAATTCATATCTAAAGGTTTGAATATTCTTTCTTTAATGAATTCTTCAAAGCTAATACCTGCTATCTTTTCGACAACAACAGAGATGATATATGTATTTAGTGAATTATAATCAAACTTTTTACCAACTTTGAATTTAGCTCCTGAACCAAAGAATCCTTTAACCCATTTAGTGGTTGCTGCACTTTCAACTTCATTGAACAAGACACCAGTAGTCATAGTTAATAAATGTCTTAACGTAATCTTTTTATTAGCAGCATTCCCTGGTTTAATTTTAAGTATTTTATATACGGGGGCGTCTAAATCAATTTTGCCTTCATCATATAATAAACCTAACGCTAAAGTTGTAACTGTTTTGGTTGCGGAAAATATATGATCCCAAGCATCTTTAACATAAGGGTATTCATATTTTTCTCCAATAACATAGTTATCCTTAACAATTAAACAACGGTTAGCCCTAATAGATAAATCCGATTCTAATTCATGGAAAAATGAATTGATATATTCCTCTGAATAACCATGCTTACTAGGCCTACTTCTAGGTAAGAAGTTAACTTCTTCCCCACGAGGAAAAGTAGCAGGCTTATCTTTTTTACGATTTTTAATTACCTGCTTAGTTGGCTTATCAGTGTTGATATTGCCAACAATCATCATCAAAGAGTTAATTGTGCTTCCTAATGGCATATTATTATTCCTCAACAGTGTCTTTTTCTTTAATCGCAAAGTGTTCAATCGCTGTGATAATTACTGGTATCAATGCTACTACTGTTACTGCTAAAGCAACAATGAAGTGGTAATAAATAAATGCTAGAATTCCACCACCAAATAAGCCAACAGAAACAATGAATAATGATAAATCAATCTTGATGTGTTTGCCTTTGAATATCATTAAAATGATAGCCTCGGCTAACAAACCTAAATAGAATAAACCTCTAAATAGATAAGCGAAGAAACTAGCAGCTCTATTATTCATAAGTGTAAAATCACCGGCAAAAATGCTTCTAATTTCTAAAAATGCTAATAAAAAAGCAATTAGAGCGACAAATGAAGCTCCGATATATAGGAGGATAGTTCTAAAAGTTTTCATTAGATTGCCCCCTTAAAGAAAGCGGTCATATTTGTTTCAGTAACAAAGTCATATAAAACAATACCGCGGTCATTATATTTATCTATATTCGCGTTAATCCAAGGGTCGATATCTAAGGCTGCACTAGGTGCATAACTAGGTGGCAAATAGTTAGTGCGGTACGCACTTAAGAAATTAATTTTCAAAGCGTGACCACTCTCATTAAAACACTTGATGATTTCGTCTTGCTTTTCTTCTTTAGATTTAATCTTATAGGTATCTTGAACATAGATATCATTTGGTAATGTAAAGGAAGTAGAATCAGCCCATCCATTATAAGCAGGGATTCCGATTGAAGAATTCGCATATCTAGATAAAAGCATGACTTTGCCTCTAACTGTTCCTAAAGAGGTTGGTAAACTTGTCTCTTTTAAATAAACATCACTCTTAAGGTAATTCTTAACCGCTTCTTCAAAGCTAATTGTAGATTTGCTACTATCAGCTTCTTCTTTAATCGACATAATAATAAATTCGGTTGGATGGTTTTCTAAGAAAGATTCAACAGTAGAAGTAATATCACTAAAATAAGCGTGTTGATCAATAAAACCATGTACCGCTTTTAAAGAGTTATTTTCTTCTTTTAATCTAATGTCTAAGAATCTAACTCCTAGATTAAGTTGATCTCCTAAAGATAATGACTGGCACTGTCCCGCTAAATCAGCGATAGAATATAAGGCCATTGTGTCATGACTACCAGGCATATTGATGTCTCTTAAAGAAGTTGAATCCGCAAGATGAGACATCCAATCTGCGTAATTCGTATTCTTGCTTTTCTGTTTGAGGATGCCAGAAAATCCTAGGCAAGAAAAAATAATCGCGCCTAAAGCAACGCAACCGGCAATTATAATGCTCTTCTTTTTCATATTACTTATTTTAATTTATTGTGCACAAAAAAACATCCAAGATTTCTCTTAGATGTCTTTTATATTATCTTTAGTCAATATTAAGTTTAATCTTAATATCACTTGTTGGATAAGTTGAGCAAGAATGGACGTAATTGAAGTCTTTATCTGCTGCTCTACGACCATCGCCAACTGGGCAAACATAATATGAACCTTCAAGAACTTTTATTCTGCAGAATCCACAAGCGCCACTACGACATGCTGTATGAACTTTAATTCCCGCTCTTTCAAGTGCGACAGCAATGCTCTCATTACATTTTGCAGGAATAACTTGTTCAGAGATGCCTTTACAAACTGTTAAGTTAAAGACTTTGTCTTTTAATTCCACTGGGAATCCTGCAAATTTAGTGATGTCTCTAACTTGACCAAAGACTTCAAATCTCACTCTACGTTTAGGAATATTTAGCTTTGCTAATTCTCCTTTAACAAAGTCATACATCACTTGTGGTCCACAAATGAAATATGTGGTGTCTTCGCTAGAATATTTCTTAATGATATCCGCGTTGATAAAGCCTTTTTCGCCTTTCCAAGAAGGGTTATCACCGCTTAAAACGTGAACTACTCTAACCTTTTCGCATTCACATTTATCTAATTCATCTTTTAAGATGATATCTTTATCACTGACAGAACCATAAAGAATTGTGAGATGCATGTCGAGTTTACCATTTTTAATTTCTTTTGCCATTGATGCAAAAGGAGTAATGCCACTACCACCAGCGATAGCAACAACGTCTTTCGCATCTCTAATGTAATCATAATGGAATTCACCTAAACCAACTTCGCCAAGGAATTCATCTCCAACTTTCACTTTTTCATATAAGTAGTCACAAATGAATCCGTCACCTTTAGATTTTCTCACAGTGATTTCCACTAATGGCTTATCACCTCTAGTCTCATAAGGTGCGCTAGAAATGGAATATGGTCTAGTAACAAGAGAATCACCAATCTTAACTAGTAAAGTTAAGAATTGACCAGCTCTGAAATATGGAAGATGTGGAGCTTCGAATCTTAATGTTCTCGCTGTTGGAGAAGCATCTTTAACTGCAGTTACAGTTAATTTAATGAATCCAGGATGAAGTTTTCTTGCTACTTCTGTAATCGGATCGTTATATTGAGAAGTTGCAGGAGCTTTATCAAAGTTTTCTTGTCTTCTTTTGGTAACTCTAGAAGCGCCACCAACGTCTTTTAAAAAGCCTTTAACTTTCATCTTATTTGCCCTCCTTAGCGTCTTCTTCCATCATGTCTAAGATGATCTTTGCGCCTTTACGACCATTAGTGACTGCTGGTCCCATACCATCACCAGAGATTTGGTGAGCGCCAGCGAAAGATAAGCCTTGAATGAAGTTTTCTTTTTCACTCATTTGAAGTCTTGCCACAATATGGTCATCCATTGTGTGCATATAACCGTAGATACTTCCACGATATGCACCTGTGTAGTGAGCAATTGTACAAGGTGCTTCAATAACAATTTCTAAAATATGTTTTCTTAAATCAACACCTAAACGTTTAGATTCTTGATCGATGAAATATTCAGCGTTCTTACGTTTAAGTTCTTCATAATTTTCTTCTGTAACTCCAAGCCAACCTTCTGGTCTAGGAAGTGCAGTAATGGAATATACACAAGTACCTTTTGGAGTACAACCTGGGTTAGCAAGGTTAGTACAAATAGAAGTGATGTAATTGTAAGGACCTTCTGTTGCATATTCTTTGAATATTGTTTCTAAGTCCATACCTTTTGGAGCATAGAAAGTTGAATAATCTTTGATGCCTAAATTCTCTGGTTCATCGTCTAGCAATAAGACGACAGAGAAGCAAGTCACACCGACAGTTTTACTATTGACGAACTTAAGTGCGCCAGCAGGAACTTCGCTGAGAGGTTCAATCATCTTTGTATATGCTTTATCAGGATAAGCACTACAAACAACATATCTTGCTTTAACTTCTTCACCATTAGCAAGTCTCACGCCTTCAACGTGTCCATTCTTGACTAAGATTTTATCAACGCGTGTACCAAATTCGACTTGGCAGCCCATTTCTATTGCGCGTTCACACATCTTAAGAGACATTTCGTGTGAGAATTTCTTTGGAACATAACTACCATATCCGAGGTAATCCCCCATTAAGAAAGCCCAAACAGTAAATGGTAAGTTTTCTAAAATGTCACCGACATAAATCCAATAGGCTGATAAGATATCAACAACTTTTTGAGGAAGTTTAAATGTATCAACAACTTCCTTAGCGCTATATCCAGCAGTCTTAACAAAGTCTGGATGTTTCAATAACATTTGAACTTTGGACATGTGAGTAACAGAAAGAATGTTAACTGAGTCATAAACTCTACCACATAAGTTGAGTAAGTCTAAAACTTTTTTATAAAGTTCTTCGTTTCCTGGTTCAACTGCTTCTGCAATTTCACGAGCAGGCGTTTCAAAATTGCCGTGATCTCCAGGATGGACTAAGACGTTAACTCCAGTTTTACCATCGACAAAACGATAAGCATCTGGAACACGTAACCATTCGATATCAACACCCATTTCATCAAAGAATTTTCTAATCTTTAATGGGCATTCTTTTGGTCCGATAGACATCATTTCATGAAGTGTACCTTCAATTTCGACATCTCCTCTCACAAAAGAAGTAGCGATACCACCAGGTAAATTGTGTTGTTCTAAGACGAGAACTTTTTTTCCTTTTTTTGCTAATGTTAAGGCACTGGCAAGTCCCGCAAGAGCACCACCAATGACAACAACATCATACGAATCTTGAAAATGTTTATTTGCCATTTTTCTCTCCTTTATAAAGAATAAGGGGAGATGAACTCCCCTTTTTATTCAAAATTGTTTTATTAGAAGAATCTTTCGACTAAATCTCTAGAATATTCGACAGTTTCGTCCATGTCACCGAATGACATAACTTCACCAGCATAGTAGGTATTGTTTTTACCTTGCATAGCTTCAACTTTTTCATACCATCCGTTTGCGTAATCTTCAGAGAAGACGTGTGGGAAGTAATATGTTTGGAATTCATAGATAATCTTGTCTCTGCCGTTTTCATCCTTCAAAGGAGCTAAACCAAGAGCCTTGATATCTTCGATACAAGTTTTCTTTGTTTCTTCATATCCTAATTCTGGACGTGCTTTGTATTCTTCGACAGTTTCTTTTGGATCTCTGTGTTTACGTAATCTATAAGAGATCATTGGTTGTTCTGGTTCTCCAGCCCATCTCATATAGAAGACCATACCATGACCTAAGGTCTCTGGTGTCATATTGTCAACAACGTAGAATGATGCTTCTGGATATGCTTCTGGAGCCATATTCCATGCGAATGTATCATAACGTTCGTAGTCGATCTTAGAGAATAATTCTCTTTCTTCTGGAGTGACATCAAGATATGTGTCTAATCCTTTAGCGACTGGGTTATTGATTTCACCAACTTGTAATGGAGCAGTGATAATTAATTTATCAAAGACTTCTTTCTTACCGTTGACAGTGATTTCAACTTTATCACCACGAACGATCTTTTCGATGTTGCTATTTAATAATGCTGGGTGTTTGAGCTTTCTATTTAAAGCTTCGTAGATGCTTTGTGTACCATCTTTCCAAGTCCATAAGTTAACATTGACGAAGTTCATCATGGTTTGGAAGTCTAAGTATTTTAAGACATAAGCAGCTGGGATTTCGTCAAAATATCCGTAACCGAATGATGTGAATGGTTGGACCCAAATTTCTTGAACTAGTGGAACGCCATTCTTTTCAACGAATTGTTTGAAAGGCATTGCTAAATCTTTTAAGTTTGGATTTTCACCGCTAACTGGTTCTCTACCAGGTGTGACTGCGAAACCTTCGTATCTACCTTCAGAAACGCCTCTATGGCCACAAACATCATAACCTTTATATTTGGTTTCTAAGATTTCACCAAATTTTTTGATTTGCTTTTTGAGCTTTAAGAGATGTGGAATGTTGAAGAGTCTCTTGTCGAAACGATGATCAACTTTACCATTTGGTAAACGGTAAGTTCTGTGTAGTTTTGGTCCATCGTGAGTTACGCCAGCAAAGAGTTCGACATCGTGAACTGCATAGTAACTAGGGACACCCATGATAGCGCCCATTTCATGACGTTTGCCATGGAATGTTGGGGAGTGACATTTTCCACCAACGTGATCTGTCTTTTCAAAAATGACATAGTTCTCGTAGCCTTTTTGTTCGAGATACATACCAGCAGAAAGTCCAGCTGGACCACCACCGATAATGGCTATTCTTGTTTTTTTGTCCATTAATTTTACCTCTTATATTTTTAACGACAATTATATTGTAATTGAGAGTTACTCTTTTCTTCAATAATTTTTATCAATCTATAGCATATTTTGCTATAATAACTTATATGATAAAACGTTTTAAAAGCTTTTCTGAGCTCATCAGTGCACAAGAATCTAACGATTGCATTTTTTCCTATCTAAAAGAAGGACAAATCGCATCAATCTCCTATGGAGAATTACTTGAAAAAGTACATAAATATCCTCTTCCAAAAGAAGATGTTGTTGGTCTATTTATTTCTAATAATATCGAAAGCATTATTGCCTTATTCGCTTTAGCAAGTAAGAAACAATTAATTATCTTAGACCCTAACGAAAGAGAAGAATCACTCATCAAAAAGATTAAAGCCACTCATGTTGGGCATATTTTATTTGGCGATGAAGAATTAAGAGATATTCTTACCCCTCACTTAGAAGTTAACTATCACACTGAAGATAAAGATATTTTATTCTTCACTAGTGGTACAACAAGTGAATCTAAGGCTGTCGTTTTAACTGAGCAAACACTATGTAACGCTACTTTTAACGGTGGTTCATTATTGCCGCTTACTAAAGAAGACAAATTATTAGCGGTTCTGCCACTATCACATGTCTTTGGGTTAGTGTGTTCTATACTATGGCCAATCTCATTTGGTGCAACTGTCTGTTTAGGCAATGGTTTAAGACAAATCTTTACTGATTTTGCTTTATATAAACCAACTGTCACCACTCTAGTTCCAGAAATGGCAAAATTCTTAGTGTTCAATAAATTATTCAATAACGAACTATCATTAATTCTTATCGGTGCAGGTTCATGTGATGATATGACTATCAATGCGATTAAAGCGTTAGGTATTAGATTATCATATGGATATGGTTTAACTGAATCTAGTTCTGGTATTGCCTTATCATTGCATGATAATCCAAGAGCGATGTCCATCTGCCCTGATTATAAAGTTAGAATCGCAGAAGATGGAGAAATCATCGTTAAAAGCAACACCACTTTAATGAAAGGTTATTATAACGATCCTAAGTCCACTGAAGCCACTTTGATTGACGGAGAGCTCCACACTGGTGATTTAGGAAAAATAGAAGATGGTTGTCTATTCATTACTGGTCGTAAAAAGGAAATATTGGTCTTTGGCGATGGTAGCAAATTATATATCCCAGAATATGAGGCTAAATTATTATCACTATTAGGTCCAGGATGTGATTTCTGCATTTTACAAAATGCTAAAGGACAAGTAATATTGTATATATACAAGCCTATTGATGTAGAAAACATCGTAGACGAGTTCAATAAAACCCAATCCCGTTCTCACAAGATTGAGAAAATTATCTACGCAAAAGATAAACTTCCAAGAACTGGAACAGGAAAGGTTATGAAATATTTAATTAAAGTTGAGGATTAACAAATGACAAGAGAAGAAATCGCCAAGAAAACCCAAATCATCGTTCAAACATGTCTACCTGGATTTGAAGATGTTGAACTCAAAGAAGACACAAGAATTAATAACGACGCTGGTGTTGATTCAATGACTTTCGTCTATGTCATGTGCAGAATCGAAGCTGAATTCAATATTAAAATCCCACATCGTAAATGGGAAAAGATGCTCACCTTTGGTGATGTTTTAGACGCAATTCAAAAAGAACTTAAATAATGAACGAAGTTTATATTAGAAAACTTAACGTTAGATCTGAACTAGTGGATTATAGAAAGAAGATGACCTTCTCTTCTTTTATGAACCTTTTTCAGCAGTGTTGTATCGCTCATACTGAAGAACTAGGGATGGGCAGAGACAAAACACTAGATAAAGGATTCTTGTGGGTCATCATTTCTGAACACATCCTTATAAACAGAATGCCTGAATATGATGAAAACATCATCTTAGAATGCACTCCTGGAATGACTCTCCACTACTTCTTCCCTCGTAATATTATTGTTAAAAACGAAGCAGGTGAAGTCTTGATTAGAGCAAATGCCTTATGGTCATTAATCGATAAGAACACCCGTCAATTTATTGATCCAGCAGAAAACGGCATCATCATTAATGGAGAAATGAATCCTACAGACGTTATTCCTGTAGTAAAGCTTAAAGTACCGGAACTCCATAATAAAAAGATTTACACCGCAAACTATTCATTAGTGGACATCAACGGACACTTAAGTAACACACACTATATGAGTATTATGTGTGACACAATATACGCTAATGGAGATTCATTAGATTTCAAAGAAATCACTATTCTATTTAAGAAAGAGATTCCTATTAATAAAAAATTCGCTTATGAATACGAGCAAATCGATGATAATTACTACTTCAAAAGTAAATACTTCGAAGCCAAATTCAATTAACGCATCATATGGTGCGTTTTTATTTTAGAAATCATATTTCTCTTTCTGTTTTTTGATTACACCAGTTCTAATTATCAATTTAGCGGCAATTCCTACTAATACTCCAGTGATAATTGCGGAGATCGCAATAATTGGTAGGTAGAACAATATATAAGCAGTGCCCATAAAAATCATCGCAATAATGATTTGCCCAAATACATGAAAAACAGAACCTATGACACTCACTCCAATGATGGAGAATTTTTTAATAAGTAGATAGAAGAGAATCATTACCGCTAATGATAATACCGCTCCTGTAAGAGACATTAAAAAGCCCATCGATAAGAATGTTCCTCTAACTAGTCCCACCACTAGAACACGGAATATATTCACTAATATTGCTTCTAATATACCAAGCTCATATAAAGTCACTAATATCATAATATTAGCCAAACCAAGCTTTACTCCTGGAATACCAATTGAAGGAATAAAACTTTCAGCAATCGCGATAACTATTGTCGCAGCGGTCAATACACCAAGCAGAGCAATCTTTTGAACTTTCATCTTATAGCTCCACATCATTTATTGGTTCGCCATCAATCGTGATAATAACTTGGTTATATATACAAACAATAGAACGACCAGCTTCACTTATATAGCCCATATGGACACAGTCTTGATGAGGGCAGTTAGACTCAATAACTGCAATTGCCCCTTCATGCGTATGGACATGCAAAACGCCATTTGTGCCATTAATTAAATATTCTTTATCTTCGTTTTTAGATAAATCGACAACTTCTACTTCTTGATTAGACACCGAAATATGGGCCGTTTTTTTCCCAGGAGTAGTTCTTGTTAATAACACAATTAAAGTCACTGCCGCCACTAAAAGTAGAGACAAAATAAGAATAATGTCATTACGAAGTTTGGTTTTATCCATTAATGAGTTAAGACCTCAATATCTGGGTGATGATAGACAATTTCTGTCCCTCTAATCACAATTGTTTTAACGTTTTCTTCTTGTTCGAAAGTCTTGATATCATCGATATCATACATCATTAATAACGTGGAATAGATATCTCCTAAATATCCAGAATCAGATAGCACGACCACCGCATCATTCGTGTTCAAAGCGCTTCCTGTAATTGGATTAACGATATGAGAGTAAGTCTTACCTTCAATCTCAACACCTTGTTCGTAATTTCCACTTGTGGAAATAAATATGTTCTTGGCTTTAAAATATTCACGTTTTACAACGAGTGGTAATCCTACATTATATAAACCATCTGTGTTATTCTTTTCGCCAGCTAAAACAGAAGATACACCAGAATTAATAAGATACTTAGTAATGCTACTAGTAGCCAAATAATCACGAATTATATCGTTAGCGTATCCTTTTGCGACCGCTCCTAAGTCAAGTTCGGCTTCTCCAATAATTTGCACAGTGTTATTTTCTCCAAGCACTAAAGTGGAGTTTTTAATCTTCTCTAATTCTTCATTAATGGTTGCTTCATCTAATATTTGTTTATTTGCTAAAGCGCTCTTCCATTTTTTTGCTAGTGAACCACATAGAGGATTAAATAGTTCATATTTTTGAGATACTTCCATGCATTTGGAAAGAATGTTATATAGTTTAGGATCAACTTCCACTGCTTCTTCGCTGTTGTTAATGGTGTAAACATTATTGATGCCAGTTCTTTTTGCATAGTTATCAGTCAAAGCGTCATATTCAAGTAAGATATTTTTAATATCGGTAATATTATTATTGTTACCTTCATAGAGAATGCTTTGAACGATAGTATTAAAACAAAAAACCTTGCCATCAAGATAGTTTTTGCCAGATGAACAAGATGTGAGAATAGCGATAGATAACAATGATAATAAACGATTAATTTTCATACTTATGGACGAATTTTCACTTTAGTACCATCCTCATTTGGATGTTCATTAAGATATTCAATAATTGGTTTGAAGTTGAGATCTTCTTTGCCTGGTTTACATTTTCTAATGTTATCTTCTTTGCCTTTGATCACTGCTTCCGCTAAAGCGCGACAACCAGCGTAGCCACAACTACCACAGTTATAATTAGGAAGCTTTTTAGCGACTTCATCAATTCTCTCATCTTCTTTGACATATAAAAGTTTTGCGGCAATTGCTAAACCTAAGCCGAGAAGTAATCCAAGTCCAAGTAAGACGAGTACAGCCCACAATATTTCCATAATTATTCTTTTTCTTCTCCTTTGTAGAAGGAACATTCACTGTGTCCACAAGAAGAACACTTTTGGTCATCCATCTTAAGATGTTCACAACCCTTTGGAAGAGGGGTACGACGATAAGCGACAAAAGAAATAATAAATGTCGCTAATAAGATGACAAGTATAGCAATTGCGAGAATTAGATATCCAACACTACTCATAATTTAATACCTGAGAATAATCCTTGTAATCCCATAAAAGCAATTGCCATGATAGCAGCGGTAATCAAAGCAATAGGTAATCCCTTAAATGCTTTTGGAGTGTTCGCACTTTCAAGTCTAGTTCTCACACAGCTAAAAGTGACGATGATAAGTAAGAAGCCAATTGAAGTTCCTACTCCATTAGCTAAAGCGTTTAAGAATGTTAAACCTTGATCTGTATTAGATTGTGCAACTCCTAAAACCGCACAGTTTGTGGTAATTAGAGGTAGGTAAATGCCTAATGATTCATATAAAGCAGGGGACTTCTTCTTTATAAATAAGCCTACTAGTTGAACTAAAGAAGCGATAACTAGGATGTAGGCTACTGTATCCATAAAAGCAATTCCTGCTGGGACTAATACATATGTATATAAAGGCCAACAAATAACTGTCGCAATGACGATAACAAAGACAACAGCAATCCCCATGCCTAAAGAAGATTTCACCTTTTTAGAAACGCCTAAGAAAGGACAAATGCCATAGAATCTAGATAAAACAACATTATCAATTAACATTGATGACAATATTGCGAGGATAAAGGAAATAAAGATGCTCATTATTTGTCACCTCCACTAGTTTCATTAGCCTTTGCAGCTGCAGCAAGTCTAGCGGCTTCTGCTTTCTTAAGTTTTTCTTGTTTTTCTTGGTAAGCTTTAAGTTCTGCTTTTCTATTCTTAACGAAAGCGATAACCGCTAGGATTAAACCAAAGACAATAAATGCACCAGCTGGATTTTGGAACATTTGAATGGAATAATCGTAGATTACCACTCCATCTTTCACACATTTTAAGATTGGGATAGAGAATTTAGGGATAAAGGTAAAGATTGTGCCAAATGTAATCATTCCAGAGCCTAATACTTCTCTGAAAAATGCCATGATTAATAATGCTACGGTATAACCAATACCCATACCTAAAGCGTCGATTAATGAATCAAAGACATTATTCTTGCTCGCATAAGCTTCTGCTCTACCTAAAACAATACAGTTAACAACAATTAAGGAAATAAACACGCCTAATGTTGAATATAGTTCAGGCAAGAAAGCATTAGTCATCATTTTGACCATAGTGACGAATGTCGCAATAATGACGATATAAGCAGGGGTTCTAATCTCCTCTGAAATAAGTTTTCTTAACAAAGAAACTAGGATATTAGAACAAATCAAAACAACAGTGAATAATAAACCCATACCTAAAGCGGCTTCAATCGACTTTGTTGTCGCTAAAGCAGGACAAGTACCTAAGATGGAGACAAATAATGGATTCTCAGCAATTAGGCCTTTAAGAAAGTTCTTCTTTGTGTAACCCTTTTCCCTACTCATTGTTATTCACCGTTAATTTTGCTTGAGCAACATCTGCTGCTTCATAAATCATATCTTTGATGAGTGTTGCTCCATATGTCGCACCACACTTCACATCATCTAAATCTCTTTGACCGTTGTTAACAGGAGTGACATAGTTATCCACTAGTGTTGTCGCATAAGTTTGCTCGTTAACAACTATTGATAATCCAACAAAAGGAGTTAGATTTCCTTCGATTTCAAAGCCAAGGATCAAAGAAATCTTGCCGTACATATTAGAACCACTTGTTTTAAAAGCGTATCCCTTCAAAGTTTCTCCAGAATAAATGTAATAAATATGGTTAACATATTTGTGGTCGGAAATGTCTTCTTCTTTGTTGACTGAGGCATCTTCTCCATAAATAGAAGTAATGCCACTCGTGATTTTATTAGCTTCATTACGAGCAATTCTATCTCTAGTTAATAAGTTGCTAAGGCCAATAAGACCAGCGCTAGCCGCGCCAATAAGACCTAATGTAATAGAGGTGATGATGTAATGTTTTTTGCTAGACATTATATACACCTCCAAAATATATTGCTAAGAATGTGACTAAAGCAGGAATTACCACTAATAATCCCATTCCTAAAAGTTTCTTCCAACTGTAACGAGAACTACTCCATTCATAATGGTCTAAGACACAAGCGACCATGTTAGCGATTAAAATAGAGAATCCGACGCCTTCTGGTAAAGCAGCAAATAAACGAATAAATACAGTCACTATCGCCGCCACCATACCAAACATTATTCTACTTGGTGAATTAATTGGGCTCGTTACCGGATCGGTTAACATAAAGACCGCTCCAAATAAGACACCACCACTTAATAAGTTATAAACCGCAAAATATAGTGGATTAACATTCTTATCTAATCCATAAATTGATAATCCTGCTACAAGCATTAAAACAAGGAATGTTCCCAAATAGGAAACCACTATTCTCCAATCAATGCTTCTTCTAATTAATAAGTAAACTAAACCAATTAAGATAGTAATCTTATAAACTTCACCTAATGTACCTGGAATACGACCAATGAATAAATCAAGAAGTGGATATTCAGTAATGTGAGAGAATGCTCCACCATTGATCATTGCAAGAGGAGTTGCTCCTACTGCCACATCCGGAATTTGATAAAACCAAGTTGGAACATAAGTAATATATTGAGAGCCAAAGCAAAGCTTAGCAAATAGCATACCAACAGCGGCAGGATTAAAGATATTGCTACCTAATCCACCAAAGACAAGTTTGCCGAAAATAATGCCTACTAATGCGCCAATAATGACCGCATATATTGGAGCTCCTGGCGGAATTACTAAAGTAAAGATAACTGCAGTAATTGCAGGAGTCAAAACATTATTAATTGAGTATTTGCCTTTATAAGAATATTCAAACTTCTCTTTGAAAGAATGTTTTTGTCCATCTTTAGGCATCATATTTCTTAGGCCAACATAAACAAATTCAGCGCCAATCATTATGAATAACGAAATAACTAAATTAATCGCTGCTTGGACAGGATAAACAACAAAAGCAAAAATTAATGTCGGTGCAAGGGCGATTAAAACGTCCGCCATCATGCGAGTGACAGTTGCTTTTCTTCGTAAGTGTGGAGCAGTCTCTTTAACAATTGTCATAACTTAGCGATCATCTTTGCCTTTCTGATGTAATCAGTAACTTGAATTTTTGAAGTGCAAGAATAAGTACATAAGCCACATTCTACGCATTTCAAAGGATTGAGAGCCTTAATTCTCTCTTTATCTAATGTTTTAACCGCGTTCATAATTTGTACCGGCTCAAGATGAGCAGGACAACTTAAAACACAGCTACCACATCTTACACATGGTTCTTCTTTATATTCAGTTTTATCCATGATGATAATAGAAGTCACAGTTTTAGTGATGATACAATCATCGCTAGGAACGGAAGCTCCCATCATTGGTCCACCTAAGATAAATAGTTTTTCTTTTTCAGGGTTTTTATATCCACCACAAAGTGGGATTAAGTCTTTAATTGGAGTTCCAACTAACACTCTAAAGTTCTTAGGGAAGTTAATGCCGTTTCCGTTAACAGTAATAAATCTCTTAATAACTGGCATGTTATATCTAACAGCTTTGTAGATACCGACTGCTGTAGAAACGTTAAAATCAATAATTCCCCTATTTGCAGGTAATTCACCAGGATTAAGTTGAATACCTGTCGCATTTCTAATCATCTCTACTTCCCAACCTTGTGGATAGTAGTTACCAACTAAACATAATTCAATGCCAGAACCTTCATATTCTTTGATAACTTGTCTATAAACTGCAGCGATATCTTTATATTTGGATTTGATACAAATCTTCGCGTGTTTGCAGTTAAGCGCATGCATCGCGTATTTAATGCCTTCCATCACTCGATATGGGAATTCGAGCATTAATCTATGGTCTGCGGTAATAAATGGTTCACATTCAATTCCGTTAACTAAAATCATGCTGATTGGTTTATCAGTTTGGAATTTAACATATGTTGGGAAAGAAGAACCTCCTAGTCCCACAGAAGCACAGTCCTTAAGGATTTGCACCATTTGTTCTTTTGTAATAGAAGCAATCTCTTCTGGAGTTCTTTCTTTGACACTAGGATCTAATGTGTTTTGGAAATCATTTTCAATCTTAATAAAATCAGTGAGCTTACCATTTCTATGATAATGCTTTTCTAAGCCAACATAAGTTCCTGAACAAGTCGCGTGGATTGGTTGATCAAAAAATGGGCCGTGACGCATACCAATAACTTGGCATGAATTCACATGATCTCCTTCTTTGATATATAGCTCTGCTTTAGGACATCTCGCGTTAGCCATAGCTAAAAATAAATATTTCGCATTGGTAAATCTAATCGCAGGTAAAGAACCCATCAAGGTTTTCTTACTGTCACTAATATGCGTAGTCTTTGCAATCATACAAAATAATTCTATTACTTTTGCTTCTATTTAACAAATAGAAATAAGGCAAAACAAAAAGTACCGCTGAGAAAGCGATACTTTATATAGCCATAAAACTACTTATTTAATTTCGTTTGGACTTGCTGGTAGGTCTCTTGAAGACTCTTTTTGTTCCTCAACAAATTCTGATGCTGCTCTCTTTTCTTTGTTGGTAGCAGAAACGAAAGATTTTGGTTGGTTGACTGTCACTTGTGGGAATGGGATACCAATATCGTTCTCATCAAAGATGAGTTTTAATTGACGTCTCACATCTCTTTCAACTTGGAAACGAACTGTTTCTTTACAAGTTGCTACAAACGCTAAAGAGACACCTGATTCACCTAAAGCGGAAACACCTTTATAGTAAGGACCATCAATAATATCTGGTACTGCTTCTTTAATTCTATCGAGATTCTTCTTAATAATGTTTTCTACTCTTTCAATGGATTCTCCATATTCAATAGAGATTTCAATGAAGGAAGTTGATAATTCACTAGTCATATTGACTAACGCTCTGATGTCAGAGTTATTAACAACTTTAATATTTCCTGCCCAGTCAACGATTTGAGTGGTTCTAACACCGATTTCTTTAACTGTGCCTCTAAATCCATCAACAACGATGATATCACCGATATCAAAGACGTTTTCAAAGACGATGAATAAACCAGCAATAACGTCACTGATAAGAGATTGAGCACCAAGACCTATGACCAAGGAAACAACTCCAGCAGAGACTAATAATGCAGTAGAGTTAACTCCAAAGACATCAAGCACTAAGAAGATGAGAACGATGACTGCTGCGTATTTAATTAAGCTTGCTAATAAGTTTAAGACTGCTCCACCTTTCTTTAAAAACTTGGCAAAGAATTTAAGAATTAATCTAACCACAAAGCTAATGGATAAGATGAATAAGATTAAGCTTAGGGATCTAATCCAAGGATTAGGATTTCCAGCACCGCTGAATAAGTAAAGCGCTAAATCGAAATCGGTTGGAACTCCTTTTGTAAATCTACCAAATGAGATAAAAAAGAAAACGAAATAGGTAACTAAGATTGCTAGTCCTATACACTTCAAGACGATATCAATGTAGTCTTGAGCGGTTTTTGGTTTTTCAAATCTGAAACTCATAATGTAACCCTCCTAAATTTCAGTAATATCAAATGTTGTACGAGAGAAAGCGACTCTATTGTACAAAAATTCAACTGTGTATTCACCGGTAACAACATTGTATGTTGCTGGACCTGTTTCACCATCGATGGAGCCACTATTTAAATTAATACGGACTTCATCACCGATTGCTACAAATTGTGCGGAATCAATATAAACATAATAATCTTCACCGCACTGTATCTGAATTGCGTATGCGTTATCAGGACTATCTGGTAATGTACCACCATCAAATGTGATTGTGACAATATAGTCGCCCACATATTCAGCAGAAAAGCTTGGGCGAGTGTCACCTTCTAATTGCATGTCTTTTGTATAAACGATGTCATAAGTTTGTTCAACTGTGTAAAGACCAATTTCCAATGTATAAACTTCGTTATAAAGAGTAATTCGTCCTCCAGATTGATCTACGATAGGTATTTCTACATTATCTGGATATTGAGTTTCAAATACCACGTCCTTATTAGAATCATAGAGTCTAATAATGTGATCAGCGCTAAGTCCCACGTCTAAGGCATATGTTGCGTTAATGGAAATAGTATCTGAATCTGAAGTTTGAATAACCTTAGTGATATATGCGGTATCGTATTCACTTTCAAAGATGTTGACTTGATCTTGATAAATAACAAGTCTATAAGCAGTGTCTTCAATTAAATCTTTAAGAGAAACAGTAACTTGATTACCATCAACTTCAAAAGATTCGTGATCTAACACTTCGTTATTTAATTCAAACACCAAATCGCTTAATTTGGTTATATCCGATAATTGGAATACAGGAGTAATAGAACCATAAGAAATAGTGACGCTAGTTTCTATGACTTCAACGTACTCAGTCTCATCTTTAAATGTAAAGTCTTTGCTGTAGAATAAGACTTCTTCTTCGCCTGTCGCTATATCTTCCAAATAGTAGATATCAACTGTATATACACCTTCTGCGAACATCAAATCAAGCTCAGGAATGATTGCCTCGTAAATCTCTCCATCATAAACAGATTTTTCTTCAAAAGTTATGCGGTAGTAATATTGGGTTCTGCCCATATCCTGGATGAACTTTTCATTAAATTCTAATCCAAACATCTTAGTTTCTTGATTAAGAGTCATGTTAACTAAGAAGACTGTTTCAATTTCAGAACTTATTAATAATCCACCTTCTGAATTTCTAATATCGATAACGTATGTGGTTTCTGGATCTAAATCCGTCATTGAAACTGTGAATGTTCCATCTTGAGTTAGTTCAGGTAAGGTTTGTAGCGTTTCATTAACATAGATAGAGAGTTTAGAATATTCATCCTGTAAGGCAATGCTGTAAGTGACATCAAATGAATTATAAGAGACTACTCTATCAGTTTCATAAACGCCGACATCTACAATCTCCACTTCAAATTCTGTAGTAAGTCTTTCTTCTCCCACTACATAATAGACAGTAACTAAAATCATACCTGCTTCGCTAGAATCAAAGCCTGAGAAGTCAGACATTTCAGTGACATCAGTGGTTTCTTCTGAGTTGGAATAATGTAATAACACTAAAGGAGGAATGAATTCGTCTCCTATGTAATATTTATCAATAACATTATCAACAGTGATTTCGCTTGGTATTAATTCTTTATCTAAGATAATAACTTCATATTCTGCTGTAAGAATTCTGCCATCACTAGTTATATAAGAGATAGTGACTGTGATTCTTCCCGCTTCACTAGAATCAAAGCCCTCTACTGTTGCTTCGTTAGTGACATCAGTAACCTGTTCAGAATCTAGATAATGTAAGCTGACAGTAGGCATAATAAATTCATCGCCTACATAGTAGGATTCAACTGGTTCAACTAATTCAATATATTCAGCTGTTGGTTCAACTGGTTCAGGTGTAAGAGGTGACAATTCTAATTTGCCTACACCTCTATTGCCGTTTTTAACGGAAATAGTAATACCAGTATCATAAGGAAGATTTTTAAGAGTGAACTCTTGTTTATGTTCGGTAAAGTCTTGAACGAGAACAGTTTTCGAAGTGATAGTAAAATCATCATTAGCTTCATCTATCTTGTATTCAGTAAATATGACTTCTGTAGTTAAGAAGGGGAATGGTGTCTCGTTTATGACAACAAAATCTAATAATTCAGCAGAATAATTAATAACTTCGATTGGAACATTATAATCAATCATTGAAGTTTGATAAGAGGCAGAGAACTTCTTCTTTGGTGCCACTTCTACTTCTGTTTCTTGATTGTAATAATTCTCAAATAACAAAATTGTAAAAGTATATGTAGTATTCTCTTTTAAATCTTCAAATGTTGCGTATTGTTCTTTGGTGATTTCATATTCAAAAGAATCATTGCCGTCTTCTAATATAGTTAACACTCTATCGTTTTCAGCGACATTTTTCTTATTAACATCAAACACTAGAGAAGATGCGGATTGATAATATAAAGAAACATCGAAGTCTTTGCTTAAAATAGCGCCGACACCAACAACAGCAGAACCAGCAACTGAACTACCAACAAAGAATAATGAAAGCGACTTTGTCGCAGTAGAAGATTTTTTCTTACCAACAGGTAATTTATTTATTTTATTAGTTTCTTGAATTTTAAAAATACCATTCGGATTTGATTGATATTTATTTACTGCCTTTGGCTGGAAGACGTTAATCTTAGATTCATTAGAAATCTGCTGATAACCACCATTATTTTGGTTAACAGTAAAAGCACCACTTCTATCAGAAGTTGTTAAGTCATCATGTGACTTATCGAGATTGCTCATAATAAAATAATAAATTATTTTTTGTCTATTGTGAATAATAATCAAATTAGAACGATAAGAGTATAAAAAAACTCTGATAAATCAGAGTTAGCATTCATTCTGGTGGATCATATCGGGCTCGAACCGACCACCTCTTCCATGCCATGGAAGCGCTCTCCCAGATGAGCTAATGACCCAGAGCAAGATAAATTGTATAGAAATGCTTTTAAAATATCAACAAATTATCTTCAATATTTTTTAGTAAAAGAAAAGACCCCACTGAGTGAGGTCTATAAATCTTAATAACTAATTAAGAGATTGGTTCAGCTTCTGGTGCTTCAGGAGTTTCGCCTGCTGCAATTTCAGCTTCTCTATGTCTCTTTTCGAGTTCGTTAACAATTTCTTGATGCTTTTCTTCGGTGATTGTATAACCAAAGTGCATTAATAACCATGCAGCAACAATTGAAGCAACGAGAATAACAACAATTAAGATACCTGCAATACGCAACATATTTGAATCAGCCATTGCTTTTGCTGCTAACACATTATCGACGAAGTCGTAATCGAAATAATCTTTATCTCCAAAATGTGCAACTGTATTTGCATTATGTACGTTTTCAGCATCACTAATAGCGGTAACAGCAGGCATTAATCCAGCAACTAAGAAGATAAGGAATTGGAATCCTCTTAAGAGAGCGGAAGATAATTTAACATCTAATGGTCTCCAAGCAGAAATGATAGATTCTTTTCTTTCACCATATTTGTATTCGTTGTAATCAATAGCGTCTTGGAACATAACCATAATAGCTAGATACATCATACCCATTCCAAAGAAGAAGATGAATGGGAATAAATAGTACATGAACATTGTTCCGCCAAATGCCCAGCCAAAGTCAAAATTAAAGAAAGCTTTTTTGTCTACTAATTCAGGCAATGGATTATAAGCAATTGGATTCTCGCCAAATAGTGGGACGCAACAGAGGAAGAATCCAGCAAATCCAACCATTTGGATAATAAATGTCATAGTTAAGATCTTTTGTTTGGACATCTTCTTAGCAATGACTGGATAAATTGCTTGAGATATGACCATAGCTAATACGTACATAACTGAGATGACTGTAGAAACCAATCCACCACGGCCTGATCCATAACCAAGAGATAAGTAGAAGAAATTCAAACCGATACCACCAGTTAAGACACCAGATGCTAAGTAATATAAGAACATACCGATAATAGCAACTCTAAGTTCTTTGTTTTTGCCAAACACTTTAAATAAGTCTAAGAAGTGAGTTTCTTCACTAACTTGTTCTTGTTTAGGGTCTATCCTTCTTTCTTTACATAACAGGAAGACAGCAACCTGCGATAGCAGGAACAGGAATGCAACCACAATAGACAAAATCATATACATCTGCGCCGATGACAATTGAGCAAACATTGTAGGAAGTAACATACATCCAGCAGTCATAATGAATCCACCAATAGAAGCGGAAATTGTCATTAAGGATGTGATAGATGCTCTTTCGTGTTCATCATTTGTTAATGATGGTAACATTGACCAATAACCAATGTCGTTAACAGTGAAGAATAAATCCCACAAGAAATAGAATGCGATCATGACACCAACGAATGCCCAACCATTAGCTGTACCATTTGCAAATGTTGGTCTAATAACAAACATACAAACAACTGCGATAGCATTACCAATAGCGCCAAATAAAATCCATGGTTTGAATTTACCTAGATTTTTGAAACGGAATTTCTCAACAATGAAGCCCATGATAGGATCGTTGATACCATCCCAAATAAGAGCAATAATCATTGCAACAGTAATTACGCCATATTGTGCTTTAAAAACGTTAGGATCGCTGCTCAAAACGCCACTGTTTAAAGCGTATTGAAGTAAGAAGGATCCAACTAAAGCGTAACAGGCATCTCTAAAAATGCCTGATAATGGGAATAGCCACTTTGTAAGTTTAGGAACTTTGTTTCCTTCATAAGTGGCGCCTACATTAAAAAAGCCCATTTATATTTTCTCCTTTATAAAAAACGGTAAATAAATTTTATCTTATAAAATAGATTTGTACAACAAGAAAAAAAGCGGTCTTTGGCCGCTCCTTAGTTTTCAACAATATTAGAACAAAAAGAATAATGAAACCGCTATGGTAAATTGGGCTACGTAATAGAAAATGTGATTAGAAATGACAAATCCAGGAGTGTTAAATCCAGGAGCAAAATAAGTGTTATTTAAAATCAAATCAGATAAGGCAAATAACACTAATCCTACTGCCATAATAACTACTGGCACTACTTGCCAGCTACCTTGTATAGCAGCGCTGAAATACATTGCAACAGTAAAGAATAGAATGAGTCCATATCCAATAACAAATGGCTTCATATCCTTGTATCTAATTTTGCTAAATACTTCCATTAGTAATGAGATAACTACAAATAAAGCTGCCACTATTACAGGGATGATGATGAACAATACGCTTCTTGTGAAGTCAAAGAAATGAAGGAATAAACCAGTTGTAAAGAAGACATGGCCAACTCCAAAAGCGCAGAACCCAAGAATTGTGTACATCTTTTCTTTTGACAATACGATGTATTTCAAATCTAGGAATACGTCTCCTAATAAGCCAAAGAATAATCCTGCTATAACAAATAAGCCATAGTAACTAGTTGGGTTTTTAGAAGTTAACCACGCAACTACTGCAGTAGCAATAAACATTAAAGATGTTAAACCTTTAAGTATCAGAGCAAGAACGCGTTTTTCTTTCACTCTAAAATAGAGAAAAACACCCAGTAAAACTATTCCAATCGATAGAGGTATTAAATAAAACATATCTATATACCTATTATAATATATTTTTACACCATCAGAGAGCGAATCACTTGTTCGCAGTCCTTCTTTTTCATAATTTTTGGAACCGGATAGCCAGGATTACCTTCTTTTAAGGCTCTAGCAACTAAAGTCGGAATATCTTCTTCTTTGATAAAATCAAACTTCTCAGGAATATTCATAGCCTTATTCATTCTTCTAATTTCACTAATGAATAATTTAGCCTTTTCTTCGCTGCTCATATTTTCTTTAGTGATACCAATAAGATCTGCTAGTTTTGATAGAGGTTTATAAACGGAACTACCATACCATTCTAAGACATAAGGTAAGATAACTGCATTTGCAAGTCCATGAGGAGTGTTATATAAGCCACCTAAATTATGAGCAATTGCGTGAACATAACCAACAAAAGCTCTAGTAAAAGCACTGCCAGCTAAGAATGATGCCTTAAGCATATTATTTCTGGCTTCCATGTTTTTGCCGTCTAGATATGCTTTCTCTAAATTGTCATGAATTAAGATAGTAGCTTCTTCAGCATATCTAATTGTGGATTTAACATTGCTCTTACCAATATAGGATTCCACTGCATGAGTTAAAGCGTCCATACCAGTAGTAGAGGTGATATGAGGAGGCAGTCCTAATGTTAATACAGGATCAAGCACTGCGTATTTAGGGCGCAATGATGTGTCACAAATTGCATTCTTTTCATGGGTTTCTGGATCTGTCACTACTGCGGCTAAAGTAGTTTCTGAACCTGTTCCTGCTGTAGTAGGAACTGCAAAGAAAGGTGGAAGCTTCTTATGAACTTTCAAATATCCTCTCATCTGACGAACTGATTGTTTTGGTTTTACCACTCTTGCTGCTGCCGCTTTTGCGCAGTCCATAGGTGAACCGCCACCAAAAGCGATAATACCTTCACACTTATTATTTATATAAGCGTCTTTACAAGCTTCAATATTAGGGATGGTTGGATTAGGTTTAACATCATCAAAAACAATGTAGGAAAGCCCTTCTTTTTCTAATTCCTTAAACATTGGATCTAATAAACGCAAACCCATAAGTCCTTTATCGGTTACAACAAGAACTTTATTTATGCCTTTGTCTTTAACAAATTTTGGAAGTCTTAAAACCGCTCCTTCTCCTTCAAGAAGAGTAGGTTCAGACCAATCCATAAAACACATGCCAAATTTCAAAACCTTTTGGCAAATGCGATACCACGCTTTTTTCATTAGCCAGCACATAATCGCGCCCCCTGAGAATTAGATATACTAATTATAACAATATATGTAGTGTGTTATCTTAAAAACTTAATCATTTTAATATGAGGATAGCCCTCGTCTAGATAATATTCCCCTTGCGTAACATATCCACATTTTGAATAAAATCCTATTGCTCTTTTTTGCGCAGATAACTCTATGCAAGGATTATTAAACTTCTTTGCAACATATTCTTCGATATGGTTTATCAATAATTTGCCATATCCTAACGCCCTATATTCTTTTAAAACCGCAAATCTACCAAGATGAATAATGCTGTTATCAACATATATTCTTGCAGTGGCAATTGACTTGTTATCTAGATACATAACAAAATGAATTGCATTATCATCAATAGTGTCAAATTCTTCTTCAAACCCTTGTTCCAAAACAAAAACAGTAGTTCTTATGTATCTAGAATCTTCATTGAGTTTTGAATAGGTTTTAATTAATGGTTTAATCATAATTATTAATTCACCAATTATTTAATAACACAATTGAGATTATGACAAACATTAATAAAAAGGCACTTCATTTAGAGAACGTCTATTTTGCTATAGTTAGTCTTTGAGTTGAAACACTAAGTCATCACCATCTAGTTCTTCAGTTTTTTCAAAGCCTAAAGATTCATATAGCTTATGTGCTTTTAAGTTATCTTGCTTTGTAGCTAACTTAATGTGCTTTTTACTATTTATGGATTTTAACACTCTTACCGCTAATTCAGCACTACTTCTGCCATATCCTTTTCCTTGATACTTTTTATCGATTAGTAAGCTCCAAGTAAAAGCGTCACCTTTTCCTAACCATTTAGATAGATTAACAAACCCAATTCTTTGATCGTTTTCCTTTAAACAAATTACAAAAGGGAAATTGTAGTTAGGTTTAAGGAACGCTCTTCCTATTGAAAAAGAAGGAGGATTAACAAGATCTTTTTGTTCTGGAGTTAATTCACAATCAAATAGCACATATATCAAATCATTTTGATTATTGACATAACGGAAATAAATAGGTGCATCCTGATATTTAATAACTATGTCTTTTTTTATGAAAACAGGGGTGTCTTTACAAAAATATTTCGCTAAATACGCAATTTGCTCATCAACCAAATATTCTTTGTGCTCATCTATTAACTTATCAATTCTTTGGACATCAAATAATTCGTTAGCGTCAGCAGCATAAGTGCGAAGTAAAAGGAGCATCTTCTCATAAGACATTTCAGATTCGCCTTTTTCAATATGGGTAATAACTGATTTATGAGAATAGCCAAGATCTTTAGCGAGCTGAGCTTGAGTAAGGCCTCTTTCTTTTCTAAATGTTTTAATTCTTTTTCCTATCGTTTCTTTAGACATAAGTATTCACTTCCATTATAAATTTGCTATAATATAACCAGAAGAACGGAGCCCCTCAGATTTACTTAATGGTTATGGTTAATCGAGAGCTTCTTTTTTTATCTCATTAGCAAGCCAATTAGACATAGTAGAAGACAAAGTAAGGTGGCTTTTAGGAGTTTCATCAACTCTTTATAATCGTCCTTCATTGTGGGATGCCTCCTTTCTATAATTTCTATAGTCTGAGAGGTTTCCGTTCCGAGTTTTAACGACTTTGCTTTGTCAATATCATTATATCATCTAGGTGTGTATCTCACAACTAATATATAAATTGATTTATATAAAAAAGATCTAGCGTTTAACTAGATCTATTTTGTTTTGTTTGCAAGCAACAAGGCCCATCGATATTGTGCATGTTAGGGTAGCAAATATTAGTCCTTTTTTCATAATCTTTGCCTCTTTTATACTTTATTGTGTAAATAATGCATTATTTGTCGCCACTATGGACGACTTAATTAAATATTAAATACATCTCCAGGAGAAACGATTCCTAGTACAGGCTCATTTCTTAAACCATGTTCAGTAATAAATATTAAAGCGCACCTTTTGTGTTCTTTGTTATAGCCGATAAAATATTGTTTAGCATCAAACGCAAAGGTGTCTTTTGCTAAGAAAAGGTAATATAGATCT
>CADCPC010000042.1 GCA_902803285.1 uncultured Erysipelotrichaceae bacterium | reverse complement strand
GCTTAGAGGCATGACATAAACCGCTAAATCTTCTCCTAAAGGAGGTAGTAATTCATCATCTGATAAAACAGAGACTAATCTCTCCACACCAAATGAGAATCCAACTCCTGGATATTCTGGGCCACCTAATTCGTGCATAAGCTTGCCATAATGTCCACCTGCACCAATAGCGCCGTAGTTATTCCCTTTGAGGGATTGATAATGGAATTCAAATACTGTTTCTGAATAATAATCTAAGCCTCTTACAAGAGTGTCGTCCACTTCATAAGGGATGCCCATTTCTTTTAAAGCATTTAGTACTTTTTCAAATCTAGCTTTGCTATTTTCAGATAAGTAATCGCTGACCTTTGGAGCCTTCTCAATATATGGGTGATCATCAGGTACTTTACAATCTAAAATCCTTAAAGGATTTAATTCAAATCTGCTCTTGCAATCTTCACACATATGTTCGATATGTTCTGCAAAGTATTCTTTTAAAGCTTTACGATAATTATCTCTAGTTTCATCATCGCCAAGAGTGTTGATTTTAATAGTGACATTAGCAAGTCCTAAGGATTGAAGAATAGTAAATGCTAAAGCAATTACTTCAACATCGTTATAAGGAGAATTGTTGCCAATAGATTCAACACCGAATTGGTTGAATTGACGATATCTACCTAATTGAGGTCTTTCATATCTGAAAACAGGACCTAAGTAAAATAGTTTTAAAGGTAGCTCATTTGTAGCGTATAGCTTGTTTTGTATAACCATACGCATAATACCTGCAGTAAATTCTGGACGGAGAGTTAAACTTCTTCCTCCTTTATCAAGAAATGTGTACATTTCTTTTCTGACAACATCACTGCCTTCTCCTACTCCTCTAACAAAGACTTCACTATGTTCTAAGGTTGGAATTCTAACTTCGTGATAAGCGAAAAGATTAGCAATTGATTTCATGAGGTTTTCAACTGCAGAATATGCTTCGGCTTCTTGCCCGATTATATCGTGAGTTCCTTTTACGTTTTTAACTTCCATAACGTTCTCCTTAATGTATGATTCTCTTAACGCCATAAACACCTTTAACATTTAATAAAATGTTGGTAATGTCGCTAAGTCGTTTTGCGTCGCTGATATAAATTGTCATGCTAACTATCGTTAATGCACGATTATGATGTTGGAGCTGAGCGTGTAACGAAGAGATAGTAACTTTCGCACTACTCATTGTATTCATTATGTCAACCAACAAGTTAGGACGATCATTAGCCTCAACTGTAACATCAACTGGGTAAGTGGCGAATTCAATATCATCTCTCCAATAAACATCGATAAGTCTTTCTTTTTCGTTAGCGATATTTGGGCAATTAGAGCGGTGAACTGTAATTCCTTTTCCTCTTGTAATATAACCAATGATTCCATCTCCAGGAACTGGTGTACAGCAACTTGCTAAATTAATAGCAATGTTATCTGCACCACGACAATATACTGGAACTTCACCACCTTGGGTATTTCTACTTTTACCTAAAGGTAATGTAATTGGCTTTTTGATTCCAAGGAATTCAATGATGGCAGCTGCAGTTGGTTTTCTATTAGAAACACCAATCAGTAAGTCATCAGAATTTTGGAACTCGAAATTCTTAACAACTTTATCATCTAACGCCATTCCAAGAGCTTCATCTTCTTCAATGCCGCGATCTTTAAATGCGTCGATAACAGATTGTTTGCCTTTGGCAATTTTATCTTCTCTTACTAAATCAGCGTTCTTTTTAGCAAGGAATTTTTTAATTTGAGATTTAGCTAAACTTGTTCTAACAAATTCAAGCCATCCTTCGTTTGGACCAGGTGAATTCTTACTTGTTTTAATCTCCACCATATCTCCGGTTTTCAAAATTGTGTTTAGTGGCACCATTACACCATTAACGATGGCTCCTGTTGCACTATCTCCAACTTTAGTGTGAATACGATATGCAAAATCAATTGGGGTTGATCCGTTTGTTAATTCAATGACTTTGCCATGAGGAGTAAAGACATAAACATTAGCTTCGAATATATCTTTGGTTAGAGTTTCCATATATTCATTTGCGGAATCATGGTTCTCGTTAGAAACGCTAACGAAATCTCTGAACCAATGGAGTTTATTTTCAATTTCTTTTTGTTCTTCTTTTGGATTATATCCAGTGTGTTCTTTATATGCCCAGTGAGCAGCAACACCTGCTTCAGCAACCTCATCCATCTCTTTAGTTCTAATTTGAACTTCATAGAAGTTACCATCACCAGAAACCACTGTTGTATGTAATGATTGATACATATTTGGTTTAGGCATAGCGATATAATCTTTGAATCTGCCAGGAACAGGTTTATATGTTTGGTGGATGATGCCTAATATTTCATAACACTGCATTTCTGTTTCTGTGATAATTCTTAACGCCAAGATGTCATAGATATCTTCGAATGCGTGTCCTTTGACATACATTTTCTCGTAGATTGAGGAAACAGATTTTACTCTAGAAGATATTTCAAATGGAATGTTATGAGCAAAAATAATGTCTGCCAAACGTTTTTGGAAAGCATTGAGAGATTTTTTTAAACTCTTCTCTTTTTTGCTTAGTAAACTGGTAATTTCTTCAAACTTCTTTGGTTCAAGATATTTAAGACATAAGTCTGCTAATTCACATTTGATATTGTCCAAACCAAGACGGTGAGCAATAGGAACAAAAACTTCCATTGTTTCTTTAGAAATGGATAATTGTCTTTCAGAAGATAGCGAAGCTAATGTTCTCATATTATGGAGACGATCAGCAAGTTTAATGATAATGACACGGATATCTTTGGCCATGCCAATAAAAATCTTGCGGTGATCTTCTGCTTCGAAATCTTCAGCGGTAAATCTCGATAGTTTTAAGCGTTGAATTTTAGTCAAAGCGTCAACTATCTTACTAACTTCACTGCCCCATCTCTTTTCAATTTCTTCAATTGTAACGTCTGTATCTTCGACAACATCATGTAAAAGACCAGCGGTAATTGTAGATGGACCACATTTTAAACTAGCGATAATATAAGCAACTTCAATCAAATGATGGTAATAGGGCTCACCACTTTTTCTAAATTGACCTTCGTGTTTCTTCAAAATGAAATTATAAGCATCTTCAATGCTTTTGAGGTCATTCTCATCAGTAATGTATTGAGAATATAATTCCTTTAACTGTTCAAATGTGTGTAAAGGATATCCGCCATTAACTTTCACTTGATTATTCATATTGTCTATATTTTAGTCTACTTTATTTCTTTATTAAAGTAATAAAATCTTTAAAAAAGAAGAGAATATTAACTCTCTTCCTTCTTCAATATAACAAAACTACCTAT
>CADCPC010000041.1 GCA_902803285.1 uncultured Erysipelotrichaceae bacterium | reverse complement strand
ATGCATTTTTATGGTGGAAGAATATGTACAATACAACTACCAACTTGCACTTTTACACCTCCTGCTGGTAAACGATTTAAATGTTGGCAATTGCAAGGATATTCAATAAAATGTCAACCTGGTGATGACTTTGAAATCATTCATAATCGTGACTTCCAAACATTTGATGCTATTTGGGAAGATGCCCCTGTTGCTCTTACTGGAACAGTAAGTATCACTGGATCATTAAAATATCATGAGACCTTAACCGCTAGTGTTACAGATACAAATAATACCGGTTCACTCTCATATCAATGGAGAAGAAATGGTGAACCTATTAGTGGCGCTACTAGTAGCACTTACTTAGTTACAGAAAACGATATTGGATATACATTAAGTGTAGTAGTTACTAGTTCAGTTGAAACTGGCTCTATTGTTGGTACTGCTAGCGATTCTATTTCTAAAGCTGATGGACCAGATGCTCCAACAGGAATTACCGCAACAGCATGTACAACTGAAGACAATAACGATGGTGGACTTAAAGGTGTTACCACTGATATGGAATATAAATTAAGTTCAGCATCAGATTGGATTGATGGCACTGGTAGTGATATTACTGGATTAGCCCCAGGAACATATAATGTTCGTATTAAAGAAACAAGCACTCGTAACGCTGGTGAAATCGCTAATGTAGTGGTTAATGAATATAACGCTCCAGTTCTATATTCCGTAACTGTTAATAAAGGTACTGCTAATCCAGTTACCGCAGTTGCAGGAACAGTTATTACTATTACCGCTGATCCTGCTGAAGATGGCTATGTCTTTGATAAATGGGTATCCAGTAGCGGAATTACATTTGCTGATGCTAATAGTGAAACTACAACATTTACTATGATAGAAGGCAATGTTACTGTTACAGCAACATATAAACTTATTTCAGCCCCTGAGCTAGATTCAATTACTTTATCTGGTACATACAAGACCGAATTCGAAGTTGGAGATACCTTCTCTTACGATGGCTTGGTCGTTACCGCTCATTACACAAACGGTGGAGCTGACAAAGTTGTTACTGGTTATGTAGTTTCTGTTCCAGATATGTCTACACCAGGAGAAAAGACCATAACAGTTACTTATACAGAAAACGAAGTAACAAAAACTGCAACATATAAAATTAATGTTAGTGAGAAGATCGTTCCACCTGAACCACCAGTTACACCAACTAATAACGGACTCAGTGGTGGAGCAATCGCCGGTATCATTATCGCTTCTATTTTAGTAGCTGGTATTGGTGGATTTGCTCTTGTTTGGTTTGTTATAAAAAAGAAATCATTTGCAGACTTAATTGCAGTTTTCAAAAAGAAATGAAAACAACCAATTATTCTATTAAGGCATCTTCGGATGTCTTTTTAGTTGCTATTTTGTTAATGTTTTAGGCTATACTATATAAAGAGGTGTTTCTTATGAAAAAGACTTTATGTGTACTTGGTTTACTCTCTTTAATGGTAGGAAGTGGATTAACTTTTGCTAATAATCCAGTTAAAGAAACTCACGCTGATGATTGGCCTGTTTTTATTACCGAGCCAGAAGACGTTGTAGTTGGATGTGGAGAAAAAGCAACAGTAACTTTCTCTCTTAACTATGTTATTGATAAATATATTGTTAAATATGTCGATACTTCTATATCGGAGTGGATTTATCTTACTCCTGTAACCTTTGAAGACCCACAAGTACCAGAAATAGTGTTTGAAGTAGAGATAGAATGCCCTAATCCAGAGGGATATGGTTTCTATACTTATTCAATTGAAACCTTTAATGGCTCTATACAAAGCTTAGATAGCAGAAATTTTACTGTTTGGTGGGAAGAACCTGTGATTCCTTCTTTTGAAATTGAACCAGATTCTCATTCGGTTACCGCTGGAATTGAAGTCATTCTTGAATGGCGTTTAAACTATGACACAACTGGTTTAACTCATTATGTTGAATATCGCGAAGAAGGAGAAAAAGATTGGACAGTTGAGAAATCGCTACCTGGTGTTGAAGATTTCACTATGCTATCCACAACACTGGTTAGAGAAGAAACATTCCGTGCAATGTATAGAATTAGAATTGATAATACAGAAATTGATGATTTAATCAGCAGTGAATTTGAATTGTTCTGGGCTGGTCAAGAACTCACTACTGCATACATGTACTTTGAAAATGGCGATATGACTGGTCATATGGCGGAAATCTTAGTGGAAATCGGACAGGATTTTGTTGTTCCTGAACCAGATGGCATCTATCCTCCAGAAGGATATGAATTCTCTCACTGGGAATGTGATGAACAAATTTATCATCCAGGAGATGTTATTCAAAATGTTCAAGAATCTATGACATTTATTGCAGTTTGTAAAAAAACTGAATCCGAAACCCCTACAGACCCAACAGATCCAACTGATCCAGTAGAACCAACTGCACCTGTTAAAAAAGGTTTAAGTGGTGGTGCAATTGCTGGCATTGTTATTGCCTCTGTCGTAGTCGCTGGAGTTGGTGGATTCTCCATCTTCTGGTTTGTTATCAAAAAGAAATCATTCGCAGATTTAATCGCAATCTTCAAAAAGAAATAAAATATGAGCTCTCTTCAGTAAGAGGGCTTTTTATTGATATATTAATCAATTTTGATTAAAGTTTATGTATATGAAAAAACAAGAATACTTTGATCCTCAAACAAATAAATTTCCTTATCCAATAGATACTGATAAGCATTATTTGGTGGTCAAAAAGAATGATGGGACTGTTTTTGATGAAAAATATCCATATATTGATTATTCGAAAGAATTTAGAAGAAAACAAAATTGGTCACGCGTCATTATGCATCTAATCTTTTTCCCATTTCTAAAAATCAGAATGGGCTTAAAAGTTAAGGGGAAAGAGAATTTAAAGAAATATAAAGATGTGATTAGTAAAGGTGTTATTAGCATCGCTAATCATGTACACATGTGGGATTATGCTTCAATAGTAGCGACTATTTCTCCAATTAGACCATATATCTTATCTTGGGCTCCTAATATTTCCGGAGAAAATGGATTCTTTATTAGAATGGTTGGAGGAATCCCTATTCCAGAAAATAATAACAACGCAACCTTCCAATATTTCAGAGCTTTAAGAAATATGCTTAATAATGGTGGATGGTTACATTTATATCCAGAAGGTAGTATGTGGGAATATTACGCTCCTATTAGACCATTTAAAATTGGAGCATCATTCTTCTCCGTTCAGTTTAATAAACCAATATTTCCTATGGCGTTCTCTTATCGTAGACCAGGATGGATAAGAAGAAAAATCTTTAAGCAAATCGCTTTATACACATTAAATATTGGAGAACCTATCTATCCAGATATGACTCTCCCTAAAAATCAAAGAGAAGAAGAACTCACAAAAAGAAGTCATGATGCAGTATGTAAACTAGCAGGAATTGACCCAGAAAAAAACATCTATCCAAAGATATTTAATAATTCTAAACGTATTGATTATTACACCGACACCTATGGTGTTGGCTATAAAAAGTCGTGGTAATTATTTAGTGTTGACCCATTGCCATAAAAACATTTGGGTTCTAACCGACATATAAGCTCCCTCATCAAGGAGCTTTTTAATTTCTTCTTTTGTGTACCATTTCGCGTTAATCTCTTCGTTAACATAACAAGATGGTCTTACTTCGCCTTTGCACTTACAAATAACAATTTGCATTAATTCATCGCTAGTGCCTTGAGAAGCGTAACTAGGAGAGAGAATAGCGATAACTTCCACTAAATCTACTCCAGTCTCTTCTTTTAATTCCCTTTTAGCGGCCTCAAAAGCTGACTCTCCTTCGTCAATTAATCCGGCAGGGAAATTGTAAACATAACGGTTTGTTGCGAGTCTAAATTCAGATTGTAGCAAGACTTTGTCTTTATTCATATTAAAAGGCACAAGCCCTACTCCAGCAGCAGTGTTCTTACCAAAATTATCAACATTAACATTTGGATTACGAGATATGAATTCGTATTCCTTGATATCCCCATCATTATTGATGTACTCTGCTACATAGTAAGAGAGGTATTTGCCTTTATAAATAAGTTTGACGTCTTTTAATTTCATATAGATATGATATCACTAAGGAATGTAATAAAAAACACTTACATGAAGTAAGTGCTTTTATTTTTGTTTAATGAAATTAATTAGCGAAGTAGTTAGCTACTAGAGGATAGTTAACATCTGGGAAGTGCATGAAGATTGGTAAAGAGATATTGCCAATCAATCCAGTTTCGGAGAGTAATTCAGGCATAATAGTGGTGACGAAATCACAAACTAAGAAACAATTTTCTTTAAATGAATCAGGATCATATTCCACGCCATCTTCATCAAGATAAGGCTTAATGAAGTTATAGAGGTTATCATCGTTTAATAAATCTATGATTTCAATGTAAGACTTTTCACCAACGTCTGCCATTAATTTATTTTGTGTTTCGAGCTTTAATGAGAAATACATTCCCGTCAGAGCACCGAATGGCACTTCTAAGTAATCAACGAATCCTGATCTTTCAGAAAGGTTATATCTTCCTCTATCTCTTAATAAGAAGTCGATAACATATTCGTTATATTCGTGAATTGTTTCATATTTTGCAGATGGAGCAAATGTAGGAACTTTGATATCTGAGTCAAATCTTCTAATTACTGTTTCTGCATCTTCTGGACAAATATCAATATCTGTACCGCATCTAGTGAATCCATATTTGGTTGGTGGAATCATTGGGATAAGGTCAGCGCTATTAACCATATTGAAGACGTTTTTATATTTAGGAGCGTTTTCTTCTAATAAACATCCTGGAGCCTCATATGTATAAACATAAACATCTTTAGCAGGAACGATAGGAGCGGTATTAGAGAGAATGAGGTGTGCTAATACGTTAGATACAGCACCAGCTCTAGAATAACCAGTAACTAATAATTTAACGTTCTTCGTTTTTAAGGTTGCTAAATAGTTTTCTAAACTACGATAAATTTCTGTTGCGCAGGCTTCAAAGCCTTCGTGGTTTCCTTGATAACCGATTGTAAGATTATCAACCCATTCTTCAGTATAACTGAAGCCTCTCACTGTTGTGAAAACGATTTCGGCTTCATCGGTTTTTCTATGAGCAAAACTATATCCGATAGAGTGTTCTGTAGTTTCTTCATATGCATCAGATAAGACAACATCTTTAGCTTCTAGTTGAGTGTAGAAGTGACCGATTTCTTCAATTGAACCACTGGCACATGATAATCCATAAGAGAGCATAGCCAATTTCGGATTAATTGTGGTAGAAGGTTCATCAAATAGATTGTCGTTATAAGAGAATTTTAATTCGTAATCAGCTTTGCCAAGGGCCAAAGAAGGAATGGTGGAACTGACATTAATTGAACCATCATCAATTGGTTCTGGTGTAGGTGTTTTAGGAGAACAGCCGATAAGTAAGGCAGGTATTCCTAATAGCACTAATAGTTTTGTTTTCATAGAATTGACCTCCAGTTTTCTATATCAAAATATTTATTTAAATCCATTTTGTATTCTGAAGAAGGAGAAACTCCATCTTCATCACCGATAAATCCATCTTCATCATTATACCATCCAATGTGCATTAATGACGAGTGGGTAAAATATTCACCAGTAGAAAGAACGTTAGATCCAACTACACATTCTCCTCCCCCTGAAGTTCTACCAATGATAGTGGCAATGTTGTTCTTATCTGCTAAATAAGGTAAGGCATTACCGCAACTAAATGATAATTCACTTGTTAATAGATAGATATTAAAGTCATCTCCAAAGACATCTTCTTCGTCATAACTACCATCTTGGTTGGTATCAACTTGAGTGCTATAGCCAAAGATAGCGTTTAAATTATCATATTTAAAATATGATGTCGCGCGATTATGCTTAGAAATGAGGACTAAGATTTTAATCATTGCTCCTAAAACTCCACCTGTATTAGTAGATAAATCAACAATGACATCTTTAACAGTGCCTTTTACTTTGATTTGGTTGAATTTATCAACAAGCATTAGAAACGTATCTTCTTTATATGCTTTTTCTGTTAAGTGACCATCTTCATCGTAAGCATCATAGGCAAAACGGAATGAATTGAATGGGAAGAAGGCCAGAGTTGAGTCTTCGCTATAAATGACTTCTCCCTCTTCTAGACCTAAAGAGTCATAGACTGCTTTTCTATCGTCTAGTAGCTGATGATAAACTTCTAATCTATGCATCCACATTTCTCCAAGACTTGGTCCAGGTAGACCAAGAGGAGTGATGGATGAAGAACTAACAGAAGTATGGCCATCATCAAAAGAGGCGATTAATTCTCCTAATGAAGATTTGAATGTCTCTAGATTATTAGAAACAAACTTATCATATAATTCTTGATTCATCTCTAGATATTCTTTCATTTCTTTGAAATGATATTTGCTCTTTAAACCATACATATTGGTGAATACATAGCAAACAGAAGATAGTTTGTCATTTACTAAACTAGTTGGCACTATACCTGTTTTATTGATAGAAGCGTCAATATTAGAGAATGCATTTAATTCTTCTCCATCTCTAATATATGAGTTAGATAACTGTGAATAGTCGCTATATTGATATAATCCAAGATTTGATTCGTCAAAGTTATAGAAGAATCCGACATTCGCTTCTGAATAGATACTTAAATTGAATAATGATAGTGGAATATAGGATAGTCCTAAGATAGTAACTGTCCTAAATCCCATATCTTTATAACTATAGACATAACTCGCTCTAGTCGATTTAACAGGTAATACTTCGTTCTTAAGCGCGTAATTTAATGTAGTTTTTGAATAGTCAGGTCTATCTTTCAAAGTACTAGTTAAATCACCGGCGACGGTAATTTCTTTTTTATTAACATCGACATCAAAATAGAATTGTAAAACATTGTCTTTATAGATGCCCCATGTTGAATAATTAATTTTAGATTCATAGCCTTCAGCGAGGAGATTGTTATATAAAGAAGCATATTCATTAATAGTAATATAAGGCACTTCCTGCTCGAAATTAGCAATTTTAAAAACTACCTCTTTGATCTTTAAATTCTCAATATCAGTAGTGGTACTGCTATCGGCAAGAGAATATAGAGGGACGATGAAATCTCTAAAATCTTTGATATCTGAATTTCCGTTAGAAAAGCATCCGCTTACAAAAGGATGGCTAAAAGGCCGATTAGACCAAATGAAAACTTCTTCATATCCAAATTATATATGAAAGTTATCAAAACTAATAATAGTTTTATGCTAAAATAATAGTCATGCAAAAGAAGTATCGTTTAATTGATATTTTATTTGGAGTTATTTCTATATTCGCAGTGATGATGTTTGCGATATCTTTTTCAGCGTTTATCCCTTGCTTTTTTAAAGGCTTTTATACTCCTTGGATTAACTGGTTAAACATTCCAGAATCTAGTCACTTTACTTACGAGCGCATTGTTAATGGTTATTCAAATATCATAGATTTCCTTTGGAAGAGAAGTGATTTTAATCCAGGCATACCAATGAGCGAAAGCGGTATTGATCATTTTAGAGATTGCATTCCTCTATTTTGGATGCAGCTATGGTTCATGCTCTCCTCTACTCTTTATCTATTGATTTATCATATTTTAATTAAAGTTAACAAAGTTAAAAGAGTGTATTTTCTCAGATTACCTTTATATAGTTTTGGTGGATTTTTAACCATTATTTCTTTAGCGGCCATTGGTATTTTTGCCGCTATTGATTTTGATACACTATTTGTTTTGTTCCACAAAGTCTTCTTCCCAGGAAAATCTAACTGGGTGTTTGATCCCAATGTCGATCAAGTAATCCGTATTCTTCCTGAAACATATTTCTTAGTGTGCGCAGTATTCATTATTGGACTATCGATACTTATATCTGTTCTTTCAATTGTTATTGGAATTGTTGATTATAAAAACAAGAAAGAAAGAGAATTTGTTTCATCTTTTTATAGTACCATCTTGATGGTTGATTCAATTGATCGATTGACACCAAAATCCATTAAGAAGTTAAAAAGGAAAGATAGAGAAAAGGTTTTATCGTATAAAAACGAAAACGACCAAAAACTTTCATTATTAGCGAGATTATTAGAAAAAGAATATTTAGGCAATCATAAGATTGGTTATAACGAACAAAACAAGCCAATATTAAAAGGACCAATCCAATATAACTTATCGCATAAAGAACGTTATGTAGTGATTGGTTTATCTTCTTCTCTTATTGGTGTGGACATCGAGAAAAATAAAGAACTAGATAACTCCTTTATTGAATTCTCATTTAGCAAAGATGAAATCAAAAACATGGAGGTAATGGGCTATTCTCCTGTTAAGATGTGGACTATAAAAGAAGCATTATTAAAATGTGTAGGAACAGGAATAATTAAAAAACCTAATCAAGAAGTAGTGATTATCAAGAGTGAAAACTCACTTCTATATCAAAACGAAACTTATTTCTTTGCTTCATTTAACTATGGAGACTACATTATAAGCGTAGTTAGCAAAGATAATAATTTACCAAGCGAGGTCAAACATGCCTAAACTTTTAATATCTATTCGTGATTTATCTGACTTAAATCTTCCTTGTGATGGATATGTTTTAGGATATGAAAAATATACTTCCTTTGCCTCACATTGTTTTACATATGAAGAAATAAAAACAGTTAAGAATAAACCAATCTACATTTTATTGAACGCTTTGATACATGAAAAAGATATTGAAGCAGTCAAAAAAGAAGTGGACAGATTAATTAAGCTGGATGTCAACTTTATTGTTCAGGATGTTGGCTTATTGACATACTTATTAACCTTAGTTAATAAAGACAAGGTATTATTCTTCCAATATACCTTAATCTGTAACAAAGAAGAATTAGAAGCTTATTATCTTTCTTTTGGTGTAGCTTCCTATATTTCAAATGAAATTACTCTTGAAGAAATGAAAGAAACATTAAAAGAAGGACATGGGGTTGTTAGTTTATTTGGGTACACTCCAATTTATCAATCTTATCGTAAAGTCCTTTCTCTATATGAAATAGAAAAGAAGATCAGATTTGAATCTAAAGATTTATATCTTAAAGAAAACACTAGAGGAGAACATTATCCAATCATTGAAAATGAATATGGTTCTGTTATTTTTAGAAGTGCACCTTCTTCTCTAGTTGAAGATTATGAATATATTAAAGAGGCAGAATATTTATTTGTTGATTCAATATTCTTATCTCAGGAAATGTTCACTAAAGTTGTGGAACTATCAAACAAAGTAATATCAGGAGAAATAGATAGAGAATATATTCTAAAAGAATATAAGGAATTAGGATATGATTCTCCTGAAGGTTTTAAACACCACAAAACGGTACTTAGAAAATGAGAGCGAAATATATTGAACTTTTAGCTCCTGCTGGAGACTTAGATAGATTAAAGGCTGCTTTGATATATGGAGCAGATGCCGTTTACATTGGTGGCAAATTCCTCTCCTTGAGAAGTGCTGCTAATAACTTTACTTTGGAAGATATTAAAGAAGGTGTCGATTTTGCTCATTCTTTAAATAAAAAAGTATATGTAACATGTAATATGGTTCTTCATAAAGAAGATCAGATTGATGTATTAGGATATTTAAAATCATTAAAAGATATTGGTGTCGATGCGATTATCACTTCTTCCATGTATATCATCAAATTAAATAAGGAAGTTGGATTAGATATCCATATATCCACACAGCTATCAACTCTTAATTCCATGGCAGTTTCTACTTATAAAGAGATGGGCGCGACTAGAGTGGTATTAGGAAGAGAATTAGATTTATATGAGATAAAAGAAATCTGTGATAGAAGTGATGTCGAGATAGAAGTATTTATCCATGGGGGAATGTGCTCCTCTTATAGTGGCAAATGTATGCTTTCTAATATCATGACTGATAGAGACGCTAATAGAGGGGGATGCGCACATAGTTGCCGTTGGAAATATCATCTTTTCGATAATGAGAAACAACTCTTTAGCAACGAAGATTATTTTTCTATGTCTAGCAAGGACTTATGCACATTAAAAGAAATTCCTTCATTAATTGAAAGTGGGGTTACATCTTTAAAGATTGAAGGAAGAATGAAATCGCTAAATTATTTAGCGTTTATCGTTTCAACTTATCGTAGATGTATTGATGATTATCTAAATAACAATCAGATGGATTTCGATTCATATTTTAATAATCTTATCTACGCGGAGAATAGATTAACATCTCACGGATTTATGCATGGCAATGTAACAGTTAATGAAATGCTTTATGATTTAGATCATGATTTTACTAACGCTGGAAACTACATAGGAATAGTGAGAAAAGTTGATGAAAAATATGCTTATCTAGAAGTTAAAAATAAGATCATCAAAAATAACCAATATTATAAATATTCTCCTATAGGAGAATTAGAAAAAATAACTATATTAGAAATGTATCTCGACGATAAGGAAGTGGATATATATACAGTAGCAGGCGATATTTTGAAAATTAAATGCGATAAACCATTACATGAATATGACATTATTAATTTGATTAAATAGGAGGAGCTATGAATTTAAACGGATTTGTTTTATGGGACAAAGAACCTAATACAGTTGATAAAAGAGGTAAACTTTATCATCAAGATTTAAAGTTCAACACGAATAATGAATTTAAAAATAGAAAAATAAGAGTCTATCTTCCTTCAACATATGATTTTAATAATCCAAATAAAAGATTTCCGGTCTTATATATGACGGATGGCAAGAATCTATTTGATGACTATACTTCTTTTGTTGGCGAATGGCAGATGGACGAAATAGTGGAGTCCCTGATCGAAGAAAAGGTATCAGACGGTATTATCGTCGTGGGAGTGGACGCGCCTAATAGAGATATCGATCGTACTTTAGAAATGACTCCTCCAGGACTAACTTTCCATAAGTTTACCAAGATGTCGGCTGAAGTTCGAAGACATGGATATGGAAATTTACTAGGAGATTTCATCTTTAAAGAAGTAAAACCTCTAATTGATAAGACTTTCTACACATTAAAAGATAAAAACCATACTGGTATAGGTGGTTCTTCTATGGGTGGTTTGATGGCCTTTTATCTTTCATTATTCTATAAAGACTATGTTGGATATTCCTTATGCTATTCCCCAGCGTTTTTCTTATATAGATGGAAAGGTTTCTTTGAACTAATGAATAGTAAAATCACTAATGATAAAACACTCCCGCAAATTGAATTATATGTAGGAGGTAAGGGATTTGAACGCGCGTTTGTTAAAACCACATTCAAGATGTATAAACATTTTAAATCACTTGGATTTAGTGATGAAGACATTAGAATCATCTACCACAAAGAAGAAGAACATAATGAACAGGCGTGGAGAAAATACGTTAAGGATTCATTAAAGTTCCTACATTATCTTAACAAATAAAACAAAAGACCACTTTATTAAGTGGTCTTTTTTAATTGTGATTTGATTACGCTAATTTGAAGGAAGCGAAAGTTGGATTGTGATCCGAATTGACAAATCCACAATCTAATGTTTCAAAGCTGTTAACAATGATATTGTCACTGCAGAAGAAACCATCAATAACGTAATATGTGTTTTTGCTCTTATCAACATCTAATGGATGATTTAATAAACGGCAGCTAGGAACTAAATCGCTAACACATGGCTGATAATGGATAGATGTGAAATCTTTAATATCAATTAATCCTGGTTTCCATAATCCATCTGCAACTGGATATTTGCTTTGATCTAAGTTAGAGAAGCATTGGTTGAAGTCTCCACCAGCGATAACATAGTTACCTGCTTCATATTCTTTAGATAAGATTTCTAATAATAATTTTGTTTGTGCGATTTTACCTTCGCCATCATCATAAGCTTCTAAGTGGAGATTAATGAGAACTAATTCTTTATCACTACCTTGAATAGGGAGTCTAGAGATGTTTAAGCATCTCTTTAAGTTAGCGATTCTTAAAGGCCACTTAAATGGAACTGGTAATGATTTTCTCATCGCAGAAGAGATACCATATCTAGATAATGTTAATAATCCACTTTGAACTTTTCCTAATGTTGGAATTGGGAAAGGAACGTAGTCACAATTGTAATTGAATGCAAAAGTGGAATTAAAAGTGTTAAAAACACTTCTGAATTGATTAACTTCATCAATTTTCATGGAACGGTGTGAACATAAATCGGTTTCTTGATAGAAGATGAAATCTGGATGCTTATTACTTGTGGTAGAAGTAATACCATAAATGTTGTTATTAACTTCTTCGGCGTTATGGGCTCTTGTACGAGTTCCTCCGTCCATAAAGAAGTCTTCATCTTTGCCTAATGCACAATAGCCGATATTCCAAGATAAGATATTGTAATCCTTTCCTAATTCGACTTTTTGTGTTTGTGGATTATGAATTTCCAAAATTTCTTCATCAGCTGGCTTCCATTCTCTTGCTGTTAAAGCAAGGATGAAGGTTCCTGCTAATAAAACGACTGTGCCTAATAAGGATCCGATGGTAATTCCGGTAATCTTAAGGGCTTTTTTAACTCCTGGTTTCATATTTTTCCTCCTATTTTAATTGTGAAAATATTTCTCCAACAGGTTTATTAATTTCTAATTTGACTTTGCGGTTAATTGGGGTGTGAGTTTTATTGATAACTACAATATTGTCACCATTAAAATAATTGATAAAGCTCGCTGCTGGATAAACCGCTAATGAAGTTCCAGCAACAATAAGAAGATCTGCTTTGCTTAAAGCGTCAAGTGCATTTTCAATGTCATTATAATCCAAACCTTCTTCATATAAAACAACATCTGGTTTTATTGTGCCTCCACAATGTGGACATTTAGGTGTGCCACTCATCATTAATATATCTTCTAATGAATAAAATTCATGGCATCTCTCACAGTGATTTCGGTGAATTGAACCATGTAGTTCGATAACGTTTCTACTTCCCGCTTTTTGATGTAACCCATCAATATTTTGAGTGATAACAGTAAGATGTTTCCTATTTTCTAATTTAGCTAGATATAGATGAGCAGGGTTAGGCTTAGCAGAAGGCACAATCATAAATTCGCGGTAGAATTTGAAAAATGTATCGGTGTGTAATTTGTAATATGTATGAGACAAAATTGTCTCATAAGGAACACCATATTTGCTTTGAAGTTGATAAAGTCCATCTTTAGAACGAAAATCTTTGATTCCGCTTTCGGTGGAAACTCCTGCGCCACCGAAAAAGACGATATTCTGCGCGCTATCAATTAAAGACTGCAATTCTTCTATTTCGTTCATATTATTTAACAGGAATAATGAATTCCTTTACTTCATTATCTATTTTAAGAGTGATTTTGCTTTCACCTTTTTTATTAAGCGAATTAAAGTATAGAGTTAATTGCCCGCCAAGTAAGGATTGTTCTTTTGGCCCAATTAAAGAAAGTGGACCTTCTACTTCAACTCTAACTACTCTTTGAGAGTAATTTAATAAGGCATTATGTTCATCTAAATGACGAATATGAATTGCTAATGTGTCATAAGTATCTTCATTAACTAATTCATCTTTATTTAGTTTGTATTCAAAATGGAAAACATTGCTTGGTCCAAGCTCTGCTTCTTTAACACATTTTCCATCTTTAAATCCCTTGATAGTGTAAGTTTTAGCTTTTCCACCCCAAGCACCGATATATTTGTTCCAATATCCGACGAGTTCAGTAAAATCCATCTTATATCTCTTCATGCAGTACGCTAAATATAATTTAGTTTTAAGTGGAAGAGAGTTAAATCCGTATATTGCAGCGTAAGAGAGCATACCTGCAATTTTAAGATGAATCTTCTTAGGAAATTTTGCTTCGTTAAATGTATATCCAACAATATCATCGATTAAGATTGGAGGATGCTTCATATATTTATAAACATCTCTTCTTGGATAGAATTTTTTAACGAACTCATTATCTTTATATAGTTCAATGTAGTCACAGTTAGTAGCAATATATAAATCATTAAAGATTGCAGCAGGAACATCACCTGGTTTGAAGTTTGCAAGTGGTTCAATAACTGGTATCTCATCTTGTTGAGAAGCATAAATATAGCTAGATAATTTAGGATTACGATATAAATCGTAAACGCCGTGAGTGCAAAGATGATCTCCGCTACCAAAATCGGTATGACTTTGATAATCAACAAAACACCAGCCAATTGCCCCAGCAATATCATCACTACCCATATTCTTATCGAGAATACGAGCGTGTTTTAACGCTACTTCAATCTTTTTAGCGATATCGCTTGTTCCCTTAACGGGATCCATGTGTCCCATATATTCGGTAACTAAGTGAGCGTTTTTACCGTGTTTCACTTCTCTAGAAGATAATAAGGCTTTGCCTTTACTAACATCCCAGCAAGAGAAGTCATTATATCCATAAACATCTTCTAATAATTCAGAATTAGTAAAGTTTCTCACTCCAATAGTTTGACGGTATGGATCTAATTCATGAGCTATTTTATTAGTTTGGGTATATAGTTCGTGATTATCGACTGATTCATCGATTCTCACGCCATATATAATGACACATGTGTGGTTTCTTTCTTTTAAAACCATCTCTTTAGCGTTATTGACGCAGTGCTTTTTCCAAATATCGCTTTCTCCAATATGTTGCCACCCTGGAATTTCATCAACCACTAATAAGCCAATTTCATCACATTTAGATAAGAAATGTTCGCTTTGAGGATAGTGGCTAGTTCTAACGATATTTAAACCAGTTTGTTTTAGCAAAACTGCATCATCTTCTTGCAAAGTTTTACTAGCAGCGTAACCCATATAGGCATAGCCTTGATGTCTATTTAAACCAACGAGTTTGGTTTTTTTATTATTAAGATAGAAACCATCTTTCCTAAATTCAGCGTTTCTAAAACCAAATTTATTAATAAGTTTCTCTTCTTTATCACCTAATTTAATCGTGGTCACTAAAGTATATAAATGTGGATGATCAACATCCCATAATTTAGGATTATCAAGATGAGCTTTCTCTTCTTTAAATTCTAAAATAGAATTTCCTTCATCGAATAACTGGTGAGAAATCTCAATGCTGTCATTACCTACTTTATCAAATAATAAATGGATATTTCCGTTCATATCCGCATGGACATAGAAGTTATCTAAATAAGTAGATAAGTGAGAAATCAAACTAACTTCACGATAGATGCCCGAGAAAGTTAAATAATCTAATGCAAAACCAAAAGGTGGATAATCAATATCTTCTTTAGAATCTAAAACCACTAATAAGCGGTTATCTTTTTCCTTGATAAATTTAGAGATGTCAAGTTTAACAGGATTATAACCAGAATAATGCTCTCCTAATTCATGTCCATTTAAATAGATGCGAGCTTTAAACATATATCCATCAAATTGAAGAACATAAACATTGTTTATATCAAAATCTTTTACGTCAAAAATCTTTTCGTAAGTAAAAACCTTTTGATAACTTTCTTCTGAGAAATAGTTATAAGGAATTTCCACTGGATTATGTGGAATATTAACTGTTAGGACTAATGATTTATCTAGTGATTTTAGATAATCATCATGAAAACCTTCGATAAAAGACCAGTCGAAATTAAGCGATTGTTTCATTTTTATAATCCTCTTGTCGTCTGATATATTATAATATATTCATAAACAGGAAACAAAGAATTATGAAGAGAACTAATTGGTTTAAAGATGCGGTAATTTATCAAATTTATCCTCGTTCTTTTAAGGATAGTAATCACGATGGCTTTGGAGATATACAAGGTATTATATCCAAACTTGATTATTTAAAAGAGTTAGGCATTAACTGTGTGTGGTTATCTCCAATATATGATTCGCCACAAGAAGATAATGGCTATGACATTTCTAATTACCGCGATATTTATAAACCTTTTGGCACATTAGAAGATGCAAAACAATTGATTAACGAATTGCATAAAAGAGGCATTAGACTCGTTATGGATTTAGTAGTCAATCATACTTCTAGCGAACATAAATGGTTCCAAAGTGTTATCAAAGATAACAATTCACCTTATAAAGATTATTACATTATTAGAAAAGGTAAGAATAACGGCAAGAAACCTCCAAATAACTGGAGTGGGTTCTTCGGTGAAGGAGCCTGGGAAAAGTTACCTGGAAGCGAAGATGAATATTATCTACATCTATTCGCAAAAGGGCAACCAGATTTAAACTGGGAAAATCCTAAACTTAGAAGCGAAATTAAAGACATGCTTAAATTCTGGTTAGATTTAGGTGTTGATGGATTTAGATGTGATGTCATAACTCTTATTAGTAAGAAACAAGATTTCAAATCTCGCTTCCCAAAAATTGCGTTAACTGGTAAAGATGCTTATGTTAATGGACCTAGATTACATGAATATCTCCATGAACTTTATAAAGATGTCTACGTTAATTACGATACGATGACAGTCGGGGAAACAGTCTTATCCACCCTTAAACAAGCCCGTTTATTAGTGGAGCCTGAAAGAGAAGAACTCGATATGGTTTTCAATTTCGATCACACTGATATCGATAACTATTTCGGAGTGAAATACTTCTACCGCAAATTCTCATTAAGAAGGTTAAAAAAATGTGTTAACCATTGGCAGAAAGGTTTATATCAAAGAGGATGGAATTCTCTCTTCATAGAAAACCATGATCAAAGAAGAAGCGTGGGAAGATTTGGCACCGTTGAAGAAGATATTAATTCTTCAAAGTGTTTAGCGACTACATATTTCTTACTTCAAGGAACTCCATTCATCTATCAAGGCCAGGAAATTGGCATGACCAACGCTCATTTTTCCTCTATTGAAGAAACTAGAGATGTCGAGCTTGCTAATATTTCTAAAGTAATAGAAAAGATTCCTTTCTTTAGAAGAGGAATGAAAAACGTTGCTCTTGATGTCAGCAGAGATAACGCTAGAACCCCAATGTGCTGGGATGATAGTGAATACGCTGGTTTTAGTGATGTTGAACCATGGATTAGAGTGAACCCTAATAAAGATCAAATCAATGTCGAGAAATCTTTAAAAGAAGAAAACTCACTTTTCCATTTCTATCAAAAACTTATTAAGTTTAGAAAAGAAGAACCCCTTGTTAAAGAAGGGGAATTCCATTTGTTAAGTAAAGGTAGTCCTCACATCTTTGCCTATGAAAGAATTGGAGAAGAAGAAAAACTTGTTATTGTTTCTAACTTCTCAAACAAGGAAAGAAAATATAAGAAACTTAAAAAATGGGATTATGATGACTTAGTGTTTTCTAATTATGAAGAAAACTCTTACGTCCATCTCAAACCATTTGAAACAAGAGTGTATAAAATAAAAAAATAGGCAATGCCTATTTCAATAATTCAGAAATCTCGGATTCGCTATAAACGGTGATTCCGTTTTTTCTTAATAGCTCAGTAGTGGTTCCTTCTCCTTTAATGAGTTTGCCTGAGAAAGATCCATCGTGAATTTGATGAACTCCACAAGCAGGAGAGTTCTCTTTTAGAATTGCAACCTTAATATCTAGATATTTGCAGATATTTAACGCCATTTCTGCCCCTTTAAGATAATTCTTAGTGACATCTTTTCCAGCGTTATTAACGACACGGCTTCCTTTTCTTTCGCTTGGTTTTCTAGGAGTTGGTAGTCCACCTTCAACTTCACTACAAAATGGAACGAGTTCATATTTTTCTAATAGCTCTTTAATTAAAGGGTTATAGTTTCCATGACCATCGTATCTGGTTTTATCACCAACTAGGCAAGCGCTAATTAAGATTTTTTCCATACCATAAGTCATTTTATTATTTTAAGTAGGGAATTATCAAGATATAATTGAGAACATGAATGACTTTTTTTACAAAGTAAATGATATTGATTATCCAGTTATCATCACCTATAAAAGAATGAAAAACATTCATTATCGATTTATAGATGGCTCTTTTAGAGTATCTTGCAACCATTTTGCTACTAAAAAAGCAATCATCAGTGGACTAGATAAATTTGGGGCTACTTTAATTAAAAAAAGCATTAAGCCATCTCCTAAAGGAGAAGACTTTATCTATATTCTAGGGGTGAGAATCCCTATATCAGAACAAGGAGAAATTAATTTCTCAAGCAGAGAAAAGATTATATACAAATCTAAGGAAGACCTTGATAAGAAGCTTAGAAAGTTCTTCTTAAAGTTTATGCAAGAAAGAGTGAGACATTATTCAATTATGATGTCAGTGCCTCTATACAAAGTATCGGTTAGAAATATGACTAGCAGATTTGGCAGCAATTCCAAATACACAAAGAGCTTACATTTTGCTACTATATTGATGCATTATTCTACACCAATCATTGATAGTGTAATCATTCATGAATTAGCACATATCTTGGTCTATAACCATTCAAGGCAATTCTATGATGTAGTGTATAAATATTGCCCAAATTATGATGCCTATCGCAAGAAACTTTTGAAAGGAGAATTTCAATGATTAAAGCTATAACCAGCAAAGATAATTCACGTGTTAAATTTGCCTTATCACTCAAAGAAAATAAATACCGCAAAGCTAACAAAATGTTCTTAGCGGAAACTTTCAAATCTCTTGAAATGGCGCTTGCTAATCATCAAGTCGTTGAAGTATTTGCCACCGAATGGCTTGAACTACCAGAAGAAGTTCAACTTAATTTAGTCAGCGAAGAAATCCTTAAAAAACTATCTAGCAATGTCAATCCAGAAGGCGTAGTGTTCATTTGCAAAATGAATGAATACCAAGGTAATTATGACAAAGTCCTATTTTTAGATCACATCCAAGATCCTGGAAATATGGGAACTCTAATTAGAACCGCTCTAGCGTTTTCTTATGACGCAGTGGTTGTTAGCAAAGAAAGCGTGTCTATCTATAACGAAAAAGTCATTAACTCTACTAAGGGAGCAATCTTTGCTCTTCCAGTATTTGAAGAAGAGCTTAAAAACTTCAAAGGAAGTCACCAAATTATAGTTTCTACTCTTAGCGATAAATCAATTCCTCTTGATGAAGTTAAGCACGATGATAAATTTGTGTTGGTCCTTGGCAGTGAATCTCATGGGGTGAGCAAGGAAACTCTAAAGTTAAGCGATATCCAAGTTAAAATTCCAATCGCTAATATCGATTCATTAAATGTTGCAGTTGCTGGTGGAATTTTGATGAATAAAATCCGTTAAATAGCAAGAAAGTAATGAACTTTGTTCATTAATTTTTAATAATCAATTATTAAATTTAAGTATAAAATAAAAATGAGCATGAAATAATATATTTCAGACTTCTTTTTGTGATATACTTTTAGACAATACGGAATATAGAGGTGTTCTATGGAAGACAATAAAATTGAAGAAATAGTCGCTATTGCATTATCAGAAACAGAAAGTTCTGATAACAGTGATCAACTACAAGAAATTAGAAACCGTTATTTATCAAAGAAGAGCGAACTCATGTCTTTGATGAGTAATCTCGGTGAATTATCAATTGAAAAAAGAAAAGAATTTGGACAAAAGTTAAATGCTGCTAAAGCCAAGATTAGCGAAGTTATCAACGCTAAACAAGAAGAGCTCAAGAAAAGAGAATTAGCGGCCAGATTAGCAAAAGAAGAGATTGATATCTCTTTACCAAGTTATCAAACTCTCCCAGGAGGAAAGAATCCATTCCATGTCATCATTGATGAAATGACTGATATTTTCTTAGGTATGGGTTTTGAAGTGGAAGATGGACCAGAAGTTGAACAAGATTTATATAACTTTGAACTTTTAAATATCCCTCATGATCATCCTGCAAGAGACATGCAAGATACTTTCTATATTTCCGATTCTTTATTGCTTAGAACACACACTTCTCCAGTTCAAGCTCACGCTATGGAGAAGGCACAAGGAAAGCCAGTCAGAATTATTTGCCCTGGTAAAACTTATAGAAGAGATGATGATGACGCAACTCACTCACATCAATTTGGACAAATTGAAGGTCTTGTCATTGATAAGAACATCAATATTGGACATTTAAAAGCAACATTAGAACTCTTTGCCAAGAAGATGTTTGGCGAAAAGAGAGAAATTAGATTAAGACCATCTTATTTCCCATTCACTGAGCCTAGTGTCGAAGTTGATATCACATGTGCTAATTGTGATGGCAAAGGTTGTTCAATGTGTAAAGGTACTGGTTATATTGAAGTATTAGGTGGTGGAATGGTTCACCCTAATGTTTTAAAGATGAATGGCTATGATCCAGAAGAATATAGTGGATTTGCTTTCGGTATCGGTATCGAAAGAGTGGCTATATTAAGATATGGCATTGATGATATCCGTAAATTTTATCAAAATGATGTAAGATTCTTACATCAATATAGAAAGAAAGCATAAGGAGGGCCTAAAAATGTTAGTTAGTTTAAGAGAACTTAAAAAATACGTTAATCTTGAAGGCTTAACCGCTGAAGAAATTGCTGAAGGCCTCACTTTTGCAGGCATTGAAGTTGAAGAAGTTACCACATTAGCTAGTGGCACTAATTTGACTATTGGCCACATTCTTGAATGTGAAAATCATCCAGATAGCGATCATCTCCACATTTTACAAGTTGATTTAGGCAAATACGGAGTTGAACAAATCGTCTGTGGTGCACCTAATGCTAGAAAAGGCTTAAAAGTTATTGTTAGTAGAGTAGGCGCTAAACTTCCAGGTGGAGAAATTAAAGCTTCTACTATTAGAGGCGTATCTTCTAATGGTATGTGTTGTTCTTTATTAGAACTTGGTGTTGATTCCAAATATCTATCACCTGAACAAACTAAAGGCATTGAAGAGCTTCCTGAAGATGCTCCAATTGGAATTGATAATGTTCTAGAATATTTGGGCTTAGACGACCAAATCTTAAACCTTAAGGTTTTAGCTAATAGGCCAGATTTACTCTCCTTATATAATGTCGCTAGAGAAGTAGGAGCGATTTTCGAAAGAGAAGTTAAAATCCCTACATATATTGTAAAGGCTGATTTTAATACCGAATTAAAAGTCGGCAGTCTCACTGATAAATGCACCCAATTCTCAGGAAGAGAAATTAATAACATAGTTATTAAAGAATCACCAAAATTCATTCAAAACGCTTTGAGAAGTATGGGTGTTAGAAGCATCAATAATATCGTTGATATTGGTAACTATGTCATGCTACTTACTGGTCAGCCATTACATATGTATGACAAAGATAAATTACCTGCTCATAATTTATTTGCAGAAAGCGAATACGAAGGTAGCTTTGTTGCATTAGATGAAAAAACTTATGACATTGTTAAAGGCGACATTGTTATTTGTAGCGATCATAAACCAATGTGCTTAGGTGGTGTGATGGGTTCTTTAGAGTGCGCGGTCGATGCTAGTAGCAAAAACATTTATATTGAAGCTGCTTCTTTTGATGGAGCGTCAATTAGACATACATCTTCTAGACTTGGCTTAAGTAGTGAATCGAGCCAAAGATTTGTTAAAGGCACCAATCATTTCCAAGCAGAAGACGTGATCAATTTCGCTACTTATTTGATTAAAGAATATTGTGACGCAAAATCTGTAAGTAACATTGTTACTTATCAAAGCGAGGCCAAACCAGATTTAACACTTAAATGCTCTGTTAGCAAAATCAATAACAGATTAGGCACTTCTTTCTCTAAAGAAGAAGTTAAGAAGGCTCTCAGCAGATTGAATTTTGAAGTTAAATTTGTTGACGATGATAACTTTGTTAGCGTTACTCCTTCATATAGACTAGATGTCACTTGTGACGCTGATTTAAGCGAAGAAGTAATTAGATTATTAGGCTTTGATTTTGTTCCATCTATCTTGCCTGAATTAAATGTCAAAGTTGGTGCTTTATCAGCTAAACAAAAACGTTTGAGAAATATTAGGGAATATCTCTTATCTCAAGGTGTTGATGAATGCCTAACTTATTCATTGGTCAGCAAGAAAAACGCTGATAAATTCAATTTATTGAACAGTGAAGAAAAATATCAACTCTTAAACCCATTAACTGATGAAAGAGAAATCTTTAGAAGTCATATCGCTTATTCGTTGCTTGAAAGCGCTAATTTCAACGTTAGTAGGCAAGTTAAAGACTTACAGTTATTTGAATGTGCAAATATCGTCACTAAATCTAGTAGAAGTGAGCATCTTTCTATCGTTTTAGTGGGAAATAAACTTTTAAGAGAACAAATGGAAAAACGTCCAGTTAATTTCTTTGACTTAAAGGGATTAGTGGAAGGTATTTTCACAATTCTAGGAATTGAATCTTCTAGATATAAATTTGAAAGATTTGTTTCTGAAAAAGAAGAACTACATCCTGGAAAGAGCGCAAAAATCATCTTCCAAAATAACTGCATTGGTGTGTTTGGAGAATTACATCCAAATGCATTAGCAGAATTCGATTTTGGTAAGCTCCCAGTTTTACTTTTAGAGATGAATTTGGATTCATTATTAGAAGCTAAAGTTAGTGTAAATAAGATGCAACCAATTTCTCGTTTCCCAACCGTCTCTCGTGACTTAGCGTTTGTGGTTGATAAAAAAGTTGCCGCAAGCGAAATTATCAAAGCAATTAAGATGATTGGCAAAGGTATTGTTAAAGAAGTTAACATCTTTGATGTTTACGAAGGAATTAATATCATCGGTAACCGCAAGAGTGTCGCTATTAATATCACCTTAGGTAGCGACCATACTCTTACTGATAAAGAGATTGTTGACACCATGGATAAGATCAAATTTGAACTCAATAAAAAGTTTGATATTGAATTAAGAATGTAGGATATGAAAATCAATCGTTTCTTCTTCAACAATAAAGATTACGTTTTTGAATCTGATTTTGATTTTTCAAATGAGCATTTTGATGAAAATCATATTAGAAGCGTTTCTAATGTTCACGCAAAAATTACTGGTCAAATATTTGAAGATTTATTAATGCTCAAAGTCCAAGTTAAAGCTCATGTTGTTGGAGTTTGTGCTTACACATTAGAAGACGTGCCTCTTGATTTGAACATTAAAGAAAACATCGAGATTTCTGATGAAGTTGAAGATGATGATGTCATATTTTATGAGAAAAATCCGATATTTGATATTGATCCATATATCCTCTCCCTTATTGTTAGTAACGTTCCGACCAAGTTAGTTAAAGAAGGAGCAAAACTACCAGAGAGTGGTGAAGGATATCGAGTCATCAGTGAAGATGAATATCGTAAAGAACAACAGAATAAGAAAGATTCTCGTTGGGACATTCTAGATACAATCGATTTAGATAAATAATTTATAAAATTAAATGAAAGAACAGGTTTTGAAACAAACTTGTTTTTTTGTTTGCAAGTATATATTGCATGTGTAATAATATTAACGAAAGTGGTAGAAATACGGTAAAAAGTGGTAAATATGTATTTTGGTTACTATGAACATAATTTAGACGATAAAGGAAGATTGATGATTCCTTCAAAACTTAGAGAAGGTTTATCAAGCGGATCTCCTTTATATGTTCTCAGAGGATTTGATGGTTGTTTAGCTATCTATAATGAAACCGCTTTCCAAACTCTTTATAAAGAGTTAGGTGAATATTCCTATAACGATAAGAACGCAAGAAATTACATCCGTGCTCTCTTGTCTAGCGTTACTCAACTCAACGTTGATAAATTAGGAAGAATTCAAATCCCAGTCACTATCTTAGAAAAATATGAAATTTCTAGAGAAGTAGTGGTAATTGGAGTGGGCAATCATTTCGAAGTTTGGGATAAAAAATCATATTTAGATTACGAAAATAAAAATAGCGCAGCATTTGAAGAAATCGCTGATAAATTGGTGAAAATCAATGGCTGAGCAACATATCCCAGTACTTCTTAGCGAAGTAATTGAAGGATTAAACATTAAAAAAGATGGAATCTATGTCGACCTTACCATTGGAAGAGGTGGCCATAGTGAACAAATATTAAAAAGATTATCTAGTAATGGACTACTAATCGGGGTGGATCAAGATGAAACCGCGATTATTGAAAGCACTGCAAGATTATCTAAAGTTAGTGACAACTTCAAAATAGTGAGATCTAACTTTGTAAATATCGACGAAATCCTAAAAGGATTAAACATTGATAAAGTCGATGGAATATTGATGGACTTAGGAGTTTCTTCTCCTCAATTCGATAATCCAGAAAGAGGATTCTCATATCGATATGATTCACCATTAGATATGAGAATGGATCAAAGAAATTCATTAACTGCCGCAGATATTGTTAATGGATATTCTGAAAAAGAATTATTTGAGATATTTAGAGACTATGGTGAAGAAAAATATTCCTATAGCATCGCTAAAAATATCTGTAAATATCGTGAAAACAAGAGAATTGAAACAACATTCGAACTTGTTGACATCATTAAAAGAAGCAAACCTGCTAAAGAATTAAAAAAAGTAGGACACCCTGCTAAACAAATATTCCAAGCATTACGAATTGCTGTTAATGATGAACTAAACGTTCTTAAAGTCGCTTTAGAAAAAACAGTAAATCATTTAAAACCAGGTGGAAGATTAGCGGTAATAACATTCCATTCTGGAGAAGATAAAATTGTAAAACAATTTTTCAAGAAAATGGCAGTTGTGGAAGGAAATCGTTATGATCTTCCTCTTACAACTCAAGAAACAGATTATCGCCTAGTCAATACGAAGGCTATCTCCCCTTCTAAAGAAGAATTAGAGATCAACCATCGTAGCGCTAGTAGCAAACTCAGAATTATCGAAAGAAAATAGCTGAAAGGAGGAAACGCTATGAAAATGAGAAACAAATTATATTGTCATCATAAGAGCAAATTATCTTTGGTTGCTCGTAATTTAGCGTTCACTTCATTAGGCATTTTCGTCTTTGCTCTTGCAGTTACTATTCCAACCTACATATCAATCAATAAAGGTGAGCGTGTACCAACATTAGCAAGCGAAGAAGCAGTGGAAGAAAAAACCGAAGTCAAATCTAGTGATGCTGCTGAAAACAACCAACTTAGATCATTTGAATAAAGCAAATAAACCCCTTTATAGAGAAGCGGACTAGTCACCCGCTTCTTTTTCTTATCTCCTTTTTAACAAATTATATTGTTAATACCACCATAATATATTAAAATGTTTGCATGAAAAATTCGGTCAATGTCATAGAAATATCACATAAATTCATAAAATTAGTAATCGGAGACTATCTTGATGGCAAAGTCTCTGTTTCTTATGTGAAAAAAGTTCCAATTAATGGATTATTAGAAAATGGTGCCATCAAAGATAAAGATGGACTAGTTGCGGCTTTAACTAAACTAAACCCTATTGAAGACGAATCATATCAAATCAATAAACTCATCGACGAAGCAGTTGTAGTACTACCTCCTTATGGATTAGAAGTTTATTCAACTAGCCAATTAACTAGCGTCATCTCTAGAGAAAAGATTGTCGGATATCAAGATATCGTTAACATCTATAGCATTATTTCTAACAAGAAGCTTCCTGTTAATAACGAATTAATTGATATCATTCCCGAATCATTTGCTTTAGAGAATGGTGAAAGATACGCAGTTCCTCCAATTGGCAAAATCACCCGCTCAATTGATGTGAAGGCTAATGTCTTTACTCTTCCTAAGAAGATTAACAGCGATTTCAGCGAAGTCTTTGAAAGAGCAGGAATAAAAATCTCTCATAAAGTTGTTTCCAGCTATGCTGTTAGTGAAATCTTATCTACATATCACAATATTCCAAAAAAATATTTCTTAATTGATATCGGTGCAAATACAACTTCTGTTTCTCTTATTGGAGATAACGGATTAGTAGCAACACGTAGTTTTGTGTGGGGCGGAGAAACAATCACTGAAAGAATCATTGAATGCTTCAACATCAATGAAAACGAAGCAGAAAAGATTAAAAAAATCTTTGGTTATGATACTAGAGAAATGAAATTTGCATATCCAATTGCCATTGATTCAGTAGATGGCAAAAAACATTATGGCAAAGAATTAAATAGTATTATTGCTGAGGCAATTGATAAATTTGCAGGATTAGCCAAAGTTTCAATGGAACAATTATGTTCATTATACCAAGTTGGAACTTACAAAGACTTGCCAATCATTCTTGTTGGTGGCGGATCTAAGTTACACGGATTATTAGATTACTTAAAATCTAAATATCAAAACGAAAATATTGCTCTTGTCACTCCTCAAACCATCGGTGCAAGAGATACCAGTTTACTAGCCGTATTAGGCGCAATCGCGGTGCACACAAAGCACCCAGGCATTGTTGAAGATATCAATTCTTCATCAACCCCAGTTAATAGAGAAGAATAAAAGGAGATAAAACATGGAAAACTTTTACTCAGACAATTTTGAACCAGCAGCAAAAATCGTAGTTATCGGTGTTGGTGGTGCTGGAAATAATGCAGTCAATCGTATGATTGATGAAGAAATTCCTAACGTTGAATTCTATGTTGCGAATACTGATATCCAAGCCCTTGGAACTTCCAAAGCTCCTAATAGAATTATTCTTGGCGAAGAACTAACTGGTGGATTAGGCGCTGGTGGTGATCCTAAATGTGGAAAAGAAGCTGCAGAAGCTAGCGCTGATAAAATTAGAGATATCGTTAAAGATGCAAACATGGTCTTTATTGCTGCAGGTATGGGTGGAGGCACAGGTACAGGTGCTGCTCCAGTAATCGCAAAGATTGCTAAAAGTATCGAAGGTAGAGATATCTTAGTAGTGGCCATTGTTACTAGACCATTCACTTTTGAAGGAAAAAATAGAATTTTAAATTCTATTAAAGGATTAAATGATCTTAAAGCAGAAGTCGATTCATTAATCGTTGTATCTAATGATAAATTGTTACTCAATGATTCTAACGCTTTGATTGGAACTGCATTCCAAAACGCAGATGCTATCTTAGCTCAATCCGTAAGAACGGTCGTTAATTTAATTTGCTTGCCAGCAATTATTAATCTTGATTTTGCTGATGTGAAAAACACATTATGGAAATCTGGTGTTGGATTAATCGGCTATGGTTCTGGTAGCGGACCTAATAGAGCAAAAGATGCTGCTATGGGTGCAATGACTTGCTCACTAATTGAAAATGGCATTCAAGGTGCTAGAAGAGCGGTTGTTGCCATTACCTGCGGACCACAAGTTAGCTTATTTGAAGCACAGGAGTGTGTTAACCTACTCATTGAAGCAGCGGGTGGTGATTTAGATATCAAGTTTGGTATGTCAATTAACGACCGCTTAACTGATGAAATGTTTGTTAGCGTGATTGCAAGTGATTTTGAAAATGATGTCGATTTCACAGTCCCAACTGTTAGCCAACCAGTTAAACCAGTTGAAGCTGAAGCTCTTGAAGTCAAACTTAGCGATACTGCTGAAAGAGAAAAAGAGCGTAATTTTGAAGAAGATAGCATCATTCCTAACTTCTTAAAGAGCTAGTAAAGAATTAATGCATAAAAAGAGCGAGAATTTCGCTCTTTTTTTATTTTTGCGTGTATGTAATAATATTAGGGCAACTTTGAAGAAAGTGAGACGGTTATATGAATTATAAAGACACATTATTAATGAATAAGACCAACTTCGAGATGAGAGGCAATTTGAATGCCAAAGAACCTGTTCTTGTTGAAAAATGGCAAAAAGAAAATCTTTACGAAGAAATGAACTTAAATCGTAAAGAGGCAAAAGAGTTTGTTTTACACGATGGTCCTCCTTACGCTAATGGGGATATGCACTGTGGACATATGCTTAACCGTATTTTAAAAGATATGGTTATCAGATATAAAAACATGCAAGGATTTAAAACTCCTTTCGTTTTTGGCTGGGATACACATGGACTTCCAATTGAAAACATGGTCACAAAAAGTGGCGTTAACCGTAAAACTACTCCTGTTGTTGAATTCAGAAAGAAATGTGAAGAATACGCTTTAAAACAAGTTGCTAGACAAAAAGAACAAATCAGAAGACTAGGTTTGGTCGGTGATTTTGATCATCCTTATCTCACTTTATTAAAAGAATACGAAGCTTATCAAATTGAAATCTTTTCAAAGATGGCTACTAGAGGTCTTATATACAAAGGCTTAAAACCTGTTTATTGGTCTCCAAGTAGTGAATCTGCTTTAGCAGAAGCGGAAATTGAATACGCAGATGTCTTATCGCATTCTATTTATGTTGCTTTTCCTGTCAAAGATGGAAAAGGCATTTTAGATAACGATACTAGAGTGGTTATTTGGACCACAACTCCATGGACTCTTCCTGCTAACTTAGCAATTTCTGTACATCCTGATTTTGTCTATGGTTTATATGACACAAATAAGGGTAAGCTAGTATTCTTAAAGAAATTTGAAGAAAATTTAGTCAAAGAACTCGAATTAGAAAACGTTAAATTGCTAAAAGAATTTAAAGGCAGCGAATTAGAATTTGTGGTTTGTAAACACCCATTCTATGATCGTGACTCCTTAATTATATGTGGCACTCATGTTACTGATGACGCTGGTACTGGACTTGTTCATACCGCCCCAGGACACGGCGTAGAAGATTATCAAGTATGCCTCAATTATCCAGGACATGGATTAGAACCATACTGTCCTGTTGATGAAAAGGGATATATGATGCCAGGAACAGGTGAAGGCATTGAAGGCTTGTTCTATGAACAAGCAAATGACGCTGTTCTTAAAATCATTACAGAAAATGGTGCGTTATTAAAGCACTCAACATTTACTCATAGCTATCCACATGATTGGAGAACTAAGAAACCATTAATCTTTAGAGCAACATCTCAATGGTTCTGCTCAATTGAACCAATTAGAGAAGATTTACTCAAAGCAATTCATGATGTGAAATGGTATCCAGCATGGGGCGAAACTAGAATGGTCAACATGATTAAAGATCGTGGTGACTGGTGTATTTCTCGTCAAAGAGCATGGGGTGTTCCAATTCCTATCTTCTACTGTGAAGACGGCACACCTGTAATCGATGAAAAGGTCTTTAAACACGTTGAAGATTTATTTAGAGAATTCGGTAGTAATGTCTGGTATGAAAGAGACGTAAAAGACTTATTACCAGAAGGATATTCTAATCCACATTCTCCTAATGGAGAATTCACTAAAGAAAAAGACATTATGGATGTTTGGTTTGATAGTGGTTCTTCTTGGAATTACACCTTAGTAGGTAAGGGAGTTAAATACCCAAGTGATTTATATTTAGAAGGTAGTGACCAATATCGTGGTTGGTTTAATGCTTCCTTAATTGTTTCTCTTGCATGCAATGGTGTTGCACCTTATCAAAATGTTGTTAGCCATGGTTGGGTTTTAGATGAACATGGCGAACAAATGCATAAGAGCAAAGGTAATGGTGTAGATCCAGTAAAAATTGCAAATGTATATGGTGCTGATATCTTAAGACTTTGGGTTGCTAGTGTTGATTATCAACAAGATGTCAGAATTGGCGAAAACCTTATCAAACAAGTAGCTGATCAATATCGTAAGATTAGAAATACATTAAAATTCATCTCTTGGAATTTAGCGGATTTCGATTTAGTAGAAGTTAAAGAATTCGCAAAAGTTGACACATATATTTTAGAAAAACTTAACTTATTAGTTAAGAATGTCACAAATAGCTTTGATAAATATGACTTTATCGGTGCTACAAGTGAAATTATGAACTTCACTAATACAGATTTATCCGCATTCTATTTAGATATCTCTAAAGATGTTTTGTACTGCGAAGACAAAGACTCCTTAAGAAGAAAACAAGTTCAAACAGTTTTATATAGAGTTGGAGAAACTTTATTAAGAATTCTCAATCCAATCCTTCCTTTCACAATGGACGAATTCAATAATAATTTGCCAGGAGAAAGAAGTAAAAACGTTCAATTCTTAGATATGCCTAAATATCGTGAAGTTGACGATAAATTACTTAAAGACTATGAAGACTTATTGACTCTTAGAAGCGAAGTCTTAAAAGCTCTTGAAGAAGCAAGAAATAACAAAGTTATTGGTAGTAGCCAAGAAGCTTTAGTGAAATTAGATTCTAATAATGATATTGCAAAGCAATATGATTTAGATGAACTCGCCAATTTATTTGTTGTTAGTGAAGTTAAATGGAGCGATAAATTAGAAGTTATCCATCATCCAGGCACAAAATGTGATAGATGTTGGAACTATTCTGATGTTGTCTCAATTGAAGAAGATGGCTCTCACCTATGTCATCGCTGTGTAGGAGTGGTTCATAAACATGATTAAGTTTAAAAATGTTCTTAATTGGATATTCCGTTCCTTCATCTGGTTAGCAGTTCTAATTTTATTTTTAGATATTTTGTCTAAGAATCTTGTCATTGCTCATGGAGGTGAAATTGTCGCAAAAGGTGGCATAATTTTAATTCCTGGATTTTTAAGAATTAGCTATGTAATTAACCAAAATATCGCCTTTGGAATTTCCTTAGGAAGTCCTTTAGTAACCCAGATTGTATTCTCTATTTTTGCAATACTTATCGTAGTAGGCATCATCATATTCTTAGTGAAAAAGTGGGATAAGATTAATCTATATTATAAGGCCTGCGCAATGCTTATTATTGCTGGGGCATTAGGCAATGTTATCGATAGACTTTTCTATAGCGCAGCTTATTTAAATGCTGATGGTGCAACAGGCGTTGTTGACTGGATTGATTTCTACGGCGTATGGAAATTTAATTTTAATATTGCCGATAGCGCAGTTGTTGTCGGTGCTTTCATGCTTATTATTTATATGATTGTTGATGAAGCTATTGCCTATTCTAAAAAAAGAAAAGCTCTTAAAGAAGTAGAAGTTAAAGAAGTTAAACAAGAAAAAGTCCTTTCCAAAACCGAAAGAGAAAAACAACAACTCCTTGAGGAAAGTAAAAATACAAATGATTCAGAAATTAAAGATCACGAGTAATGAATCTAATCAAAGATTAGACAAAGTCCTTTCTAGTTTGCTAGAAAACTTTTCACGTTCTCGCATTGCTCTTTTAATTGATGAAGGACATGTCACAGTCAATGAAAAGGAAGCTAAAGCGTCTTTAAAAGTTAAAGAAGGAGATGAAATAGTTGTTTTCATTCCTGAAGCGAAAGAAGCAAAAATTGAAAAAGAAGATATACCATTAGATATTGTTTATGAAGATCACGATATTTTAATCATCAATAAACCTCAAGGAATGGTAGTTCATCCTGCCTTTGGTCATAACGAACATACTTTGGTAAATGCGATACTTAATCATTGCGACGATCTTAGCGGCATTAACGGAGAAAAGCGTCCAGGTATTGTCCATAGAATAGATAAAGACACTAGTGGGTTAATATGTGTCGCTAAAAATGATGTAGCTCATAACTTCTTAGCAGAGCAACTTAAAGACCACACAATGGCTAGAACTTATACGGCCTTAGTAAGAGGCGTGATTGCTGAAAATAGTGGTGAAATTAATCTTCCTATTGGTAGAGATACTAATAACCGTCAAAAGATGGCGGTATCTCGCACTAACAGCAAAGAAGCAGTAACATATTTCAAAGTTCTTCAAAGATTTAATGAACACACACTAGTGGAATGTCATTTGAAAACTGGTAGAACTCATCAAATTAGAGTTCACTTCTCATATATTGGTTACCCTGTTGAAGGAGATCCACTATATTGTGGCAGAAAATATGATAAGCTTTATCAGGGTGGGCAATTATTAGTGGCTACTGAATTAAAACTTATCCAACCAAAAACTAAAAAGGAAATGCACTTCAAAATAGAATTACCAGAATATTTCAAAGAAATATTAAAAAAAGAATCGCTCTAGAAAGCGATTTTTTTATAGTTTTTGAAATTGATTTTAACTAATGAATCAAATTCTTCTTTTGGAAGTTTATTTGCTAATTCTTGAGCAAAGGCATCAACTTTGCTAGAAGAACCAAATGGGAAATCTACTCCATATTTTTCATCCAGCTTATCCTTTTCTAATAAAAATGCGTAGCGCGCGATAACACTGGCTAAAGCGACGCTAGGGAACCAACTTTCTCCTTTGGTTTTAAAAGCGATGCCTCTAACTATAGGTTCGTCGTCACTAGTGAGATAAGAATAGAATTTATCTGCATTTACGAATTGATCTACATAAATTCTTTGGATGTCTAGATAATCTTTGTGGATATTTGAAAGAGCGCGATTATGCATTTTAGCCTTAAGGCTATTAATATTTTCTCCTTTAGCAATCATCTCGTTATATTTATCATTAGTAAGAGTGAGTTTGGAATACTTAAATCCTTTAATTAGTTCAGGGCCGATTTCCCTAATTTTCTTATCACTGATTTTTTTAGAATCAGTAACACCTAATTCTTTTAACTTTTTGATTTGTGAAGGTTTAACATAGGCCGCTACGACAATCATTGGCAAGAAGAAATCTCCAACTCCTACTTCGTCGCTACCGATTTGTTCTTCAATATCAATCCAAGATTTCTTTTCATCATCTTTGATGATTTCTTCATTAAGGGAAGCGTTTGCATCGAAAAGTCGAGCTTCTTCTAATGCTTTTTCTCCTTTAAAGATAATTGTCTTTTTAGCTTTGTTAGAGAGATAGCCTGTAATAATTACATCGTTAAAAGAAGCGACATAATCAATATAGTCTTTTCCTTCTTTAATCACATAACTAGAGTAGTGGTCTTTAATCTCTTGATATGTCTTTTCGTCAACTTTAAGAGAAACGGTAGACTCTTTCATAACATTAATTATCCTATCAAAATTAATTTGATAAATGAATACTTAGTGATGAAAATAAATGGTAAAGTATATTCGTGGAAGAATTTAAAAATATCCTTACTTATTTAGATGAATATGGAGATATCTCATTAGAAGAATCTCCTTTTAATGATGTCGACGCTCTTGTTTTAGCAGAACTTGCTTATTTTCCTTTTAACAAAATTATTGGAGAAAAGAAAACTATTAAAAAAGCAGATATCAATAAATTTATTTATGACCGTAATTCATCTTCATTAGCAAAAAGAAAAATAAAAGATAATTTCTTAATCACAAAATTTATTCATAGTAAAAGATTTTCTGATGTCAAAATTGGATATTTTGTCAAAGACAAATCTCGTGAAAGTGAAAAGCAGTTTCAGGCAGTGGCATTCATCTTTAAGGATATGATTTTTGTGGGGTTTGCTGGCACTGATGCTTCAGTAGTGGGATGGAAAGAAGATCTTAATTTATCATTCCAAAATGAGATTCCAAGTGAAATCAGCGCTTTAGCATATCTAAATACCACATTAAAACGTTTTAGATTAAAACCTGTTATAGTGGCGGGCCATTCTAAAGGTGGATTATTATCTATATATGCTTCTAAAAACACAAAAAACAATAAACGTATATCTAAGATATATTCTTTTGATGGGCCAGGATTTCAGGATGATTTCTATGATGAAAAATATGAAGAAATATCTTCTAAAATCATCAAGATTATACCTAGCGAATCAATCATAGGAAGATTATTCCACAAAGATATCAATGTTATGGTCATTAAAGCAAATAGTCGTTCAATTTTGCAGCATGACGCCTATAACTGGATTGTAGAAGATAATCACTTCATCCTCGAAGAAGGGGAAATGAGTGAGCATGTTTCTCAAATCATTAATCGCTGCAATAATGACTTCTCTTTTGAAGAAAAGAAAATTGTTGTTGATACAATCTATGATTTATTTACCGAATTAAATATTACAAAATTTGGAAATATTGATTATAACAAAGTCTTAATGAAAAATGCTTTAAGACACCTAAAAGAGGCATATCGCACTTTATCAAAAGAAAGAAAAGCAGTGCTCAAAGATTTTATTGCTCTCTTAATTAAGACAACATTCCAAGAATATCTTTCAAAGAAAGAAAAAATAAAACTTAAATAATTTTATAAATAAGAATATTATTTTTCTTGGAAAGAAGGAAATTATAAATTATGCTCAAGAAATTTTTTGCTGAATTCTTAGCAACTGCAGTCCTTGTTTTGCTTGGTTGTGGTACTGCTATGGCATTTACCTTTGCTGGATATGAAGGCCCTGCTGCCGCCGTTGGTATTGCTGCTGCATTTGGTGTCTCTATCATCATCTTAGCTTACACCGTTGGTCCTATCAGTGGTGGTCATGCAAACCCTGCAGTTAGTTTTGCTAAAGCTTTAAACAAAGAAATCACTTGGAAAGAATTTGGAGTTTATGTTTGCGGTCAAATCGTTGGCGCATTCTTCGGTTCTTTACTCCTTGCTATGGTTATGTGGGCTTGGAAATCTGGTGTTTCTGGTGCTAACCACGCTTATAACAGCGCAGCTATCTTAGCTAACATCGGCGACAAACCATTTATGGTTTACATGCTCTCAACAATGGCAGAAATGGGCTTAACATTCTTATTTGTCTTTGCTGTTTTAGGCATTACAAACAAAAAGGAATGGAGCGGCATCGCTGGTTTATTAATCGGTCTTGTCTTATTCGGTGTTCACTGCTGTGGTATCCCTCTAACTGGTACTTCAGTCAACCCTGCAAGAGCTTTATCAGCATTAGTCTTCTCAATGTTTGACGGACAAAACCTTGATACTAAAGCATTAGCTTTAATCCCATCAATCGTTGGTCCATTCATGGGCGCATTTGCTGCTTGGTCAGCATACCATGGATTCTTTGGAAAGAAAAAAGCAGAAGAACCTGCAGCTGAATAATTAAAAAAGTTGATAGAATTAGCACTTCTTCGGAGGTGCTTTTTCTATTGCATAATTGCAATAATGGTATAAAATAATCGCGATATGGAAGAAAAGAAACCTAATATTGTCTTAGACTTCTTCATGAAAACATTAAATGGCATGGCTTATGGCTTATTTGCTACTTTAATTGTCGGAACAATATTTGCAACAATTGGCACTCTATTTGGTTATGGCACTAATAGTAATTTCTGTATTGCTATTAACCATTTATTAAATGGGTACAAAACAGAAACCAAAACTTGGCTAGGTTTAGCAACTATTCTCCAATATTTAACTGGTGCAGGAATCGGTGTTGGTATTGCTTTATCGTTAAAATTTGACCCACTTAAGACTATTGTCTTAGCAGCAGTAGGAGAATGCGCAGCATGTTTCTCTTTCTCCACCAAATTTGTTACAGATATGGCCAGCGTAGAACAATTTGCCGCTAATTTCCAAATCGGTGATCCATTAACTATTTATTTAGTGTGTATTGCCACTGCTTTAGCGATGAAATATGTCTTAGTTAAGAAGACACCTGTTGATATCTTAATTGTTCCTTTATTTAGCATTACTGTTGGATTCTTGTGTTCATTAGGATTTAGATATCCAGCAATCTATGTCACTTATGCGATTCAATGGCTCGTTAATAGTGGAACAACTGTTGTCCCATTCTTAATGGGTATTATCGTTGCAGTATTAATGGGCATGGCTCTTACCGCTCCAATTAGTAGTGCAGCTATTGCAGCAATGGTATTTATAATACCAGCTGGTGCTAATGTTGCAGATTACCAAGGCTTATTAATTGCTAGTGGTGCTGCGGTAGTTGGATGCTGTACTCAAATGGTCGGTTTTGCTATTCAATCTCGTAAAGATAATAACATCGGCATGGTCATTTCTATAGGAATTGGTACTTCAATGTTACAGTTCAAAAATATATTAAAGAAACCAGTAATCTGGCTTCCTACAATAATTGCTTCTGCAATACTTGGCCCTATCTCTACTTGTTTAATTAGAGTTATTTGTGTTGGTAGTGCAGCTGGTATGGGAACTGCTGGACTTGTTGGCCAAATCGGCACAATATCTTCAATGCTTGCCTATGGCAGTGCAACTTGGGAAATCGTGTTAGGCATTGTTTTATTAGAATTTATTGCCCCAGCTGCATTAGTGTTTGGAATTGATTTATTATTTAGAAAACTCGGTTGGATCAAAGAAGGAGACCTCAAAGTCTAATGACCCACGTTTTGCATTTAGCGGTAGAACCTTTTAATAAAATTAAAAATGGACAAAAAACTATCGAAATGCGTTTATTTGATGAACAAAAATCAAAGATTAAAATAAATGATGAAATTATTTTTTATCATGAAGAATATAATATTCGCTGCGTAGTGACAGATGTTAAAGTTTATGAAAACTTTGATGAATTATATTCAAATAACGACAAAAACCTACTTGGATATAGTGATGATGAAATAGCAGATCCAAACGATATGCTTACTTATTATCCAAAAGAAAGACAAGATAAATACCAAGTAATGGCAATATTCATTAAAACGATATGAAACTACTAGAAAAAGATATTGAACTAGTGATATTTGATTTGGATGGCACATTGATTGATTCCACCTCTTTATGGGCGGATATCGATCGTGACTTTTTTGCTTCTCATGGCATGAAGATACCTCCTTTATATAATAAAGAAATCGCCCATATTGGTCTAAATAGCGCTGCCATATTAACAAGAGATAAATATCTTCCTCATCTAACCACTGATGAGATTAAAAAGCAGTGGAATGATTTGGCTATAGAAGCTTATGAAAAGCATATTCCTCTTAAAGAAAACGCTTTAGAATTATTAAAAATATTAAAAAAACATAATGTGAAAATTGCTCTTGCAACTGCTAATAGTGAAGAGCTTTATTTGCCTTGTTTATTAAGATTAGATATCCATAAATATTTTGATTTAATTATCGATGTTAATAGCTGTGTTAACGGTAAAAACTCACCAGAAATATACGACAAAGTTTGTCATAAATTTGGGATTAATAAAACTAACACTTTAGTGGTGGAAGATATGCTCCAACCTCTCATGACCGCCTTTAACAACGGCTATAATGTCATTGCAATGTACGATAAACAATCGACAACCCATCCAGAAGAAAATAAAAAATACTGCCATAAATTTATTACTAATTTTGATGAAATTATCAAGGAGATTAAGTGAATATTATGAACAAATATTTTATCTACTTTAGTGCGACAGGAAACGGAGATTTTCTTGCAGAGCTTCTAAAAGAAGCTGGATATCAGCCAGTAAAGGTTGAAATGGTTAAGCCAATCGGTAAAATGTCCTTCTTTAAAATTGTCCATTATGGTGGCGAAGCAATGTTTAAAAAGAAGGCCGAAATTAAAGAATTGTTATTAGATATAAAGGATGAGGACAAAGTAATTATTGGCTCTCCAATTTGGAATGATAGATTATCAACTCCAATTAACACTTTGCTTGATAAATTCTCATTTAACAAAGAGACAACAAGGTTTGTTTTGTATCCAGCAGGAGAGAAGACAAAAAAGAGCCTTAAGCAGATTGCAAAATTAGGCTTTACTCAGATTCCAGTAGTAATATCTTACCCACTAAAAAAGCAAGAAGAGGCAAAAGAAATTATTAAAAAAATGAAATAGTCAGGAGAAACCCCTGACTTTTTAATTTCAAATATTATATTTATATATAATTTTGCTGGTTATTATCTAACAACTTATGATAAGATAAACACGTTATGATTTTAAGAAAGAAGAAAAATGAAATGAAAAAAGTGTTCGAATTAGAATTCGAAGGAAAGAAGTTCGTTGTTGAAGCAGGCGAAATTGCTAAGCAAGCTGACGGCGCTGTTCTTGTCAGACTCAACGAAACAGTAGTTCTTTCCACAGCATGTGCTAGTGACTTACCAAAAGAAGGCGATTTCTTCCCTCTCACAGTGGGCTATGAAGAAAAACAATACGCTGTTGGTAAAATCCCTGGTTCATTCTTAAGAAGAGAAGGTAGAGCAGGAGAACACGCTACCTTAACCGCAAGATTGATTGATCGCCCAATTAGACCTATGTTCTCTGAAGGATTCAGAAATGAAGTCCAAATCGTTAATACTGTGATGTCAGTTGACTTAGACTGTACTCCAGAAATGACCGCTATGCTTGGTTCATCCCTCGCTCTCGGCATCTCTGATATTCCATTTGATGGACCTATCGCTGGAGTTTATGTTGGTAGAGTTGACGGCAAATTCGTTATCAACCCAACCGTTGAAGAAAAAGCAAAATCCGATATTAACTTAGCAGTTGCTGGTACAAAAGAAGCAATCAACATGGTTGAAGCTGGTGCTGCTGAAGTCAGTGAAGAAGATATGCTTGATGCATTAATGTTTGGCCATGAAGCTATTAAAAAGCTCTGTGTCTGGCAAGAAAGCATCATTAAAGAAATTGGAAAACCAAAAAGACATATCGACTTATATGTCTGCGATCCAGTTATCGAAAAAGATGTCACTGAAAGAAGTGAAAAGAGATTAGTCAAAGCAATTTCTATCTTTGATAAATTAGAAAGACAAGACGCAATTGACGCAATTGAAAACGAAATCATCGATGACTATGATACAAGAAGTTATCCAGATGAAAAAACTCATCAAAAGACCTTATCAATGGTCAAAGAAACTTTAGAGAAATTAGTCGCTAAAGAAGTCAGAAGATTAATCACTGATGAAAAGATTAGACCAGATGGTCGTAAAGTCGATGAAATTCGTCCATTAGACGCTCAAGTTGACTTATTACCAAGAACTCATGGTTCTGCAATGTTCACTAGAGGACAAACACAAGTTATCTCTGTGACAACATTAGGCGCTAAGAGCGATGAACAAATTATTGATAATTTGACTGATGAAGAAACCAGACACTGGATGCATCATTATAACTTCCCACCATATTCTGTTGGTGAAGTTGGTAGAATGGGCTCCCCAGGAAGAAGAGAAATCGGTCACGGTGCTCTAGGTGAAAGAGCTCTTTCTTACGTCATTCCAAGTGAAGAAGAATTCCCATATACCATTAGAACAGT
>CADCPC010000040.1 GCA_902803285.1 uncultured Erysipelotrichaceae bacterium | reverse complement strand
TAGGCAAGTGTTGCAAGTAAGAATAAACACCCGAACACCTTTTCAAAGATAGATAATCTTTTGCTTTTGAAATTGAACATAATTTTTTCTCCTTTTTTATATTAATAAATTATTCAATTTATTTAATCTTTTTAACATGTCCTCCAACAAGGACAATCATCTTAATAGCAGGTATAGAGAAGTCGTTAGCAATAACATCTAATTTCTTATCTAATACACCTCTAGCAAGAACCTTTATACGTCCAGTAGTAGTAGGAACCAATCCCTTCTTTATTAAGGATTCTAGAGTTACTTCGTCTCCATTATTATAATTTTCGGATAAAGTATCAATGTTTATAATCTCTTTGCTACCTTTTCGAGGTTTGATAACTTCTATTTCTTCAATAGAAGATTCAGCCTTTTCGTCGCTCATCTCTTCATCTGCTTTACTAACAGAGATAGATTCATAATGTTTGATGACTTCTTTATCTTTAACTTTGGATTTAACTTCTTTAATTAAACCTTTTGCTAATAAGGCTTTAGTAGATTCGGTAGGAATATGATAATCTTCGTTTTGTTCTCTACCTTTAGAAATAGCTTTTTCACTCATTAGTAAATCAATGAGTTCTTTTGCATAATTTAATCTTCTTTCATTTTTAATTCTATATAAGCAAGGAACATCTTCAAATTTCTTTCCTTTAGCTTCTTCAACTTTATATTTTTCATCTAGTTTAGATACATCTAATGCATAGTAGAGGCATAACGTCTTGCCGCGAATTGCAAATTTTAAGACATAGTCTCTTCCAACATTAACTGCATCATAATGCCAAGAAACACGAGAGTGAGTTCCTCTATATGAAAGAGCATAATTTTTAAGTATTGTATAATAATCTTTTACTGCATCTTCACTTTGTGAAAGCTTCGCGGTGAATGATTTGATATATCTTATTTCAAAGATGTTACCACTTGCGTCTTTTGCGACCACCACTTCATCACCATCTGAATTAACTTTCGACTCGAGTACAACTGGTTGTTCACTTGGTTTATTAACTTGAACTTTTTGTTCTTTGATTAATCCTCTAGCAATAAGAGGTTTATTCGGTTCATATGGAAGATTAGAATAGACTTCATGTTGTTCTTCACCTTTTTCTAAACCGAGGCTAGAAGCAACCACTGCGATAAGTTCTTTTGCATAGCCTAGTCTACGATCATTTTTGATTCGATATAGACATGGAACATCTTCAAATTTCTTTGATTCGACTTTTTCAACTTTGTATTTTGAATCACTATATTCATCGACGTTAAGTGGGAAATAAACACAAAGTGCTTTTCCTCTAACTGCAAATTTCAAGACATAATTTCTTCCCGAATTAATCGCATCATAATGCCAACTTATTCTAGAATTTGTTTTCTTATATGAAAGGACTTCGTTTTTAAGCTCTTCATAATATTTTTTAGTTTCATCTGGAGATTGAATAAGTTTGGCCTTGAAAGACCTAATATATCTAATTTGGAAGATGTTTCCTTTTTCATCGGTAGTAGTCACTACTTCATCATCTTCTTCATTATTTAAATTCATTAATACTGGAGGTAATGTATCAACTCTAGATTCAACTTGTGTTACACTATTTGCCATCACCTTAGGTTCTTTAACTCTATTTCTTGTAAGAATAAGAATGAAGTTAGCGGTCCAAATAAGAATCGCTAAACCGAGCAAGATATAGGCAATAATGAATTTAGAATCACCAAAGCCTGAAACAAAGGCAAGAAGTGGAAGGAAACCGGCAAATGAATATGCATTTGCAAGTTTCTTTTTGTTATTCGCTCTATTTTTCAAAAGAAGAGATAAAACAATTAAGCCAGTTATGATAAGTAGGATAGAGATGAATAAAAGAATTCTAAATAATAGCTCAGCATCTTGCTTATTTGTCAAATACTTAGTTTCTGCTGTTTTTAATGTGTTAAGTGCTGCAGAATTTACTTTATCTTTTTGTTCATCACTAAGTGCTTCATAAGCTTCTCTAGCAGCAGCGATCTTATCTCCTGAATCAGCGGTTACTTCACCGATGTCATCGATTTTCACTAAAACATCATATACTTCTTCAGCGTCTTTTAATGTCTGAGTTGAATCGTTATATGAATTCACTAAAGTTTTTTCTTCATCGCTCAAATTATCATATGTTTCTCTAGCAGCATCGATAGCGTCTTTTGAGTCATTATCTCCTCCGTGATTAATATCACCGATGGAATTAATAAGATTAACGGCTTCATCGACATTATCATATGTTTCTTTAGCATCGTCTAATTCGTCTTTATTCACGTTATTAACGATTGCCTTTAGATCGTCAGCCAAATTATTATACGCATCTATGGCATCATTAATATCATCTTTAGAATCATCTTGACCACCTTTATAAGTTACTTCTCCTATGCCTTGGATAAGTTCAATAACTTCTTTAACAGCGATATTATCATCAAGTGTCTTTTTATATTGGAAATCAAGATCAGCATTTAAAATAGCTTTTTCTTCATCAGTTAAAGCCTTATAGGCTGCTAAAGCAGCATCAACTGCATCATAATATTCTTGAGAATCGCTAGATTCAGGAATTTCTTTAATTAAATCTCCAACTTTATCAACGTGGTTATAAGTTACAATGTCATGATCTAAAACATCTTTATTTACTCCATTAACAACCTCTTTTTGTTCAGGAGTTAATGCATCATATGCTGCTTTTGCGGCGATTATGTCATCTAAAGAATCGTTAGCCCCACCTGCATAAGTAAGATCACCAATATCGTTGATTAATTTAATAACATTAGCAACAGCTGGATCATAACCCTCCCATTTGGCGTATAAAGTTGTGTCCTCTGTTATAGCGTCAGTTTCAAAATCCCAGGCATTTTCAAAGCCTGGATCTTTGTACCAGCCTTTAAATTCATAGCCTTCCTCACTTGGAGAAGTTGGTTCATTAACAATAATAGAACCATCCGCAACCGTATCTGAATCAGGAGCAGTTCCGTGTTCTGTAGTATAAGTAACTGTTCTAGGAACACCAATTAATAATTCACCACTAGGGTTTTTGCCAATAATTACATCAGTACTATCAGAGAAAAAATAAGCACTAGGATCAGCGTCTCCCATATATTGAGACCATCCACTAGTAAAAACACCATTGGTCCCTTGCATGGTGATACCAATACATGCGTTATCACCTAATCCGGATGGGAAAGTAAATTTTCCTCGATTAGAACCATTTAGACGTAAATTTGCCTGTTCTGTCGAAGATTCTGTAGGATTGTTTTTTATAATCGTATCACCAGCTATAGTTAAAGGAGCATTACCATTATCGCTACCATGAAGACGGACACCGAATCTTGTGTTATCGTGAACATAGACTCCATTCAGGTTGGCAGATGATGATTGGCTATTATTACCCCATAAAAGTACTCCGCCTTCGTTATTATATATCTCACCACCGTTGATATTTACCGTCGATGAAGCATCCTCAACATAAATAGCGCCACGGTATCCATAGCTAGGATCAGATGTTGAATCATTATTATAGACATTACAATTATTTAAAGTAGCCGTGCTTCCTTTACATATGAACATTGCACCGGCGAAAGCTGCTGTGTTATTTCCGATGTTACAGTCATTAATTGTTACATTACTCACATTCGTTCCGTCAGCATAAATAGCAATCGCACCACCTCTAGTGTAACTGCCGTCATAGTAACCTGTACCATTACATAATGTGCCCATATTTCCGGATACATCATCTTTACCATTAATTGTTAATGTTCCACCTTTAACATATACAATAGCTTGATTAGAATTAGGTTTGGCACTTAAGGAAAAACCATTAAGATTAATAATTATATTATTACCAGTAGCGACGTTTATATAATTAGTTAAAGTCACATCTTCATCTAGATAATAGGTGCCTGAAGACAACGTACCTCCTGAGGAAGGTAATTTGGTTCCTTCATATGCTGAGGCGACGTTAATGTTATCTTTTTTATGTGCTAATTGAAGACTTAAAAGAGTTCCTAACGCAAGGGATGAAGCGAATAACAATACTAAGCTTTTAAATAAACGTTTCTTCTTCATATTAATCTCCATTTATAACTTGGATTAATGCGCTGACTCACACGAGTATTCATCTATGTTAGAAATAGCAATCATCGTGTCAATGCTAAAAACTGTTGGAAAAGATAAAACTTTAAGAACGCTTTTTTCATAACCTGGTCTTCATTCTTTAATATTAATTAAATAGGTCTAATAAAATATTCATCTAATAAAAACATATGTTCAAGAAAAAACATGTCTAAACTATACTTTCATAGTCTCAAAGTAAAGTTTTTTGTTTACTTGAGGTAAAAGTGAGCATAATGTATAAGTATGAAAATTAGTAAAACAAAAAGCCAATTTGAAGCAGCGTTATTCGAATTATTAAGCAAGAAAAACTATCACGATATCACTATTAATGAGATATGCGCTTTTGCTAACAAAACAAAGATGACTTTTTATCATTACTATAAGGACAAAGATAATCTATTAGCCCAAGCTTCGATCAATATAATCAACACC
>CADCPC010000039.1 GCA_902803285.1 uncultured Erysipelotrichaceae bacterium | reverse complement strand
AGCTTTTTTAAATAATGTTAAGAGTTTTTCTTCTAACTCATTAGAAGCAGATTTCACTTCTTTCTTTTCTTCTTTAACTTCAATTTCTGGAAGAGATTTTTTATCGATTTTACCGTTTGGGGTAAGTGGGAATTTATCTAACTGCATCACCACTTTAGGGACCATATATGGAGTTAAGTATTTAGCCATATGTTCAAGTAATTTGTCTTTATCAACTTGACTTGAAGCAGTAAAGTAGGCCGCTAAATAATCTCCTTCTGGACTTTGTTTAACTAAGATAATACTTCTTGTAACGGAATTATAAGAGTTAAGGACTCTTTCAATTTCATCGAGTTCCACTCTTAAGCCTCTTAATTTCACTTGGTTATCAAGTCGACCAAAGAATTCCACGTTGCCTTCGCTGTTAATTCTTGCCATATCACCACTTCGATAAGCTTTTAAGTTATTAACTTCAATAAAGGCTTCTTTAGTTTTTTCGGCTAAACCTAAATAACCTAAGCCAACTGATTCCCCAGCGATAGTTAAATCACCAATGGCGTTAATTGGCAAGATGTGTCCGTGCTTATCTAAAGTATAAACTTTAGTGTTGGCTACTGGTTTACCAATAGTCATGTATTTATCTTTTACCAAAGCGTATGTCGCCGTAATTGTAGTTTCGGTTGGACCATATCCATTTAATAAATTGGCGGTCACCCCTAAACTTCTTAAGCGATTACAAAGTTCCATTGGGACTGCTTCTGCACCCATATCAACATATTTAAATTCTTTTAAAGCGTCCACAAAGACATCAATATCTAATAAATTAGATACAAAGGATGGGGTCATGAACATATATTTGACGTGATTCTCTTTTAAAGTCTTAGCCAGTAACATTGGATTTTCAATTTCTTCTTCACTTGCTATAACCGCGGTGTAACCATGAGTTAAAGGTACAAATTCTTCTTGCAAAGAAGCATCAAATGAAAGCGAAGCAAAAGAGCAGCTAACACAGTCTTCTCCAATATCGCGATAACATATTGTGGCTAAGTTAGAGCCATCTAAAACATAATTAAGTAAATTCTTATGCGCAATCATCACGCCTTTTGGTTTACCAGTTGAACCAGAAGTATAAATGACATAGGCCATAGAAGATTGAGGAATCTTAACATCAGGATTCTTATTATCTTTAGACTCTAATAAATCCTCGATTGCTAAAGCCTTCACTTTCGTGGATTTAATTAAATCTTGTTTTTGTTTAATAATTTCACGAGTGGATATTAATAATTTAGAACCAGAATCAGTAATAATATAACTTACTCTTTCATCTGGATATTTTGGATCAACCGGAACGAAGGCTCCACCAGATTTCACTATGCCTTGTCTAACAACATATGCTTCTTTAATTCGCGGCATAAACATTACGACACATTCTGCAAGTATAACCCCTTCTTTAATTAAAGAATGAGCCACTTTATTTGCAGATTCGTTAAGTTCTTGATAAGTTAATTTACCGTTTTTAGCCACTACTGCCACTTTGCTTGGTTTTTCTTTAGCTTGTTTTTCAAGCAATTTATTAACAGTTATATCTTTTGGTATTTCTACCTCAGTTTGATTAAATTTCTCATATTGTCCTTTATCAAAATCAGGAAGACAATTAATATCTTTGATATTCTTTTTAGTCAATAATTCATTTAAAGCTAATTCATATAAACGCTTAAATGAATCAATGGTGTCTTTTGTGTACACTGCTTGATCCCATTCAAAATGAGCGCGATACTTATTATTTTCCAAGAAAATATCTAAACCAAAATCACTCTTAGGAGTCTCACTTTCCATTAAAATTGGTGTGACTTTAAATCCACCAAGAGTATCAAAATTAAAGTTATCTCCTTGATAAGCAAAGATAATATCCGCTTTTAAATTATAGTCGTTAGCGACATCACCAAAGGAATATAAATCATTCTCTTCAAGACCTGATAAGAGTTCTTGCATCTCTTTAACTTTAACAAGCACTAAATCTTCTTCAGTGTATTTGATATAAACCGGTAAGGTTTTTACAAACATTGATACACTATTCATTACCTTAGAAGATTTTCTACCGTTATAGATAGTTTCATATAAAGAATCATCTTTGTAGATGAATTTAGATAAGCTGAAGGCAAAGGCAAAATTAAATAAAGCGTTATTGGTTAATTTATTTGCTTCAACGTATTTCTTTACTAATTCGTTATCTAAATCTAATTCATAATCAATAGATTGAAGTTTAGAAGTTTCTTCAACTTTTAAATCTTTCTTTAAAGTATATTCTCCATCGACATCTTTAAGAACTTCGTTATAGTAGGCTTTAGCCTTATCAAGTTTAGGGGAGGCTAAATCTTCTTTTTCTTGAAGGGCGACTTCATAACCACTATAGGTTTCAGGAATTAATTTTTCTCCTGAGTAGGCTTTATCGATATCGCTTAAAATAATCGCTTCAGAGGTGCCATCACATAAAATGTGATGGAAATCTAAGAAGAGATAATTATCTTTCCCTTCATAGATTTCTACGCGGAAAAGTTCTCCATCTAATATAGAAAACGGTCTAACTAAAGATTTAATATCAATCTCTTTTTTAAGAATCTCAACTTTAGCGGCACTATTATTTCTTCTAGCAACAATATCACCATTATCATTCATATGAAGAATGGATTTTAAATATGGATGATTATCAATTGTCTTGCTAACCGCTTCTTTTAATTTAGTTAAATCCATCTTCTTGTCTAATTTAAATAGATAAGGGATGTTATAGTTTGTGCTATTAGGTTTAGAAACACATTCAACAAAAATACCTTCTTGGGTTTTGGTCAGAGGATATTCATCTAAAACTTCAAAAGTCTTGTCTTCCTCCTTATTAGCAAGGAAAGCTGCTAAAGAGGAGATTGTTGAATGCTCTTTTAAATCTCCATTATCGACAGACTTGTTATATTTTTTAGAAAGTAAAATTGTAAATCTAATCGAGCTAACAGAAGTTAATCCCACTTCAAAAATGTCATTAGTGACACCAAATTGATCATGCCCTAATACACCTTTTAAGATATCAAAGATATCTTGTTCATCAGCATTTCTTGGGGCCACCATTTCTTCAACTTTAAGTTCAGGAACTGGTAAGGCTTTCTTATTTACTTTTTGGTTTTGATTTAAAGGAATCTTATCAATTTGCATTGTATAAGCTGGTACTATGTAAGGCGGCTTTCTTTCTAAGATGAAATTATTTAAAGCTTCGACATCAATCTTAGAGTCGCTCACCACATAAGCAACGATATATTTCACTCCGCTAGGGTCAGTGAAATCTTTAACAGTCGCGTCTTTAATGCCTTTAAAATCTCTAATTACTTTTTCAACTTCAGAAAGTTCCACTCTAAAGCCGCGGATTTTCACTTGTCCGTCTTTTCTGCCGATAAAATCAATCGTTCCATCTTCAAGTAAACGAACAATATCGCCAGTTTTATATAATCTTTCAAATTTTTCTTCTTTAGTGAACCAGTTAGTTAAGAAGGCTTCGCTGTTTTCTTTTTCTCTATTTAAATAACCTCTAGCAACTTGAGGTCCAGAAATATAGAGTTCACCACTCGTTAAGATTGGCAATCTCTTTTTGTTTTTATCTAAAACATAAATCTTATAATCGGTTAAACATTTACCAATAGGGATACGGTGATAATTTTTATCAACTAATTGGAGAGTGCAGAAAACGGTACCTTCGGTAGGTCCATATAAGTTATAGAATTTATATCCTTTAGGAGGATCCATAGGCACTAACTTTTCGCCTCCAACAGCGAAATATTTAAGTGATTTAACTTCAATTTCACTAGCGAATTGTCGACCAACTTGAGTGGTCATAAAAGCGTGAGTAATTTGGTTTTTATTATAATATTCACCCAATTCCACAAGATTCAGTCTCATCTCATCAGGAATGATATAGACAGTGGCTCCACTTGTTAAAGCAGGATATAAATCCATCATATCGGCATCAAAGCCATAGCTAGCATAAGCAGCGTTCCTTGAGCCTGGTCCAAAATTAAATTCTTGTCGATAATATCTACAGAAGCTAAAGATATTGCCATGCTCCAGCATTACTCCTTTTGGCACTCCAGTAGAGCCGGAAGTATAAAGCATGATAAATAAATCTTTTGGTGATGGGCGCGTCTTTATTTCCGAATTATCTTTTAAAGATAATAATTCATCAGTAAATAACACTTTACCTTTAAAATCATCAATTAAATCATCTAACTCTCTATCTCTAATTAAAATGATGGCGTTAGAATCTTTCACCATGAAAGATAATCTATCTTTTGGATAAGTTGGATCAAGTGGCTGATAAGCCGCACCAGACTTAATAACGCCTAAAGAGGCTAAAGCAATATATTCAGATTTCTTTACTAAAATGGAAACAACTTTTTCTTTTTTGGCCCCTAATCTAATGAGTTCGTTAGCGATTCTTGTGGAAATTTCGTCCACTTCTTTATATGTGTATTTTTTATCTTTGAAAACAACCGCCACTTCATTTGGCTGTTTTTTCACCACCTCCAAGAAGTCATCTAAAATAGTTTTTCCTTCTTCAATATATGGGAAACTAGTCTTGTTAAATGAGTCGAGTAATTTTATTTCTTCTTCATCTATGAGACTGACATCAATAAGTTTATCTTTCTTTAAAAATTCAGAAATCGCCACATCAAACATCTTAATGATGTGCTTAATTGTGGATTTGTTATAAAGGTCCGCTCTAAATTCTACCCAAATGATATATTTTCCGTTTAATCGATGAAGTTCGACACTGAGTTTTTCTTTGCCGTCTTTTCTTAATAAAGGGGTTACTTCAACTAACTTTCCTTGATAAATTCCAGAATAGAAATAATCGCCTTGATAAGAGAATAAAACATCAGCAGAAACTCCTAAGTCTTTATTTAAATCTGCAAAAGGATAGATGTTATTCTTAACATTATCAATTTGTTGTTCGTTAGCCTTCTTTAAGAAGTCACTGACTTTATCTTCATCTTGATAGCTTAAATAAAAGGGATAGGTTTTAACATAAGAACCGACACTATTTAAGACAGATTCATCTCTTCCGTTATGTACAGCTAAGAAAAGGGCCTCATTTTCCATATTGATCTTACTTAGTAAGTAAGAGAATGTGCCTAAGAAGAAGGAAGAAGTTTTAATTCCTAATTTTTTAGTTAAAGCTTTAACTTCTTGGTCACTAACTTTTAAAGGCATCCTAATGTTGCCCCAACTAATATTCTCATCAGTTTTATCTTCTACAGGGGCAGAGTCAGTTTCCACTCCACCCACTAATTTTTCATAATAATCTTTAGCGGTTTTATATTTATTGCTCTTAAGATCTATAGCTTCTTTTAAAGCGAACTCATTCGCATCAACTTTTTCTTTTTCAAGTTTCTTACCTTCAAGCGCCTTTAAAAAGTCACTGACAAAAATATGAATCGAACTACCATCGACAATAATGTGATGGAAATCAAAATAGAAAACATATTCATCTTTCACTTTAAAAAGTTTGAAGCGATATAAATGCTTATTGAGTAATTCATATGGTTTGGAATCGATTTTTATTTCTTTAACTTCTTCAAAGGGAAGTTTAATCTCTTCCTTTTCAATGTGTTTAGAAATATTACCTTCTTCATCAATATTCAAAACAGTGAATAAATATGGATGCGCTTCAAATACGGCATTAAGAGCGGTATTTACTTGCTCTTTAGTAACTTCTTTTCCTAAATTAACCGTATTAGCGAGATTATAAGCATCTCCGGAATTAAGCGAAGAAATATACAAACCTTGTTCGCTTTTAGTTAATGGATAATTCTTATTCATAATCGTTCCTCCTGAATTATTATTTCAAATGGCTCTTTATTATCTCTTGTAATTGACAACACATAATCTTGATATTTTATTGTCCGAGAATATAGTGTTTTGTTTTGATAAGTTTTAATCCCTGTAATTGGTAAGGCGGGAATTTCACTGATTTTATTTTTTATACCTGTTCCTAGACATTTTGTTAATGATTCTTTATTTGTCCAAATCTCGAAGAATTGTTCGTCGTCTTTAATAAATTCTTTTTCTTCCTTAGAAGATATATAATCTCTCAAATCGTCTTCTATAGGCCTAATTTTTTCAATATCAATTCCTATAGGGAAATCATCTTTGACAAAGACCACCACACCTTTACAGTGAGAGATATTGAAATAGCATTTCTCACTTATTGGTTTTCCAAATTCGTTAACTTGATATTCACCAACATATTTATTTTTAAGAATTAATGAAGCAGTTTTTTCCTTTTTTGTCTCCTCTAATTTGAACCTTGATAATTCATTAAGATCTCTATCAGATAAAAAGCAGGAAGATAAAAGGCTTTCAAGAGAATATGTATTTGTATCCACAATTATCACATTAAAATTAATCACATAAATATTATAGCTATTTATATAATAAAAAAACCATATTTGGTTTTTAATTGTCTAACTTTTAATTAGAAAACGAAACATAAGTTTAATTATGGTATTTACATTAACTAGAGGATGGAATATTCCTCTTTTTATTATGATGCTTGTGTGTCTCGACAATTGGTATTTCAAACCCTTGTGTGTACGGACAATTGGAGACACGTAAATTAAAAAACGGATAATCAATATTGATTGCCCGTTTTCTTTTGTCTTGCTATTTGTCTTTTGACCACTTATATTTTGGATTTAATCTTCTTTTTTCTTTGAAAGATTGTTTATATTCTAAGAATTCACTGGAAGGACCACCGTCTTTATCATAAGGATCCACTTCCATGCCATCATCTTCCCAACCGCAAACCGGGCAAATATCATGGCATAATAAATCTTCAAATTCATATTCGCCACAGACAGGGCATTTGTGTGGTTCTGGGTCTCCGATAAAATCTTCGTAATATTCCCACTCTGGATTTTCTTTAATTTTATCTTCGTACCACTTTTTATATTGGTTTAAAGACATTTCGTTTGATTCATGTTCTAAATCAGGATTAGCGACTTGTTCGAGGTCATAAAACCAGCCACATCTATCACATTGAGTGGTATTTGGCGTCATATGTAATTGCTCGATATCAACATCGGTTAATTCTGAAAAATAGAATTTCCCACAAACAGGGCACAACATTGGTTTAATTTGCTTTAAATTTTTATCCATACTGGTTTTCCTTTTTTTGAATAATATGTAAATCCGCTTTTTTGGATTTGAAATATGTTGTTACATAATCCATGTTTATTCAATTCTTGTTCTAATCTAGCAACGCTCTTCCCCAAGAAGAATTCGCGCCTCAATGAAATGCTATTGAAAATTACATGTCATGTTTTGTCAAAGATTTTTTGCTTAACCTTTATAACTATGATTTCCCTTGGTTTTGATTGGATTTTTACCTGTTTTAATCGATGGGCCTCCAGCACCACTTCCAAGTCGCTCTTGTCTCTTTTTTTCTATATGATTTTTGATTAAATTAAATAAATATTTAACACCTATAGTTATTCCTATAACAATAACAAGGAAGGGAGTACCTGGTCCAAGCCAGAAAAGCCAACATGCACTACCAATACTAAACATTGATATTCTTAATGGCTCGTTCGCCCAGAAAATAACGCCTATCAAGTAAGGAACCCACACCTCACTAGAAACGACAAGAAACACAATCGCAAATATAATCGCAGTTCTCCAGTCCCTGATGTTATAGAAGATCCACACGAAAGGAAAAGAAATCGCATACCAAACCCATTTCCAGAATCTCTTCCATTTACTAGGTTCCTGTCTGATTTTTTCTTTTCTAGTGTCTGCTTGTTTTTTATAGCTTTCTTCTAAATCTTTGAGATATGTAGATTTCTTTTTTTCTTCACTCATACGTATTCTCTTGCTTATTAATTATACTATATGATTTGTGAAAAGATTTATCTTTTGACTTTCATATGTTATCCTTAACATGAAAGAGGATACGCTTATGAAACGTAAATTATTAATCCTTAGTTCTGCAGTTGCTATTGCTTTGCCAACCGCGATTGTTTTTGCTGCTATCAGACAAGAAAAAGAAGCAAATGCCTATGATGTCGCATCTTTGCCTACCAACATTAATCTTAATGATTTATCAGAAAACGACATTAGAAGTTACTATAACGATGTTGCTGGGTATAGAGGCGCTGATTTATTAATCCATTTAAAAAATGTTCTAAAAAACAATCAGAAATACTATTCATACGATGTCGATAACGGAAAGAAAATCTGGCAAATTTATGAAATTACAGATCGAGACTGGGATAAATCTCCTGCTTCACAAATATCTGGATACAATTCTTTGACAAACGAAATTAATGGATATAGTTATGGCTCATCAGTCAACAATTCTGGCATGAACCCATATATACATGCTCTTTATGTTAATCGAGGAGAAGGCTTGAATAATTACATGAGAGCATGGGCAAGAACTGATGATGGCTTAAGTGGAACATCTCATGGCAACAATGCAAAGTGGTCAATGGATAGGGAACATATCTGGCCAAAATCTGCTGGTTTCGAAAACAAATCTCAAGGAGGAGCCAGAGGTGATCCAATGCATCTTTGGCCAGGAGATAGTTACGTTAATAGTGCTCTACATAGTAATTATTTTTATGGCTATGTAGATAAAACAAAATCTTATACAGATGGCTCATCCAAATATACTTACGCTAGCGGTAACTATAGTGGTTATTCCAAAACATTCCCTAGCTCGACAACCACTGTTTTTGAGCCACAAGATTCTGACAAAGGCGATATAGCAAGAGCTGTTTTCTATATGGTTGCTCGTTATAATTATCTTTCTGGAAGCGATGCTGACGGAATAGATTCTGATAATCCAAATTTGGCATTAACAGATTCATTAGATGATTGGAGCTACGCTGGGTATGTGTCCAGTTCTTCAACAACAGGTAAATTAGGCATCATATCCGACCTTCTCGAATGGAACAAAATAGATCCACCAGATGAGTTTGAAGCTCACCGTAACAATCTTCTTTACAGAAATTTCACCAAAAATAGAAACCCATTTATTGATTTCCCTGAATGGGCAGATATTATTTGGGGCAATAAATCCGGAACAGCAAATCCAGCCAGTGATCCAATCGGAGGTATAGAAGGAGTCACGGTTTCTAAATCAGATATCAAATTAGATATTCCTAATACCACTACTGTTAATGCTAAAACCAGTAATGGCACTTCTATTCACTGGGATATTGATGATCCAACTATCATCTCAATTAGCAGTTCTTCTAGTGCTTCAGGAGAAAATATTACAATTACACCTTTAAAAACCGGCACAACCACTCTAACTGCTAGTGCGGCCATAGATGAAACCAATTATGAAGTGCCAATTTCTATTACAGTTGTCGCACCTTTAACAAGTATTGCAGTCAGTGGACAAACCACAAGCTATGTTAGAGGTTCTCCATTCTCTTTTGATGGTGTTTGCACAGCTTCATATTCAGATGGCTCTTCCAAAACAGTAACTCCAACTTCTGTTAGCAGTGTTAATACTTCTACTATCGGAAGCAAAACAGTTACTGTTACATATACTGAAGATGAAGTTACTAAGAGCACTTCTTACACTATTAACATAGTTAAACCTGATTTATCTAGTATTGAAGTTAAGAATCCTAAAACTTCCTATGGTAAAGGCAGCACTTTTGTTAAACCTCAAGTCATTGCTAAATATGTTAATGGAGACGAGGAAGATGTTTCTAGCTCTGCTAATTTAACATTTACTGGTTTTGATTCTACTACTGCTGGCAGCAATACAATTAACGTCAGTTATGTGGAAGGCGGCATCACAAAAACCGCTTCATATACAGTCACTATCGAGGAAGATCCTGTCTTATTAACCAGTATTTCTGTCAGCGGAGGCAAGACAGAATATGAATATGGTGAAGAATTTACTGTAGAAGGCATAAGTGTAGTTGCTACATACACAAACGGCACAACCGCTGATGTTACTAATAAAGTTACTTATAACGGATATAGTCCAACTACCACAGGAGTTCAAACCATTACCGCTACATATGTAGAAGATGACGTCACAGTGACTACTACATTTGAAGTTACAGTCAAAGCGCAAGTGGTTTTAGAAAGTATTACTTTGTCGGGCGGTAAGCGAGAATATGTCTTGGGAGAACCTTTCAATTCTGATGGTCTAGTTGTTACTGCTCATTATAGTGATGGAACTACTCAAGTAGTTGAACCTGAAAACATTAATATTCCTGATATGACCACTACTGGAGAAAAAACAGTTTTAGTTGGTTACAAAGAAGGAGATATTACTGTTACCGCAACATATACCATTACCATTAGCGATAATATACCTGTTTTGAGTTCAATCACTATCAGCAATCCTAAAACCAAATATACTGTTGGCGATCACTTTGTAAAGCCAGTCGTTATTGCTAGATACAGTGATGACAGCATCAAAGATGTCTCTAGTAGTGAGAATCTCGTTTTCTCAGGACAAAAGATGTCTGAAGCTGGTAAATACACAGTAACTGCTAAATATACTGAAAATGGTGTTTCAGCAGTTGCAACTTATGAAATCACTGTTGAGCCAGCAAAGAGTGGAATTACCTTCGATACCACTACAATCATTATCATTGCTGCTGGTGGAGGCACACTCATAGTCGGTGTCACTCTTGCAATTATCTTTAGCAAGTCTTTCCGTAAGAAAGCAGGTAAAGCCGTTACTAAGGGTGTAAAAAAAGCAGTCAAGAAGACTGCTAAGAAAGCTGCTAAAAAATAATAATTACTTTCTACTTCTTAATATATCAGCCAGTTCATAAATTAAGGACTGGCTTTTTTCTATGCCTAAGCATGGATCGGTGATGGATTTACCGTATATTGTTCCATCACTACTTTGATTGCCATCTTCTAAATAAGATTCAATCATTAAGCCTTTGACATATTTATTAATTTCTTCATCAATCGCCATGGAATGTAATACATCTTTAGCGATATCGATTTGTCTTAAATAGTTCTTGCCTGAGTTATCGTGATTACAGTCCACAATAATGGCGGGATTAGCTAAACCACTGTTCTTGTAGATATCACAGAAATAACGTAGTTCTTCTAGATGATAATTAGGATGAGCAATACCTTGATTATCGACATATCCTCTTAATATAGCGTGCGCGTATTTGTTACCAGTAGTTTCTACTTCCCAGTTACGATAGATGAATGTATGTCCATCCTGAGCGGCTTTAATGGAATTGAGAAGAATTCTTAAATCACCACTGGTTGGGTTTTTCATACCCACTGGTAAATCTAAGCCACTAGCGGTTAAACGATGTTGTTGATCTTCAACGCTTCTTGCTCCTACTGCCACATATCCTAATACATCAGATAAGAATCTATGGTTCTCTGGATAAAGCATTTCATCTGCACAGCTAAACCCTGTTTCGTTTAACGCTCGCATATGAACTTTACGAATAGCAATTAATCCTTTTAAGATATCAGGATCTTTTAATGGATCTGGTTGATGGAGCATGCCTTTATATCCTGCTCCTGTAGTTCTTGGTTTATTGGTGTAGATTCTAGGAACGATAAAGATAACATCTTTAACATCTTCTTGAATCTTCTTCAAACGATTGATGTAATCAAGAACTGCGTCTTCTCTATCTGCAGAACAAGGACCGATAATAAGTAAAAACTTATCGCTTCTTCCGTCGATTATCTTTTTGATTTCTTCATCATTTGCTTTTCTTGAGGCGCTACCTTCTTCAGAGATTGGATATTGTTCTTTTATCTCCATTGGAATAGGTAATTTTCTTTTAAAATTCATGTTCATATCGCTTACCTCATTTATCAAATATCTTTCTTCTTTGGGTAGAAGTCACCATCATCTCTTTAATGGTTTGCTCATCATCTTCTTTGATAGCGGTCTTTAATTTATCAAATTCTTTTTCAAAGGCCTCCATTTGTTTGATGAGTTCGTCCTTATTAGATAAGAATAATTCGCACCACATATTTTCATTAATTTTTGCAATTCTTGTTAAATCTCTAAACGAATCACCTGTATATTCAGCGAGATGCTCACTTTTTTTACTGGTCATTAATGTCACAGCAATACAGTGAGTTAATTGGCTTAAAAAGCCAATCATCTCATCGTGTTCTTCTACTGATAAAGTGGAGATATTTTTGAATTCTAATTCTTCCCCAATCGATTTGCATAGTTCAACTGCTTCTTCGCTATTGTTTTTGGTTGGAACAACAATATAGTTGGCGCCTTTAAAGATATTTGCATTTGCGTTTTCTACTCCATATACTTCTCTACCCGCCATTGGGTGAGCAGCGATAAACTCTAAATCACTTCTCAAGATTGATTGTATTTTATAGACATTGCTCCCTTTAACACCACTGACATCCGTTAATATAGCGTTTTCTTTAATAAGTGATTGATATTGCTCAATCCACTCAATCATCTTTGATGGATATAACGCAAAAACAATAACATCGAAATTAGAAACATAGTCTTTATTAACTTCTGCTTGTCCACTACTGATATATTTATTTGCCAGTGCAAAATCGATAGATGATTGGCTAATATCAATTGCTCCTACTTGATAGCCTTTTCTTGATAACCCTTGAGCGTAACTGCCACCAATAAGGCCTAAACCAACAATTAGTATTTTGTGTTCTTTAGATATTCTCATAACTAACTCCTATTCCTAATCTTCTCAAATAGGAGAAGAAATCTGGGAAGCTCTTATTTACTGCTTCTGCATTTGCAATCTTGCCACCAAATAATGTCAATAAGACCGCTGTAGACATCACAATACGATGGTCGTTAGCAGGACTAATAATCTTGTCATAACTATGCAGTTCGCTTTCAAAGATTTCTAGCCTATTATCTTCTAAAAGATAACGAACACCAAAAAGCTTTAAAATAGAAAGCATATCACTAACTCTATCACTTTCCTTAATTCTTAATCTTTCGATACCTGTAAATATCGCTCCATGTTTAATCGCGGCAAAGGTAAATAGTATTGGGCCTAAATCAATCGCATTTGTTAAGTCAATTTCCATCTTTCCTTTGTTTAGGAAATAGAAAAGCTGTTTATAAACTTTATCGCCTTGTTTGCTAGCGCTTCTTAGGCCTTCAACCTTTACTCTGCCACCTAGATAGTTAAAGACATCTAGGAAGGCTGAATTACTATAATCACCTTCAATTGCGATATCTTTACCTTTATATGTTTGTCCACCTTTTACAAAGTAAACATTTTCATTATTTTCTATAATTATTCCAAATGTCTTTAATACATCCAAGGTAATATCGATGTATGGTTTGCTACTGACTTCTCCCACTAATTCAAGAGAACTATCACCATCAAGTAATGTAGAAGCAAATAGTAATCCAGTAATAAATTGAGAAGAGATATTAGCTTGTACCTTAAAGTATCCACTTTTGAGTTTACCATTTACTGATAACGAGTCTTTACTGAGTTTATAATCTATTCCTTGCTCTTTGAAGATATCTTCATAAACTGAGATGCCTCTAGAAAAGAGTTTCTCACTACCAATAAAAGTCGCGTGTTCATAAGTAGACATAACAATTGGAATCATAAATCTTAAAGTTGATCCACTTTCACCACAGTCAAATATTGGAGAGAAGTTATCGGTTTTTATAAAGCTGACTTTATCTTCGTTGATATTGGCTTTATATCCTAAAGAAGCTAAACATCTAATCGTAGCGTTAATGTCATTAGAAAAGACAACATTACTAATAGTAACGTTTCCCGCTAATGCAGCAGCGATTAAATATCGATGTGTATAGCTTTTTGAAGGAGGAGCAGTAATTATTCCTCTGGCTGAACTTTTCTCAATTCTAACAATCATTATTTGTTCCTTAAATAATCAATAGCTTCTATATAGCCATCTATTCCTTTACCCATAATGGTTTTTTCTGCATACATCCCTACATAACTCTTTTGTCTAAAGTTTTCTCTAGTAGAAACATCAGAGATATGAACTTCCACTGTTGGGATGTTAACACTCTTAAGAGCGTCTAAAATCGCAATCGAAGTATGGGTATACGCACCTGGATTAATAACAATTCCGTCGTACTTCCTATACGCTTTTTGAATAATTGAGACTAATTTGCCTTCAACATTATCCTGTTTTACATCGACTTTCACGCCAACATCCTTGGAGTGCTTTTTAATGAGTTTTACTAAGTCTTTATAAGTAGTATTGCCATATACTTCAGGCTCTCTAACTCCAAGCATATTAATGTTTGGGCCATTAACCACTAATATCTTCATAATAATTCCTCCAATTTCTGTGCAGCATCTATAAACTTCTCGCCGTTATTTGTAATCACTAAATCACTACAAGCTTTGTAGATAGGTAGTCTTTCTTTGTATAAGATTTCTAAAGTGTTCTTTGAACTAGATAATGGACGAGAATCGCTAACTTTTAATAGGGATAAATCGCGGTCCACAAACACCACTATTCCATTTTGTTTCAATAGATCAATATTGATTTGGTTTTTAATAATCCCCCCACCAGTAGAAATGATGGTTGGAGTTTGTTTATATAAGCCCTTAATAACATCGGTTTCTATTTTTCTAAAAGAAGCTTCTCCGAATAATGTGAAATAATCTTTGATAGGCATTTTGATTCTTTTAATAATCTCTTCATCTGTATCCACAAAAGGAACATTTAAATCTTTAGCAATGATTTTACCGATTGTGCTTTTTCCGCATGTTGGCATTCCTATCAAAACGATATTTCTTTTGCTTTTTAATATATTATTATAGACTTTGTCTATAATTGATTCATCTAACTTCTTATCTAAGAAGTGTTCTATCGCATATAGAGCTTGAGCGACAAGCATATATAATCCACCCTCAGCTTTTTTGCCTAACTTAAGAGCCTCTATAACGGTTTTGCTCTTGAGTGGATTATAGATAACATCTACAAACGCTTCTAAATTGGCGAACTTGTTTAGCTCCACTAGTGAGGCATCGTTATTTGGATACATGCCTACAGGAGTTGTATTAACAATAATCTCCACTTCTTGTTTATCATAGATATCTTCATATGATAAGGTGCCTTTTTCTTTATCGATTGAAGCAATAAGAATATTCTTGGCTTTTAATGTTTTTAAAGCCGCAATTACCGCTTTAGAAGCCCCACCATGGCCAAGTACTAATATGTTCTTATTAGCTACTTCTAAGTTCATATGTTTTAGCAAAGCGATAAAACCTTTCATGTCAGTATTGTAACCAATTAAATGTCCACTATTATTCACAATAGTGTTAACTGCGCCCACTAGCTTAGCTTCTTCACTCAGTTCATCTAAGAACGGAATGACTGCTTCTTTATAAGGAATGGTCACATTAATGGCTTTAAAGTTTTTGGACATCATAAAGGAAGCTAAATCACCTTTAGCGATTTCTTTAATTTCATACTTATATCCAGCAATCTCCTCGTGGATTTGCTTGGAAAAGCTATGTCCTAAGTGTTCCCCTATAAGTCCGTATTCCATATTATTTCAAATAATCTTCTCCAAATTTCTTGGTTAATTCATCACAAATCACAATTGCGGTTAAGCAAGTTGTAACTGCGTTAATTCTTCTAATAATTGCAGGATCATGTCTTCCTTTAACAGAAACTTTGACGTTTTCTTGTTTTTCTAAATCAACACTGTCTTGTTCCTTAGCAATGGAAGGGGTTGGCTTAACAGCAAGATTAAAGATAATTGGCATGCCATTAGATATGCCGCCATTAATACCGCCATTATTATTGGTTTTAGTAACTACTTTGCCTCCTTTAATTTCGAAGGCATCGTTGTTATCTGAACCATATCCTTTAGCAAAGTCAAAACCTTTGCCAAATTCTATACCTTTCACTCCACCGATAGAAAACATCGCGTTGGCTAATACGCCTTCTAAAGAAGAAAACCAAGGAGAACCGACTCCAACAGGTAGTCCCTTAATGCCAACTTGAATCACTCCACCGATAGAGTCGAGATTTTCTTTTGCTTTTAAGATTTCTTTTTCGATGTCACTTTCAACCTTGCTGATAACTGGAATAACTTTGTTATCTAATACTTTGACATCTTTTTCAATATCACCAAAATGAACATCTTCAACCGCTCCACATTTTAAGATGTGAGAGCCAATGAATATGCCTTTGTCGTTAAGTGCTTTTAAACAAATTGCACCTAGTGCCACAATTGGAGCAGTTAATCTACCAGAGAAATGGCCACCCCCACGATAATCAGCAAAGCCGTGATATTTAACTTCACTCACATAATCAGCATGGCTTGGGCGAATAACCTTTTCATCATAATCACTACTACGAACGTTTTCATTAGGAATGATGATGGTGAGAGGGCTGCCAGTTGTGTAACCATTAAAAACACCGGAGATAATTTTAAAATTATCTTCTTCTTTTCTAGCGGTGTCTGTTAAAGATGATGGCCTTCTCTTAGCGAGCATATGTTTGATAAATTCTTCATCAACTTTGATACCTGCTGATAAGCCGTCTAACACTGCGCCAATATATTCTTGATGTGACTCTCCAAATAAAGTGAGAGTAACACTACTGCCTAATACGTTTTTCATATTTTTTTATACTCCTCGATGAGCTTTTTAAGTTCGCTGACAGATAATCTCTTTAATTTGTTTTTGCCTATTTCTTCAACATAACAAACTGTTACTGTTTCATCTTTTGCTTTCTTATCATGAGTGATAACTTGGATTAACTCTTCAGAAGCAAATTGATCTATAGTTGGCAAATTATATTTAACCAAAACTTTTTTGAGCCTATCTCTAGAGTCGTCAGAAATTAAATAGAGCATTCCAATAGAAACACATTCTCCGTGATATAGTTTACCTTCTGATAATGATTCAATTGCGTGTCCCACTGTATGACCATAGTTAAGAGTTTGCCTTAACCAGCTTTCTTTTTCATCCTTTTCAACGATGCTCTTTTTGATCATTAGTGACATGGTCACTATCTTATCAATATCTTCGTGGATATTTTCGCTTTTTTCAATGAGTTCAAATAATGATAAGCTATTAGTGGTGCCTACTTTAATAGCTTCTGCTAAACCTTCGTTAAAGAGTCTTTCATCAAGTGTTTTTAAAGTGTCTAAATCTATCACTACTTTCTTAGGTTGATAGAAAGCACCTACTAAATTTTTATAACCTTTAAAATTAACTGCGACTTTGCCGCCAATAGAAGCATCAACTTGTGATAATAGAGTTGTTGGAATGATATAAAAATCCATACCTCTCATATAACTACTTGCGGCAAATCCTGCTAAGTCACTAACCATTCCACCGCCTAAAGCAATGACAACATCACTACGAGAGAAGCTATTATCTACTAAAGTAGAAAGAATCTTTTCATAATTAGTTAAGCTCTTGCTTTTATCTCCATGAGGGAAAGTTAACAAAACCGCATCATTACATTGTGAGAGAACACTTTTAACGTATTTCTCAGGGATGCCATCGTCCGTTACAACTAAAACTTTTCTTTGGAGTTCTAAATATGTTTTTAATTTTCCTAATGATCCTCTTTCAACGACTATGTCGTATGATGAAGGTCCTAATTCCATTTTTAAGATCATAACTTTTCTCCTTATTTTTGATATCTCTTTGAGAGATTCATAATTTCTTTGAGTAGTTCTTCGTAATACGCTTTTAAAGATTCATCTTTAATGTATTTCAAATTTTTCGCTATTACTTCTTCTTCACGCTTGCTATCTAAAATTGGTAAATTATTTGTTTTTTTATATTCACCAATCTCTTTTGCTAACTGCATTCTTTTCTCAAAGAGTTCCGCAATGGCTTTATCTATTTCATCAATTTTATTTCTTAGTTCTTTGATATCGCTCATATCATTCACCTCTATACAATTTTTCAAATGCTTCTTTAGAATTAACGATTGTTTCTCGATCAACACAGTAGGCAATTCTGACATATCCAGAAACACCAAATGGATCGCTAGGAACAACCACTATTTCGTATTTTTTAGCCTTCTCAACGAACTCCTTAGAGTTGCCATTAGGAACTTTCATAAACATATAGAACGCTCCTTCTGGATAAAAGACATCAAAACCTATCTCAGTTAAATTCTTATACAATATGTCTCTATTTTCTTTATAAAAATCAATGTCAACTTTCAAATCCATTACCTTTGGTAATAGATATTGGAACAAAGATGATGTGGAAACATAACCAAGGTTATGTCCTATCTTAATTAGTTTAGTATATAAGCCTTTGGAATCATGAGCTTTAGGATTGACTAGTAAATAGCCAATTCTTTCTCCTGCTAAAGAGAGAGATTTGCTATAAGAATATGCTACTAAAGAATCATTATAGTAATTCGTAATAAAAGGATATTTTTTATTTGCAAATAGTAAGTCACGATATGGTTCATCAGAAAGAATATAAATTGGATGACCATATTCTTTTTCTTTCTCTTTTAATATATCAGTTATCTTAAGGATAACTTCTTCGTCATAGAACACACCACTTGGGTTATTTGGAGAATTGATAATTACGAGTTTAGTGTTTTCGTTAATCTTATGTTTGAAATCGTTAAAATCAGGAATGAAGTTGTTGCCTGGTTTTACCGCCACAAGTTTTCCGCCTTTGTAGTGGACATAGTGGCCATATTCCGGGAAATAAGGAGCAAAGACAATGACTTCATCAGTACTACAAGAAACTAAAGAATGAATGGTAAACACGATGGCAGGGGAAGCTCCGCTAGTGATATATACTAGTTCAGGATCAATATGAGTGTTAAAAGTTTTGCTGATATGTATAGCAACTGCTTCTTTAACTTTTGGGTCTCCACTATTAGCGGTGTAACCATGAAGTTTGATTGGGTTAGTGTTTTTGATAAGTTCAATTAAAGCTTCATTTACTTCTTTTGGAGTAGGAACGTTTGGATTGCCGATTGTAAAATCAAAAACATTTTCGTTTCCAATTTCTTGTTTTCTCTTTTTCGCATACTCAAAAAGTTCTCTGATAACAGAAGGTTGAGTATTATGCTCGAATGTCCCTTTGCTCATAATAAAGCTCCAATAATTAGTAAAATTATACTATTATTGGTTTTCTTTAATCAATTGCCTATTTTTTAGCAAAATAAAATATTTTGATTTGTAATAGATTTTTTACTTCTTATATATGACTTTAATTAAACTACCTACAGGAATTTTATCTCCTGGTATTTTAACTTCTAAATAATTGCTTGTGTGGCCAATATTTACTAGGTTTTTCTCATCCCATTGTTCAATTAACACTTCAACTTCTTGGCCAATAAACTTATCGCAGTATTTATCCCACAATTGCTTAGATAATTCTATGAGTGTACTCGCTCTTTCACTTTTAACTTTTGGGTCGATTTGGTTTTTCATTTTTGCTGCCACTGTTCCTTCTCTAAGAGAATAAGGGAATACGTGGAGCATATTAAAATCACATTCTTTAATGAATTCAACTGTCTCTAAAAATTCTTCTTCGCTCTCTCCTGGGAATCCCACTATTACATCAGTAGTCAAAGCAACATCAGGGCATGCTTTTCTAATGAGTTTTAGTTTGGACAAGAATTGTTCTTTATTATATTTGCGATTCATTCTCTTAAGAACTGTGTCACTTCCGCTTTGTAATGGAATATGAAAATGATTAGCTAAGTTACTTCTCTCATTTATGAGAGTTATTAATTCATCATCTATTTCACTTTCTTCAATAGAAGAGATTCTTAGTCGATGTAGATTTGGGATATCTAAAATCGCTTTTGTTAACTTTGAAAAATTCATATCTTGTAAGTCTTTTCCATAACCACCGATATGAATACCAGTTAACACTATTTCTTTGTAGCCGTTGTTTACTAGGGCTGTTGCTTCTTCAATACAGCTTTCAAAGCTTCTACTTCTTGTTCTGCCTCTAATATAAGGAATTAAACAATAACTACAGAAATTATCGCATCCATCTTCAATTTTTAGATAGGCTCTGACTTGTTCTGAATATTTAGTAACCCCTAATTCTTCATAGTTAAAAAATCTTGGATTTGGTTCTGTTAAATCCACAGGAACCCCATCTTTTTCATATTGTTCAATTAAATCAGGGATTTTGTTTCTATTACTTGTTCCAACAATAATTGCTGGTTTTATTTCACTTTTAATAAACTCATGATGGCCTTGAGAATGGCATCCCATTACCACCACTATAGCGTTTGGATATTTTTTAATAAGTTTGCGAATGTGTTGTCTGCTTTTTTGATCGGCAGTGCTTGTGACTGAGCAAGTATTAATAAAAGCAACATCAGGATCGTCATTGCTATAAACGTATCCTCTTTTTTTAAGTTCATCTCCAAGAGCGTTGCTCTCATAAGAATTAACTTTGCAGCCCAAAGAAATAAAGGTGTATTTTTTCATTTATTTCTCCATGAAGAAAGATATGACTGATAGGCCATATATAGCCGCGGTTTCGCATCTTAAAATTCTTTTACCAAGAGATACCGCCTTAAAGCCCATATTCACTAGTTCATCCACTTCTTTTTCTTCAAATCCGCCTTCAGGACCTACGATTAAGGAAGTAGAGATACTGTTATCTTTTAATTCATCATATAAGTTTGTGGTATTACCCGCTAAAAGCTCGTATGCTACAAAGTTTCTTGAAGATAAGTAAGAAAAAATATCTTTGATATTTAATACTCCAATAATTTCCGGGATTTTATTTCTATGGCATTGTTCTGCTGCTTCTTTAGCAATTGTGTTATATCTAATAGCCTTTTTCTTAAATGCTTCATCATCCAATTTAATAACGCATCTTTTGCAACGGAAAAACACTATTTTACTAGCACCTAATTCAGTCGCTTTTTGGATTACTAGTTCTGCCTTATCACTTTTTGTAAGAGGGAAGAAGAGTGTTAATTCTTTTTCTAATTCACTTTCATTTAATATTGGATTAACGATAAATACTTCTAATGGGTTGATGGAGCTAATCTCCGCTAAGTAGGCTTTACCATCACTCACTATTTGGATATTGTCGCCAACTTTATTTCTCATCACCTTTTGAATATGAAAAATATCGCTTTCTAAGAAGCGAATAATTCCATTATCAATCGAGACAAAATATCTTTGCATTAAAGTAGGAAATCTCCATTACCATCTTTAAAGTTAGGAAGGAAATAATAATATAATCCAACCAAAACATTAAGGACAACAAATATAGCGAAGGCTACTAAGTAGCCATATAAGAAATTATTAAAAGCATAGAAGCTTAAGATGAATCCAATTAGGCCGATACCAGCAAGATTTAAGATTGTATAGTAGATGCCTATCTTTTTCATGTTTAAATAAAAATATGGGACGCCAAAATAGCCTGTTAGAATAAACAAAAGTAAAAGAGTAGATTTTTTCTTTGGATGGTAATCCTTGCTATCAACATCAATACTAGTGGTAACTTCAACAGTCTCGCTAGTAACACCATCAAAAGGAGACTCTATTCCACAAATAGGGCATCTGTCTTTGTTAAATTTATCGATTCTACTTCCACAATTTTTACAAATTGGCATCTTAATTCATCCTGTAAGATTATTATTACATAACAACAGTGATTTAGAAAATAAAATCAAATATTTTTATTTGATAAAACAAAAAAGATTGGGTTTGAGTGAGCCCAACCTTTTATTTATTATCTGCCATGTCCTCCATGGCCACCGCCACCAGGTCCTCCACCACCAGGTCCGTCTTGAATATATAAGCCAGTGGTTAAAGGTTTGACAAAAGAGGAAAAAGAATTATTCAAAATCGCAGTCAAAACAGTCACAGAACTTAGTCTGTACGATAATTAACAAAAAAGCCGATATTTCAATATCAGCTATTTCTTAAAAATGGCGGAGAATTAGGGATTCGAACCCTAGCGGGGCTATGCACCCCCTTTCGGTTTTCAAGACCGACCCCTTCAACCACTTGGGTAATTCTCCGTTTGGTGGACCCAGTAGATCCCGACACTACAACAACTCCGTTATGAGCGGAGGGCTCTTCCTTTGAGCTATGGGTCCGCTTTGTAGCGCAAGATAGATTATATCAAATTCCTAAGAGAAATAAATAAATTATTTTTCTTGTTCTTTCTTAGCTTTTGTTTCTAATATCATCTGTTCCATCTTTTCCATACATCTTAGAACAGAGTACTCTTCAGCGAAGTTCTTATATCCATCTTCAACTTTCTTGCGTTCTTCTGGATGCTCAATGTAATAATCAATAACTTTAGCTAAATCACGAGGATTCCTTTGTTTAAAGATACATTTTGGATCATCGACAAATAGTCTAGTCGCGCTTTTCTTGCTGTCAGAAACGATTGTGACTTTTTGACAGGCTAGCGCTTCAATACACGCAATACCTTCTAATTCAATCGTGGCAGGATGAACATATAAATCAGAATAATTCATTAAATCCACCACTTCATCACGTTTGAACTGTTTCATCACTATTGGATTCGTGAGATTTTTAGCGAGTTTGCGATATTTCTTTTCTTTTAATCCTTGCCCCGCCAAGATGAGTTGGATATCTTTCTCGTGACGAGAATATTTTATCGCCTTAATCAAAGTATCTTGGGATTTTTCTCTCGCTAATCTTCCTACGGAAGAAATGACGATTTTGTTCTTATATTCTTCTGGTTTTGGTGTTTCAACTTTCTTCATATCTGGAGATACACCATTAGAGATAACATAGCCGTTAGTTTTTCTATGAATATTAGTTTCGAAGATGTCTCTAATAAACTGTGTTGGATAATGAATCGCATCCGCCCTAGAAAATGTCATACGATAAATAATTTTGTAGACCATATGATTGGCTAATGCCACTTCATTTAATCCAAAATAACTAGTTAAGTTCTCGGCTTGCATATGAAAGCCAACGCTCACTGGAATTTTTCTTTCGTTAGCAAGTCTGATTACTTTATTACATAAATGGAAAGGAACTATCGCATGAACATAGTCTGTTTCTGCAATGCATTTTTCAATGACGTCATCTGGCGCTTTTGCAAGTTTGACACCCACTTTATCAACGAGCGAATTAAAAATCCACAAATCTTGAACAGGAACAACATAATAATGTTCGTCACCATTCTCTCCTTGTTTAGGAGATAAAATGCGCACTTCATAGTTTTTAGATATCAAATATCTAACTAAATTCATTGTAGCAACATTTGTGCCGTTTCCTTCACCACACAAAACATCGCTTACGATAGTAATTACCATAATATATAAATCTTAAAGATTAACGATCTTTCATCATTGGGAATAAAATAACTTCCCTAATGTTTTCTTGGTTGGTTAATAACATTGCCAATCTATCAATGCCCATGCCAATACCGCCTGCTGGTGGCATACCATATTCTAACGCTTCAATGAAATCGTTATCCATTTCGTTAGCTTCTTCATCGCCTAATTCTTTTGCCTTTAATTGAGCAATAAAGCGTTCTTTTTGATCAATAGGATCATTTAGTTCGGTATATGCATTAGCGAGTTCTCTGCCATTAACGAATAATTCAAATCTCTCTGTGTATCTAGGATCTTTGCCTTTCTTTGTTAATGGAGAAACTTCAATTGGATAGCAGTATACGAATGTTGGTTGGATTAAATCTGCTTCACAGAATTCTTCGAAGAATTCATTCATGACATGTCCAACTGTATTTTTATGAGCTTCTAACTTAACACCCTTTTCTTCCGCTAATTTCTTAGCTTCTTCGAAATCATAAATATTTCTGAAATCGATGCCTGTTTTTTCTAAAATAAGGTCTGCCATCTTTACCCATCTGAATGGTTTATGGAAATCAATAACCTTATCTTGATAAGTAATGATATCACTACCAGTAACATCTTTAGCGGCTTTTCTAATCATGCCTTCGGCAAGTCTACGCATTGATTGTAAATCGCCATACGCTTGGTAAGCTTCAATAGTTGTAAATTCTGGGTTATGAGAAGCATCCATCCCTTCATTTCTGAATAAACGACCAATTTCATAAACCCTTTCCATACCACCGACTAGTAATCTCTTAAGATTAAGTTCGGTAGCAATACGTAAATAGAAGTCTTTATCAAGTGCATTCATATGTGTCACAAATGGTCTTGCATTAGCACCACCTAAAATAGGGGATAAAACAGCAGTTTCCACTTCAACGAATCCTTGGTTATCTAAATAAGATTGAATGCTTCTGATAAGTTTTGGACGTGCAAAAGCTACTTTTCTGCTTTCATCGTTAACGATTAAATCCAAGTATCTTCTTCTACTTCTTTCTTCAACATCGGTTAAACCATGGAATTTTTCTGGAAGAGGATGTAAGCATTTTGTTAAGTGAGTGTATTTTTCTGCTCTAATAGTGAGTTCACCACTTCTGGTTTTCATGACTCTACCATAAACTCCAACGATATCTCCGATATCAGCAAGCTTAAATAATTCGTATGTTTTTTTGCCAACAACATCAATGCCCATATAGACTTGAATGTTGCCTTCTTTATCTTGAATATTCATGAATGATGCTTTGCCCATTCTTCGAATAGCCTTAATTCTACCTGCGACAGTTACATAAGGTTTATTTCTTTCAAGTGAATTAGGGCTCTTCTTTGTGTAAGCATCCTTAATATCTTTAGAAGAGTGGGCAACTTTAAAAGCCTTTCCAAAAGGATCAACCTTGAAAGCCTTGTATTTTTCTAGTTTCTCTCTTCTTACTAACTCTTGATCGTTTAAATTTTGTACATTATCCATAGATAACTGCCTCCAGTCCTTGTTAAGTATATATGAAAGTTTGACTTCAAAGTAGTCAAAACTTATTTATTTTTCAAATTCTTCCAAATATTCATCCAAAATTTTCTCTAAATCTTGGTATTTATTAAGCTCAATTGATAACCTACTCTTTAATTTTTTTGAATTAGGAAATGACGCGAAGAATTTAGGAGCAATAGCGCGATATACACGCATTCCAACAAACTCACCTTTCTCCTCAATGATGGATTTTGCTAATTCCTTACAATATCGAATTTGATCCACTAGCGAAGGAGATTCCAATTCTTCGTTTTTATAATAATGATTTATATTGCTAATTAAGGTAGGATTGCCTATCCCTCCTCTTGCCACCATGACAAGATCTGCTCCAGTAATTTCCATCGCTCTAACTGCATCATCAACTGTATAGATATTTCCCGATATCGCTAATGGGACATTCATCTGTTTTCTAAGGTCTCTAATTAACTCAAAATCAGGCACTCCAGAATATAAATCTTTTGTTGTTCTAGCGTGTATACCAATCATGTCCACACCAGCGTTTTCTAACTCTTTAATCACTTCCAAATAGTTAATGCTTTTTTTATCCCAGCCAAGTCTGATTTTTGCGGTGATTGGTTTATTGGTCACTGCTTTTAAAGCCCTAATTATATCTCCACAGAGTTTTGGATTTTTGAGCAAAGCACTCCCTGCTCCAGTCTTAGTTACTTTATTAACAGGGCAACCCATATTAACATCATAAAAATCAATGGAATTATTTAGTTTTTCACAAATTAATAGGGCTTTTGCTAGATTTTCTGGCGAATTTCCAAATAATTGAACTCCTGTTGGAATTTCACTCTTAGGGAAGTCAATATACGTCTTTGTTTCTGCGTTATCATATATCAACCCCATGTCACTAACCATCTCAGTAACGCATACAGAAACTCCAAATTGGTTCATATATTTTCGATAGCCAAAAGAAGTTACCCCAGCCATTGGAGCAAGCAAAACTTTCCCTTCTATTTTTAAAGAACCAATTTTAATCATAACAAGAAAAGAGGAGGATTAAGCCTCTCCTCCTTTATCGTCTTCAGCAGCCTCAACTGCTTCATCAGATTTTTCTTCTTCAACAGTATCGTTTTCACTTACTTCAGCTTCAACGACAACTGGTTGAATTTCATCTCTTTTTAGATGACCATTAGCGAGAAGATAATCAATTTCTTCAGCTGTAATTTGTTCATGTTTCAAAAGAGTTTGTGCAATGAGTTCAACTTCATCTTTATATTGTTTGATTAATGCGATTGCTTGTTCGTGAGCATCGTTAATAATCTTTTGAACTTCAGCATCGATTTGTTCTGCTGTTGCTAAAGAGAAATTCTTTTGTGTAGAAGCGTAGTCTCTTCCAAGGAAGACACTTCCAGTGTCTCTTTCATATTGGATAGGTCCCAAAGAAGACATACCAAGTTCTGTGACCATCATACGAGCAATACGTGTTGCCATTTCAATATCGTTTTGAGCGCCACTAGAGATATCATCGAAGAAAACTTCTTCAGATGAACGTCCACCAAGGTAACCTACTATTCTTGCTTCTAATTCCTTCTTTGTTAATAAGAATCTATCTTCTTCAGGTGTCATACGAACATGTCCGCCTGTATTACCACGAGGGATGATAGTAATCTTTTGAACTTTATCAGAATGTTCAAGTTTTAAGCCAATGATTGCGTGGCCTGCTTCATGGTACGCAACAATATCACGCTCATGTTTATTCATTGTGCGTGTAGTTTTTGCTGGTCCAGCAATTCTTCTATCAATAGCTTCGTCAATTTCATCCATGGTGATAGAGTTCTTTTTTCTTCTAACCGCTAAAATAGCAGCTTCGTTCATGATATTTTCAATATCAGCACCTGAGAAGCCAACAGTTCTTTCTGCGATTGCGCCGAAATCAACTGATGGATCAAGTTTCTTGTTTCTAGAATGAACTTCAAAGATTGCTTTTCTTCCTTCTCTATCTGGAAGAGAGACAGTAATCTTTCTATCAAAACGACCAGCACGCAATAAAGCTGGATCGAGAACGTCATCTCTATTAGTTGCAGCTATAACAATAATGCCAGAGTTATCAGAGAAGCCATCCATCTCAACTAATAATTGGTTAAGTGTTTGTTCTCTTTCATCGTTACCGCCACCTAAGCCAGCACCTCTTTGTCTACCAACAGCATCAATTTCATCGATAAACACTAAACAAGGAGCATTCTTCTTAGCGGTGTTAAACATATCTCTAACTCTACCAGCACCAACACCAACAAACATTTCGACGAAATCACTACCAGAAATCGAAAAGAAAGGAACCCCTGCTTCTCCTGCAACAGCTTTCGCTAATAATGTCTTACCTGTTCCTGGAGCACCAACTAAAAGGATGCCCTTAGGTAATTTAGCACCAAATCTGGTGAACTTTTGTGGGTCTTTAAGATATTCAACAATCTCTTCCATTTCTGCTTTTTCAGCGTCACATCCAGCAACATCTCTAAAGCGAACTTTGGAATCTTGTACTCTTCTTGCTCTAGATTTAGAGAAATCCATTGCCTGTCTATTGCTTGAACCAATAGAGCCTGCAAGTCTAGAGAATAAGAACACAACGATGATTGCGCTACCAACAAGCATGATAATGGTTGGTCCCCATTGATCCCACCATGTTTGTGTATATAAATCATTAACATTAATAGGTTTTGTGAAATGTTCTGCTGTGATTTCATTAACAGTGCCTGTAACTGTGTATTCAGTTGGATCATCGCCTAGTTTATAGGTGTAATCAACCTCGGACATAGCGTATGTTGTGTAATCAGTAACAACTGTATAATTAACTTTTCTATCATCAGTTTCTTTATAAACACCAGAAATAAGCAATTTGTCACTTGGGTAATATTTAGTAATATTAACACTTTCCACTCTATCGTTCATGATAAGTTGAATATAGCTTTGAACGGAAATATGAGTAGTATTGTCAACTCTGCCAAACATTCTCCAAATAAGAATGCCAATAAGTCCAGCGACTAATAATATGCCAAAGATAAAACCAAACGATATACGTCTTCTTGGTTCAGGTACATTGTTTTCTGCCATAAGGAATACCTCCTAAGTGATATATAAGCTCTATCTATTTACGATAGATATATTGATTATATTAGTTTTCTAAGATATTGAAAAGCAAAATGCTTAATGAAGCTTGACATAAAAATTTCTTTTTTTGTCATTCACAAAATCTTTTTGATAACGAGGAATATAAATCACGTTGTGGCTTTTGTCTTCAATAACAGGCCACTGCTCACGAATGGAAAGTGGCATCTTCCAGTCAATAAACAATCTTCTTGCTTCAACTTGATAGCCATTAATTAAAGTTTTGTCTTTAGGTTGAGCAATTCTAACGGTGATTGGAAAACTGTCATCAGTAATGTTTAGATTAGAAATATCGCCTGTCAAATCTAAATAAAAATGATCGCAATCAATTACTTCTCTACCATTTATTCGAAGACTAAAATTGTCTTGATTTTTAGCGAATTTAAAACTAGCAGCGTCGTATTCTTTTACAAACAAAATCTTGTCAGTTATTTTTAAGACAACATTAGGTTTTTTACTACTCAAAATTTTTCTTATTTCCAGTCCTCTTTTTTTGGAAATAATAAGACTTTTATCCAAAGAAGATGCACTCTCATTTATTGCATATAAGTAGGTTATCTCATCAAAGGATAATAAAGTTTTAATATCATGAATATTGCTTTTATTGATAAGCGAAAAAACATTATTGAGTTCATCATTTTTGGCAGCGATTTCTTTAATTAAATCTTGTCTTTCTTTGCTTGTAAGCTTTTCAATAACACGATGCCTAATACGGTTTCTTAAATAGTCATCTTCATTATTGGAAGAATCAATAGAATAAGGGATGTAATTGTTCTGACAAATATCAATCAAATCTTTTTTGCTATAGTTTAATAAAGGCCTTTGGATATTTACTTCAAAAATAAAAGTTTTTTCAGCAATTCCATACAATTTTGGTAAATTTCTGCGTTTTTTCTGCATTAAATAAGTTTCTAATAAGTCATCCTGATGGTGCGCAACAAGTACTGCATCATAGCCAAATTTATCAGAGAGCATTTTGAAGAATTTGTATCTAATTTTACGGCACTCATCTTCAATATTGTTATTACGATCTACTTCCGCCATTAGGGTGTAAATTGGAACGTTGTGCTTATGGCAATATGCAGTCAATCTATTAGTTTCATGCGCGGCTTCTTTTCTTAATCCAAAATTTACATGTGCCACATCAAAGCTAATTCCGTTTTTTTCAAGTAGGTAAAAAAGCGCCATTGAATCTGGCCCATATGAACACGCCAATAAATACTTCTTATTTTTATCTAAATTATCTAGGCTCATATCCTGCTTTTTCTTTTTTATTTGCTGGTTCAATTTTTGCAGTAATTGAAAGAACTTTGGCCCCTAATTTTATATCTAAATTATCACCATTTTTTACTTCATAAGATGGCTTTACAACCTTGCCATTAGAAGTCACTAAACCACGGTCGCAATATTCTTTTGCAATCGTTCTTCTTTTAATGATTCTTGTTTCTTTTAAAAATAAATCTAATCTCATAATGCTTCTAATGTCCTATTGTGTTCTAATATATCTCTTAAGGCTTTTAATATTCCTTCTATATCATAAATCCAATTGTTACGTTTCATAACCACTATTTTGAATTTATGATTCAAATAACTAATTTTAATGATTGATAAATAAGGTATCATAGCTTCAAAAAGCATATTTCCTATTCCTTTTATATTAATAAACCTATCTCCAAGTTGAATATCTATATTTTTTGGGTTTTCTTTTAGAGAACATGTTTCTAATGACGCTACTAAAAGATGAATATTTCTTTTTAAGAAAAGGTGTTCCACTTCTATTGGAAGAGTTCCATACATATCTTTTGTTTTGTTTTTAATCTCCAATAATGATTCAGGAGAAGAAGCCGCCATTATGTCTTGATATAATTCAATTTTATTTTGATCATTAGCGAATTCTTTAGGGATGTATGCATCCATATTGAGGTCTAGATTAGCCTCATATTGAGGGATTTCTGCCTTTTTATTGTTTAATTTTTCTTGGACAGATTCATTTAATAATTTGATATACATATCTAAACCTATTGAATCAATAAAACCAGCTTGTTCAGGTCCTAAAATATCTCCTGCTCCTCTAATCATAAGATCTCTTTGGGCAATACGATATCCGCTGCCTAAAGCACTAAATTCTTGTAGGGCTCTCAGTCTTTTTTGTGTATCTTCTTTCAAAACCTTGTTTCCGTTATACATCAAATAAGCGTAAGCAATTCTATCTCCTCTACCTACTCTACCTTTGATTTGATATAACTGAGCAAGACCGTATCTTTCACTATCTTCCACGATAATCATATTTGCATTAGGAACATCAATGCCGTTTTCAATAATGGAAGTACACACTAAGATTTGGATATCCCCGTTATAGAATTTCATCATTGTTTCTTCTATATCGTCTTTATTCATTTGTCCGTGAATTACCGCCAATGAAGCTTGAGGCAAGGCTCTTTGTAGTTGATTAGCCATCTGATAAATAGTGTCTACACGATTATGGAGATAAAAAACTTGTCCTTCTCTACCTAATTCTCTAGATATTAATTCTTTCACAACATCAAAACGATATGGTGTGACATATGTTTGAATTGGCATTCTATCTTTAGGAGGAGTATTAATTTGAGAAAGACTTCTAACTCCTAATAATGATATTTGTAAAGTTCTAGGAATTGGAGTTGCACTTAATGTTAGAACATCAATATTGCTCTTGAGTTCTTTGATTCTTTCTTTTTGCTCTACCCCAAACCTTTGTTCTTCATCGACAATTAATAAGCCGAGATCTTTATATTCAATTTCTTTAGATAAAAGTCTATGAGTACCTATGATTAAATGAATCTTTCCCGCTTTTATATCTTTGATATATTCATTTTGCTTCTTTAGTGGTACAAGCCTTGAAAAAATAGCAATTTTAATATCAAATCCTGCAAAACGAGATAATGCAACTTCATAGTGTTGTCTTGCAAGTAATGTGGTTGGACATAATAACACTACTTGTTTGCCAGAATTAATAGCCTTAAAGGCTGCTCTAAAAGCAACTTCTGTTTTACCAAACCCAACATCTCCACATAATAAGCGATCCATTGGGTGGTTGGACTCCATATCTCTTTTAATATCGTCCACTGCTCTTTGTTGGTCTTTAGTTAGTTCATTATCAAAACCTTCTTCAAACTTTTCTTGGAATTCATCATCTTTAGCAAATCGATATCCTTCAACCTTGCTTCTTTCGACATAAAGATTAAATAATCTTTCTGCCAAATCATGGATACGTTTTTTAATCTTTTCTTTGGTGTTTTCCCAGTCTTTTGTATGAAGTCTAGTTAAGCGAGGCTTAGCTCCTTCCTTACCAACATATTTTCTAATGAGATGGAATTGGTTAAGTGGAACATATAATATCTCATCATTTTGATAAGCAATCTTTAAATAGTCTTGGTGTTGCCCTTGTACTTCTAAGGTTTGCAATTCCAAGAACTGACCAATGCCTTGATATTCATGAACAACATAATCTCCAGGACTTAGTTCTTCATAACTAGATAAGATTGTTGATTCTTTAAATCTGTTGTCATATCTACTGATTTTAACTTTGTCATTAAATAGTTCTCTACTAGTTAAGAAAACAATCTTTTCTTCTTCTAAAGCAAAGCCATTTGGAAGACTTCCTATCGATAAACACACCTTTTTATTAGAAGAAACCGATAAGAAATCTTCCATTTCAAAAGGAATATGATTTGTGTTTAACATATCAATAATGACATTGAGTTGTTCTTTATTATTTAGAGTAATATTGACTTTATATTCTTGATTTAAATAAGTTCTAATAATGTTAATAGCATCAACATCCTTATTAGCAAAAAATGGAACATTGATACATTTGAAGATAACATCATCTGGATCATCGGATAATATCTTAGTGTTTATTGTTCTACTTCTATCGAAATTTAAACGGTAATAATTCTCATACATTTCTAAGTGAGATATCATCTTTCCGTTTTCAAATAATTCATTCAAATAGGAATGAGCTTCTTCATTTAATAAATCATAGCTTTCTTCTACTGCTTTAGTGTCCACTATAACATTAGTGAAGTTTTTGCAGTAATCTAATAAAGTTGCCTTTTCTTTGCAAAGTAAAGAGTAATACCTATAAATACGAGGTGAATAATTATATTCAAGAATATCAGTGATATCACTCTCTGATAAGTTTCTAAGATTTTCAAAATCTCCTAGCGATAAAACTTCTTTATCTTTTTCTAATCTATTAAAGATTTTCTCACTAGCGGTTTTTACTTCTTCTTCGCTAAATAAGAAGTCATTAGCAGGTAATACTGTAACACTATCGATTTTTGTTTTACTTGTTTGAGTTGCAATATCAAAAAATCTAATCGATTCAATTTCGTCATCGAAAAACTCAACACGTATTGGGTCATCATAATTGACTGAATAAATATCTAAGATATCACCACGAATCGCAAATTGGAGAGATTGATCTATTTTATTTACTCTCTCATATCCGCTTCTCGCTAATGTCTTTTTAATATCCTCTAAGTTATAGGACTTACCAACCTTAAAGTTTAAGATATGGCTTTTAAAAGAATCTACTGATGGCAAAAATCTTGTTAATGAAGCAACATTACATATCACTACATCCGCTCGTTTATTAAGTATTTCATCTAATACATAGATACGGTTAGCGGCCATTTCTTTAGATTCAGAAATAGAATCCGCTCTTATTAATTCATCATTCGGGAATAATAAGATTTTATTTTCTGGCAATAAAGAAGATAGGTACGAATATACTTTTTGAGCTTTATATAGATTAGGGCAAATCAATAAGTAAGGCTCTTTTCGACATTTAAAAGCACTAGCGGTTAATAAAGATATGCCCACTAAATCATCAACGACAAAAAGCCCGCTTTTGCTTAAGAAGGGGGGTATCGCAGTATTAAGAGAAAGCTTTTTAAATAAGTTCGTTAGGCTCTTACCTCCTAATTAAATTTTGTCATCGCTAAATCGAAATTTTCTTTTAATGCAAACTTTAATGACTCAACAGCTTGTTTAATCGCGTCATCAATTAAAGGTTTCTCGTCTTTAGTTGGCTTCCCTAAAACATAATCAATCGTGTCATATGTTGGTTTACCAATTCCAATACGCACACGCTTGATTGCTTCGCTATGAAGATGTTCAATGATATTTTGAATACCTTTATGACCACCACTAGAGCCACTAGCTCTTAGTCTAATCTTTCCTGGTTCTAAATCCATGTCATCATAGATGACAATGATGTCTTCTAGTTCAATCTTGAAATATTTAACAATCTCTTCAACAGATTCACCAGAAAGATTCATAAATGTTTGTGGTTTTAATAAATAAACGTCTTGATCAAATACCTTGCCTCTACCAACAAGGCCTTTAAAAGATTCTTTATCGACATCAATCATTGCGAGTTCAGCAAACAAATCTAAAACATCAAAACCCATATTGTGTCTTGTGTGTTCATATTTTTTACCAGGATTGCCAAGGCCAACTATTAATTTTGTTCCCATAACGAGATAAGTATATCACAAGATATATTTTTCAGTTTATATTTTCTAATTGTGCTATACTCTAAGAGGCTATGAAAGTTAAAGAATGGTTTAAACAACTATTAGTCGGTATCGGTATCGGTGTCGCTAGCGCTATTCCTGGTGTCTCAGGAGGAACAATTGCGGTTATCCTAAAAGTCTATGAAAAGATTGTTTGGGCAGTCAGCAATATTTTTAAATCATTCAAAAGAGCAGTCGTTATATTAATTCCTATTCTTATTGGCATTGTTATCGGCGTTATTCCAATGATTATCCTTATGGATAAAGCGCTACAAGGATTCGTATTTGGAGTTATCTGTATCTTTGCAGGTTTTATCACTGGTAGCATTCCAAAAATTACTGATGAGATTAAAGGAGTTTCTCCAAAAGCTATTCATATTATCGTCTTAATTCTAGGCATCTTAGTTGCTGTTGGTTTAGGAGTTGGTAGCATTTTTGCTAAAACTGATTTAAGCGCCCAATTTGCTTCTCCAAAAATTTGGTTCTATTTTGTTTTAATTCCTGTTGGGGTTGTTGCTTCTTTTGCATTAGTGGTTCCTGGTATTTCAGGAAGTATGCTTCTTATTCTATTAGGTTTCTATAAACCTTTAGTTAATTCTACAGTTACTGTCGCTAAAGAGTGTTTTAGTGGAGATTGGTCTCATTTTGGAACACAAATGGGTTTACTAGCGTGCTTTGCTGTTGGAGTTATCGTTGGTTTCTTCGCCATTTCTAAATTGATGAACTACTTATTAAGTAAATATCATGATGTAACATTCTTTGGCATCTTAGGATTTATTATCGGAAGCGATGTTGCCTTATTCTTAAATTACGAAGTTTGGGAATATTACATTAAATGGTCTAACGGTGTAGCAATGCCACTACAAAAAGAAGTAGAGATACCTCTAGGTATTGCTCTACTTATTATCTGCGCTGTCGCTGCTTATTTATTCGTTAGATATCAAAGAAAAATTGAAGCAAAACAAAAAGAAGAACCAGTACAAGACTAGTCCTTAATAATTGATATAGTTGCGTATTTTTCTCCACTGCTATCGGTGGAGATTTCTTTTACCTTGAAGGAGAATCCTAATGACTTACCACTATTAAGATAAGGTCCATTTACGAATTGTGAACTAAATGCATACATATCAAACGTATCATTATCATAGAACAAATCACTTGTATAGATATTGCCTGTTGGTCGATATGTTGCAAAGTGATCATTTCTAATTAATTGTAATAAGTTATAATCTGCATATTTGCTATCGACATTAAATAATGGGGTTACATAATCAATATCTGATTCATTCTTATAATATGTATTAGTGAACGCTAATGTGACTCTACCTACTTGGCAGTTGTTATAGAATCTGACCGTAGAGTCATTTAATCTAATTAAACGAGAATCGACATGCCACAATCTTATGCCGCCCGCTTTAGTTTGTGGACCTTGTGGATATGAGCCACAATATGCTTGCTCAGTATCAAATTTATTAACACCATCATTTGTATAGAATTCTAATAACAAATATTCATCAAATGGGGAATTATAACTATTCCACTCAGGTGTTAATAAGATTACTTGATGACTTGTATCAAAATTTCTTAATTTAATATCAATGGATGAAGTTGGAATGTAAGCATTTGCCCAGCCAAAGGCTAATAATGAGAATGGATCATGTCCGCCCACATTACTATCTTGCATAGAGAATCCACCACATGGACGATATTTATAACCACCATAATCATAGTAATCATCTAAACCAAATACGTGGCCCATTTCGTGAATATATGTATGAGCGTCAATAGAGCATCTACTTGTATCGCCATTAGAATATGAATTGCCAGTTCTTACAAAAGCTGTTTCTTTGCCATACATAAAATCATACGATGCCCAGAAGAAAACATTAGGAACTGGGTTTTCAATACTGGCAGCTTCTTGAATCCAAAAACAATATGCCCAGAGATTCTCGTATTCGCTTAAATAGGAAGAAGCAGAATAATCAGGAGCGGCGTAAATTAATACCACTCCGTCAAGATATCCATCGCCATCAAAATCATAATTTGAGCGGGAATCTGTTGGATTATTAGCAAAATACCAGTTAGTAGCTTCTTTAATAACTGCGCATGTTTCTTTAGTGTTATAAGCACCAACTTCCTTTGCGCTTAATGAACTGGAATACCAATTACTAACTGTACCGCTTAAATTTAACAAGCCACCGCTTTCATATCTATAGAAAGAGGAAACACTATGCCATCCTGTTTCTTTTTCGCTACCAAAATAAGCCTTAGCAATATCTTCTCTAACTTCGTCTTTTTTATAGATAGACATATATTTAGCAGAATCTGATAGCCATACTGGAATGACCAAAAGTTTAACATCACCATTAGTTGGACAACTGCTAATACGGTAATAATTATCTTCTGTGTAATCTTTATAATTTTGCGACATTGTTGTCACGTTAATTGAGGAAGAAATAGTTAAGTGATGAGTTGCTTCGATATAAGTAGATTCACTACTAGCAATTCGAGCAATGATATCTACTTCTCCACCAGAAACTCCATATACCTTCACACCTCTTTCAGTTGGTGTTAATTCCACTAAGTTAGAGTTAGATGCTCTATATGATATAGGAGCAGTATAGTTAATAGGATTAACAGTTGTAGTTAATTCTACTTCGCTCCAAGCATTCATCGCGGTTGCTCCGTTTAATGTAATAGAAGAAGCGTAAATGTGATGTTCTAAAACATTAATGGTTAAAGTGTTTGATGTGACGTTATTAACAGAAACTGTTAATTGATATCTATTAGCCACTGTAAAAGGTTTATTGCTATCAACGGTGATTGTTTCTCCTGGATTCTGATAAGACAAATTAACTGTTACTTCACTATACGCTAGTGTTTTAGTTTCGCCATTGGAATATGTGCCAGTAATAGATAATTGGTTTTTATCATCAAAAACATCGCCTAATATGTAAGCTTTGCTTATGTCAGAAATATCAATAGATTTTAATCTAGTTCCAAAGATATCCCAAAAGCTACAGCTAGATAATGAGATAGCGGTTATAAATATAGGAATAAGGGCTAATTTACTTTTTGTTTTCATATTTGCTTTATTATACACGAAAATAGCAATATTCAAAAATTGCTATCAAAAGATATAAGTTATTTATGCTTTTTACGTTTGCTAATAATTAATAAAGAAGCACCTGTTAAAGATAGGATACTTAATAGTGTGCTGGAGAAAAAAACACTACCACCACAACCATTAGTTTTGATTTCAGGTTCGGTAGGCTCAGTAGGGACTTCTGGTTCTTCAGGTTCGGTTGGATCTTCTGGGTCAACAGGTTCTTCAGGATCAGTTGGGTCAGCTGGGTCTACAGGGTCAACTGGGTCGACAGGATCTTCAGGATCAGTTGGGTCAGTTGGGTCTACAGGGTCAACTGGGTCAACAGGTTCTTCTGGTTCAGTCGGGTCAACAGGATCTTCAGGATCAGTTGGGTCAGCTGGGTCAACAGGATCAATAGGATCCACCGGTTCGATAGGGTCTTCTAAGATGGTAATAGAACATTCATCACTTAAATCACTGCCATCTAAAGCCTTAACAGTTAATGTAGAGTTTCCAGGTTCACCAATAGCCTTTATGGTTATTGAGTTGTCTGTATGCTCTACGATTTCGATTGCAGTGTCGTCATATAAAACTTCAAAGTTTTTGTTAGTAGCGTTATCAGGCTCAACAGTCACTTCGATTGTTATAACATCATCTTTATGTAGTTCTATCTCGTGTTTATCTAAAGATATAGAAGTAACTTCAATAAATGGCTCAATAACCACCACTTCATATTCGGCGGTAACTGTATCTCCATATTCACTATATTCAACCTGAACATTATATGTTCCTGCTTTGTCCATATTTGGTAAAGATATAACTGTTGGAGTTACTTCTTTTGTTGATTCATTACTATAAGTTGCTAAACAAGTCCCATCAAAGAAAAAATCACTACCCACTTCATAATTAGTGGTCATTCCTGTAATGGAAATATTATTTAAATGTAAATCTGTAACTGTCACATCGATTTCAGCGTAAATACTCGCATCATGATTAGATTCAATGATGATGAAGTCTTCGCCTTCACTTAACGCTGTAATTCTTCCGTTTTCATCTACCGATAAAACTCCTTCATCCATAAGTGGATAAATACTTACAGAATCATCAAAGTTGCCTTCTCCATCAACTGTATAGTCAATATCAAAAGTATCACCAACATTAATGATTAATTCACCGTTATCTACATTATTTAGAATAATGTCATTAACTAAATCGGTTCCGTCGTTAATAAAATTCTTAAGGTTTAATCTACCATTGCCTGCCCAAGATGGATTGCCTTCTATCGCATCGCAAGAAGCATATAAGGCTTCTTCAATTTGGCTAGGAGTAGCAGTTGGGTTCTTTTGTTTATATAAGGCTATTGCGGCAGTAACTATCGGAGCAGAAAAAGATGTTCCTTGAGTTTTCTTATAACTATTTGAACTACCGATATCTGCAACATAAACTGTGCCAGGAGCAACTAAGTCAATATCACTTAAATTAGAATAGGCTGCCTTTTCTGTCTTACTAGATTCCGCTAAAGAGCCAACAGAAATAACATGATTATTACTAGCAGGGTAACTCTTTTCGCTGGTGTTATAGTTACCTGCTGCCGCTACTAATGTAATGCCAGCTTCATAGCATGCATTTAACTTAGAAGTTAAAATGCTAGAGCAGCCAACTGACGCTCCCACTTTATAACTACCATAAGTAACTTCGTGTTCATATGCTTGGAAAGACATATTAATAACATCCATATTGTTATCGATACAGTATTGCAAAGCATTTTGAATAGCGGTCCATTCATAACCATTGCTAGAATTAGTAACCTTATAGACATATAGTTCAACATTAGGAGCGAGTCCAGCGCAGCCTAAAGAGTTGATTTGACTTGCTATTACACTAGCCACATTTGTGCCATGCCCTAATGTATCAAGTAGATGTTCTGGGTAATTAGAAAAATTATAGTATTTCCAACCACTATCATATTCAATGGAACGGGAAGAGGATTTAACGACGCTATTATCGTTTAATATAAAATCTTCGTGTTCATAGTTAATGCCACTATCAATAACTGCAACTTTAACTCCATCACCACGATGTCTTTTATATGTGGTTCCTAATTCCATAGAATTATATGTGTATTGGTTCTGAGTTATATAACTTGGTTCATTAGTGTATTCTGAGGCATATCCGGCCGCATAAAACATTGGGCCAGATGAACACTCATTTTCCTTAGAAAAGTGTCTAGAAATAGCAAAAGTTTGCATAGAAACCCCTACACAAACCATTGCACTTGATATAAATAATAATCTTATTATTTTGTTAATGTTCATTATTAGCTGTTAGAACCTTTGTATGTGGTACACAAATATCTCCAATTGGTGAATCTTGTCATGGCTGTTGTGTAATAGTATTTCATGCCAGTATCTCCACCAGCAGGGAAGAACATTGTAATTCCATAGGATTCGCCAGCCTTAGATCCTTTCTTGGAGCACTTAACAAGGTTAGAGTGTGCTGTTAATACAGCATTAGTGTATGATGCATCTGGTTTAAATGTGCTATTAGCAGCCAACTTATTAACAAAGTCTTTTGCATCAAAAACACAGTTGTCCATATATTCATCGGTGTAGTCATCACTACCATAAGTTTTACAAGACTTAACCAAGCTTATAAAACTTGATTTGTTAGAATTGCTAAGTTTTGATTTTAATTGCAAAGCCATATTTTCCCATGCGGTTCTATATGCTTCAGCTTTAGATAAATCATACCAAGCAAGAGTTTCGTCAGAACTCTTTCTGCCATCATTGATAAATGATGTACAAATTTCAGTTAAGACAGATTCCGTATCATTATAAGCATATAAATTGTCAAGCCAATTATCATAATCCCATCCGTAGCCAGATTCTAATTCTTCGGATGCAACCATATAGTTGAACCTTTGTGAATTGAGATCAGCGATATCTTGAACACCCATTAAGCAAGCGTCATATCCGATCCATTCGAGATTGTCTGTTCTGCCTACTTTAGAGAACGCTCCATCAACAGCAGCAACTACGACATCGTCAGTAATTCCTTCATATTCATGTTTTTCATCACAACATACACCCATCATAGCTCCGCCGTGGTCCCACATAATGACACCAGTCTTTTCAGCTGGATATTCTGTAAGACCCCATTCTAAGAAGGATTGGAATGTGCTTTGTTTTTCCATACTTGCAATAGCAAGACTATCATCTTTAATCATTTGTTGATCTCTGATGTGCCATCTTTCAAGTTTTGTTGAAGAGACAGTTGGGTTTGTCATATGCCACGTCTTAGCGCCACCAGTTTCAATAATGATATTAATATCACTTGGTTGTCCTGAAACACTCAAAATTTCTTTTAAGTCTGATGTTGCTAAGGAATTATCTGTTTCAAGATCAGAACCACACATGTAAATCATAATGGTCCATTTATCTAGAGCAGTTTCAACAACCGTAATCTTAACAGAATCACTAATAGTTGCATTGGATTGATTCTTTGTAGAGGCTGTAATAGTAGCTGTGCCTATTGCTTTTGCAGTAATTGTTCCGTTACTAACTGCGACAACAGAAGAGTCAGAAGAAGACCAAGTTAATGTTTTGTTTTGATTTGCATTGCTTGGTGTGAAGCTAACGCCTAATGTGGTTGACTTGCCTAAGCCTAATTCCATGTCAGAATCTTTGAATGTGATTGCGGTTGGATAAATTGGTTCGGATGAACCCCACTCAAACGTAATTGAGGTCATATATAGAGCGCCACTAGAAGAACGGACGCCTACATATTCATAATCGCCAGAAGAAATTTCTAATGACGTTGAAGTGCCATAAACAATTGTGCCTAATAATGTTCCTTGAGTGCCAGAAGCATATAAGCTGCTTGCCGCAGTATAAGCAGAGTGGCTACCGTAAACATTAACTGTTCTGCCAGTAGAGGTGTTTGAATTCCAATCAATTGTCACAGAAGCAATAATGCCGCCTGAAGTAGTTGTAACAATACCACTGTTAGAATTGTTGCTTCTTAATTGAATAGAATCATGGTCTCCTGCGGATTGGCCTGCGTAAACAGCGCCACTTTCACCAGTCTTGCCGGACCATTCTGAATAAGTTGTGCCACTAACACCAGTTATTGCCTTAGTTAAAGTATCACTGCCACCAACTGGGGTATCTCCACCACCAGAAGCAGCATTAACAGTGACTTTACAAGTTGCAACAAAGCCACCATCAGCAGTAGTTGCAGTAATTGTTGCACCACCTGCAGATTTGCCTTTAACAACACCAGAAGTGACTGACGCAACAACTGAATCGCTAGATGTCCATGTGACAGCTTTATTTGTAGCGTTGGTTGGAAGAACGGTTTCAATCAGTGTTGAAGTTTCATCAATTTCTAATGTTAATGTTGATTTATTTAATGAAATGCCAGTAACTGCAACATCAGAAACAGTAACTTTCTTAGTCGCTTTAATTGTTGTGCTATTTTCTCCTGGAACACTAGCGGTAATTGTAGTAGTCCCCGCTGAAACAGCGGTTAAAACACCATCTTCAATAGTTGCAACACCGGTTGCAGAAGAAGTCCATGTTACATTTCTAACGTTTGTGTTCTCTGGATTATAAGAAACTGAATAGTTTTCTGTTGAGCCAGTAGATGTGCTATCTGGTCCGCTAATATCTATAGAATTTGCATAAACCTTTTGACCTTGTTTTACATAAATTGATGGGCCATTACCGACATTTGTGTTTGTTGCATAGCAAGCAAATAATGGGTTGCCGCCATTAGGATTATATCTCATTAATTTTCTAGAGTTTGTTCCATTTGCTTGGATTGTTGTTCCAGAAATAGTAAAGCTTGAATTGCCAGAGATTGTGTTCTCTAATTTTAATTGGTTAGCACTACTACTTGCTGCATATAGATATCCTTCATTGAGATAATCATAGAATGCATATGTGCCTTCAACACTACCTTCTTGAATTTCAAAAGCAGCAAATTCAGAATTACTATCACGCGTAATAGTGCTATTTGTAACTGTTGTTGAAATGCCAGCTCTATTGCTTGTCTTTTGCTCAGAGCTCATCGCATAAACGCTACCACTTGTGCCAGAAGCAATAACTACATAATCACCAATGGCTGGTGCACCAGATTGTAATAATTCAAATACACCTTCGTCATCAACGACGGTAGCTTCGGTGACTTCGATTGTTACTTCGCCATATTTAGCGCTGCCATCATTTGCGGTAGCTGTAATCTTTGCTGTACCTACAGCAACGCCAGTGACTAGACCAGTTGTACTAACAGTAGCTACTGATATGTCATCTGATTCCCAAGTAACAGATGGGTTATCAGCGTAATCTGGGGAAACAGTTGCGGTTAATTGAGTTGTCTTGCCTGCTTCAACAGTTAATGTTCCACCAATAGTGATACTTGAAACAGGAATCGCTTTAACAGTGACTGATACATCACCGTGAATTGTGTCAAGTTTATCAGAAACTCTGATTGTCCAAGTGCCTGATGTGCCAAAAACATCAGATGTCTTATAACTTACGCCACTTGGGGTTAATAGAGTTAATTCTAATTTATATGTAGATAAATCAGCGTATGCAACATTATTAACATTCTTGGTTGAATCGTCATATTCGATGTCAACGGTAATGCCGTTTAAATAATCTTCTAATTTATCTTTAGTGTTAAATGTTGTCTTTGAAGATTTAACAGTAATTTTTGTAATTTCGCTTGCTGGTGTAGAAGAACCGCCTTTTTTATAAAGATGAATTGCTTTTTGACCAGTATAAGATGAAGATTTGTAATATCTAAATCTATTTTGGTTAGATGCAGCATTGTATCTTAAGTATGCTCCGCTCGAAACAATAGTAGCTTCTCCACTTTCTCCAATACTGATTGTATTTTCGTATACAGTAGTAGTAGAAGAGCTTAAGCCGTTAGAGTTAGAATCGCTACCAATGTAATAACCAGAAGCACTTTGAATTGCTCCTGCGTCCATATCAATAGTAAATGCTGACGCATCAATTTTATCAGTTGCTGTAATTGCGTTGTTTTTGATGGTAACCGCTATTGTGTTTTCTGTTGCATCAAGCGTGTCTAACGAACCATTGAATGCAACAGATCCTGTTTCATAAACAATGAGATATTCGCCATCAGTTAAATCATCATTAGATGTGACTTTTGTATATTCGCTAGAACTAGAGTTTGGAACACAAGTAAATGTATATCTAGCAGATAAAATGGTAACGCTACCATGCGCAGTTAAAGCTAAATAATAAGGGTGACTATTTATAGTGTATTCTTGTTCACTAGTAATAGCGGCAGATTCTGCTGACCAAGTAGAATTGTCTAAAGATGTTTTAAAGGTGAGATATCCTGAGCCTGAATAAGAACAACTGAAAGTATCGATAGAAGTGATTCTATCTTTATTAGTAACTGTTCCGCCATCTAGCAAACTAACGTGTCCAGAAGTAGAACTAGAAGTATTTGTATAAGTAAATGTGACTTCACCACCATTAGCGGTGTACATTAAGTGATCACCATTGGAGGTCACCTTATTTGATGAATTTAACGTGATGGAATATAAGCCACCATCGGTTCTAGAAAAGGCAAAACCGCCATTTGATGAAACAGCGGTAATTGTAAGCCCTAAAGCTACTGCCCCTATAAGGGAGGCAAATCCTATTTTCAGTCGTCGTTTATTCATAATATTTCCCTTAATTTATGAATGCTTATTTTTTATTAGAGGCCATAAGCACTAACAAAACTAGCCCAATTGGTAAAGCTTGTAAAAGTATTTTTATAAGTCGTTTTATTTGGATTTCTGCTTCCTAACCTGAAGAAGAATGTCAATCCGTTGGAATTGCCTGCCGCTTTGCCACATGAAGAATATGCAACTAAATTGGCAAATGCTGTTCTAACAGCAGCTATTTCTGTGCTCAAAGAAGAAAAACTGGAATTTTTGCCTAATGTATCTAAGAAGTCAATAACATCAAACACACCATAATCGACATATCCTGGCAAAGTGTAGTATGAACCTTCATCAATGAAATCACTTTGTGAATAGCCATATTGATAAATATAATCATTAACTTGTGAACTATCTAGTCCAGTTTCACTTGCGTAGTATTTAACTGATTTCATTAATGTTTGGAAATTGTTTTTCCCATAGCTTGAAACAACGGTAGATAAACCACTCGCTAATTTTTCCCAAGCAGTTTTATATGTTGGCATATTATTTAAATTTAAATAAGATAATGTTTGATCGTTTGAGAGCGAAGTAGTACCACCATTATCTTTTATAAAGCCATCAACAATTGCTTTCAAAATTGTCTCTGTTGGTTTTTTAGAATATAAGTCATCGACCCATGTATCGTAATCCCAACCATAGCCAGACTCTAATTCTTCAGAAGCAACCATGTAGTTAAAATATTCACTATTGAACTCAGCGATATCTTGAACTTGCATTAAGCAGCAATCATAACCAATCCATTCTAACTTTTCAGTTAATCCTTTTTTGCTAAAAACATTAGACAATGCTGTCTTAACTTCGTCGTTAGTTAAACCATCGTAGTCTTCATTTTCATCAAAGCACGCTCCATCAAGGGCACCACCATGGTTCCAAAGAATAACACCAGTTTTTTCAGCTGGATAATTTGTTAATCCCCATTCTAAGAAAGATTGGAATGTAGAAGTTAGGCCCATGCTTGCATATGTTAATGAGGCGTCTAATTTTAATGATTTGTTTTCAATATGATATCTGCCTAATTTGGAAGCAGAAATGCCATATGTTGAATACCAGCTAGATGCACCACCAGTTTGCACAATGATATTTACATCGTCTGGTTGACCAGCAACACTTAAAATTTCTTTAAGATCACTAGTAGCTAAACCGTTACCACTTTCTAGATCGCTACCGCAAAGGTATATCATGATGGTCCAAGCGTCTTGTGTTGGAGCTGGTTCTTCTTCAATTGTTACATTAACTGAAGCAGTAATTGAAGAATCATAAGTTGAAGTTGCAGTGATAATCGCTGTATCAGATGTTGTAGCGCTAGCAGAAGCAAACACCATGCCATCATCAACAGTGATAACTGAACTATTAGAAGACCAAGTTAATCCTAAATTTGAGTTTGCATTGCTTGGAGCAAAAATAACTGTTAATGCTTTGCCTTGGTTAGGATAAAGCGTTAATGAAGTTGGTGACAGAGTAATGCCTGTTGGATTAACAGAAGTTTCAACAACGTTGACTGTAAAACTTGTTGTTTTTCTTTTATAAGAAACTGTAATAGTTTTAACTCCTGCTGTTTCAGAACTGAAACCTGAAAGAGTGTATTCAGTAACTACTGCAGTGGTTTTATCTCTATATGTGGCAGTAACTTCAAGCCCAGTAGAATCAAATTCTTCATTGATTAAGTAAGTTGTCTTATTTGGATTCTTAGTAACCACAATGCTCATTAAAGATGAAGTTGGAACAATGGTTTCAGGAATGTTGTTATTCCCACATCCAGCAACAGTAAACGATAACGCTAAAGAAGCAATAATAAATGGTAATTTCATTTTCATAATTATTTATTCATCCCTCTCCTTTTCCTTAATACAATGTATGCTCCAAGTGATAATAGAGCAGTCAAACTAGTGACAACTATTAATATTACCACATTATTATCATTAATAGATAATAGCTGATTATATTTAATCGCCGCTAGAACATATTCATT
>CADCPC010000038.1 GCA_902803285.1 uncultured Erysipelotrichaceae bacterium | reverse complement strand
TCCAGTTGATATTGTTAATACTGATGTTCTTCTTCCAATCGAATCTGAAAAAGGAACAAGCCGCGCTTTAATTAGAGGTGTAGCTTCTTACTTAGTACAACATGGTTATAAAGTCGGTGGCTTCAACGCCTATAGCGAATCCACAATTTTCGCAGGTGCTGGCGTTTCTTCTTCTGCAGCATTCGAATTACTAATTGGTCAAATCTTTAACGATTTGTTTAATGAAGGCAAAATTTCTAAATTAGTTTTAGCAAAAGCTGGTCAATACGCTGAAAATATTTATTTCGGCAAAGCTAGTGGTCTATTAGATCAAATTGGTGTTGCATACGGCAATATTGTCTACATTGATTTTAAAGATATTCAAAATCCTATAATTGAAGATATTCCTTTCCCATTTGATGATTTACATTTCGTAATCATTAATACTGGTGGAAGCCACGCTCAATTATCTCATCTATATAGTGCTATACCACAAGATATGTATAGTGCCGCTAAAAAAGCAGGCGTCAGTTATTTAAGAGACACCACATTAGCTCAATTACCTAAAGAATTATTAACTGATATCGAAGCTTCTCGCGCTCTTCATTTCTATAGTGAAAACGATAGAGTTAGAAAAGCTGTTGAGGCTATTAAAACTGGCGATCGAGCCACTTTCCTACAAATGGTTAACGAATCTAGAATTAGTTCAACAAACAATTTAAAGAACATGATGGTGGAAGGAGATTATGCTGGTTCACCTCTTGAAGCTTGCGATTTGTTTGTTCAATTAACTGAAGGTAAAGGCGCTATCAAAATTAATGGTGGCGGATTTGCTGGCAGTGTTATTTCGGTGGTTCCAGATGAACTTTTTGATCTAGTGATGACAGAGATGTCTAAACACTATGGCAAAAAGAATGTTGTGGAAGTATTCATCAGACATACAGGACCTATCAAGGAATAAATATGAATATTGCATTAATAGTTTTTGCGGGTTCAGGAACTAGAATCACATCTTCTATTCCTAAACAGTTTATTAAAATAAAAGGGCATGAATTAGTAGCCTACACTATTAATGCTTTTAATCGTCACCCATTAATTGACGAAATTGTTTTAGTTACTTCTAGAGAATATCTTTCATTTGCAAAGCAAATTGTTTACGCTCACGATTTTAGAAAAGTGAGTACTGTTGTTGAAGGTGGAGACACTAGACAAGCATCAGTAAGAAACGGACTCAACAAAACAAATTATAGTGATAGTGATAACATTCTTATTCATGATGGGGATAGACCATTAGTAGACGATAGAATTATTACTAGTTCTATAAGGGAATTAGAGAATCATCAAGCGGTTGCTGTTTTAATAAACAGTGAGAACGCATTAAAAGAAGTGAGCAATTTAGGCAGAAAAATGGAACTAGGTGGCTTGTCTTATGACGTCCAAACACCACAAAGTTTTAAATATGGATTAATTAAAGAACTACATAACCGCTTTGCCAATGAAGTGGTGAGCGATGATGCTTCTTTAGTTACTTTAGATAATAAAGATGTTTGTTATATTGAAGGTAGTCCTAATAATTTTAAAGTTACTACCGATAAAGATTTAGATTATTTAAAAAACACAATTAAAGGTTACTAATGGAAAAAGAACATAAGCCTAATAAGTTTTTATTATTTTTGCATCGCGCTTTTGAGTCTCATAACCCAAAAGACCCCCTTTCATTATCGGTTGATATTTTTTACATTTTAATAGTCTTATTATCAATAACATTTACTTGCTTAGAAGTTACTCATGTTTGGAAACAACACGAAGAGGTTTTCAAAATATTTGAATACATTATGATTGGATTCTTCTTCATTGAATGGATAGTGTGTTTCTTTGTGGTTGATGTTACTTATCCTCAACTACCATTCATTAAAAGAAAACTCAAATGGATTTTATCGCTTGAGAGTATTGTTGATATCATTTGCTTAACAGTTTTTATTTTGGTTATTATTTTAGAACCTCATTTCCAAGAAATAGCATATTTAGAATTTCTCTCTTTATTAAAACTAGTGAGGCTGTATAAGCTATTTAAGTATCGACGTTTCTTAATCGCTAATAAAAAAGCAAAAACCGAAAAAGAAG
>CADCPC010000037.1 GCA_902803285.1 uncultured Erysipelotrichaceae bacterium | reverse complement strand
GAACTATTAGTCAAAGAGTTAGGCGAAGGTAGCAAAATCATTGAACCAGTCACTGGTGGAATGATGAATGTTTCTTATCTATGCGAGAACGCAAACCATAAGAAATATATTCTTTACGTTTCTACCGAACAAGCTAACGAGATGGTTGATCGTGCTCTAGAAAAAGAGCATCAAGAAATCGTTGCTAGATTAGGCTTAACTAGTCAAAACGTTTATTTTGATGTCGATAAAGGCATTAAAATCAACGAATATATTGAAGGTTTATCTTTAGATAAAGTTGATGAATATGATTACGATAAAGTTGCAAAACTATTAAAGCAATTACATCGCTCTATCATCATTTCTAGAAGTGATTACGCTCCTTTTAGAAGATTCTTAGAAGAATATGAGAAAGAAGCATTAACTTATCAAAAGGAGATTTCTCCTTTATATAGTGAAATTCGCGAATTCTTGTTTGAACGTAGATATTACTTAGAAAGCCAAGAAAAAGTGTTATGTCATAACGACGCTCAAAAAAGCAATATTGTTAAAAGTGTGGCTAATGACTATTACCTCATAGATTTTGAATTCATGGGTAATAACGATCCAATTTATGATATTGCAACATTTGGCAATGCTTCTGTTAAAGAAGGCAGGACTTTGTTAGATCACTACTGTTTTGGAAACGCTAGTTACGATAAAGTCAAACGTTACTATTTGTGGAGAATGTTCATCTCCTTACAGTGGTATAATGTTGCCATCACCAAGCACTATCGTGGTGAAGGAGAAAAGCATAATTTCAACTTTTTAAAAGTTGCAGAACACTTTTTAAACAACGCAAAAGATGCGTATGAAGGATACAAGATGGAAGTTAAAGAAAAAGAAGTCAATGATGATACGGTAAGATTAATCATTGAAACATTAGATAAAGTTAGACACTTCTTACAAAAAGATGGTGGCGACTGCCAATTCGTCTCATTTCAAGATGGCATAGTTTATGTCAAAATGTATGGCGCTTGCGATGGATGCGCTTACGCTGGAAACGATATTAAAGAATTAGTAGAAGTCATCTTGCAGGAAGAAGTACCTGGAGTATTAGAAGTTAGGGTTGCTCTTTAATTGGGGTATAGCCAAGCGGTAAGGCATCGGCCTCTGACTCCGACATTCCCCTGGTTCGATCCCAGGTACCCCAGCCAAATAAATTAAAACCCCAGAACACTGGGGTCTTTTTTATAACAAGATATTTTCTTTACGGTTTACAACGATATAGCCTTTACGGTTATAAACATCTTCGCGGTTATAAGTGATAGGGCTACCATCAGGTTCAACGAATAATCCACCAGCTTCTTCCACTACTAATTGGCAAGCCGCTGTATCCCATTCTTTTGTATTTGGAGAATGACGGTATGTGATTTCTGCTAAACCATGAGCAATCGCACAAGGTTTTAATGATGAGCCTTTTTTCATAACATGTTTTATGCGGTCGCTATGTTTCTCAATTAATGCCTTTTCAGCATCGTTGAAATGGAAGACGCTAGTTAGTACAGTTAAGTCATCAATTTTGTCATTTACATGGATTTTAACTGGTTTTTGCCCAAGTTTTTGATAGAAAGCGCCATTATTCGCACTTGCAAAATATAATTCATCTAGTGCAGGAGCAACCACTACTCCAACTACAATTTTATGTTTGTAGCATAGAGCAATATTTGTGGTAAATTCACCATCTCTTGCTACGAAATCTTTTGTGCCATCAACAGGATCAACAATCCACACAAAATCATTATTTAGACGTTCCTTATTGTCTTCGCTTTCTTCAGTTAAAAAAGCATGGGTAGGGAATTTTTCATGTAGATATTCACGAATGATGCGGTCTGCAGTTTTGTCCGCAATAGTAACTGGAGAATTATCATCTTTGATTTCTACATCAAACTTTTGGTGATAGATTTCCATGATTTTCTCTTTTGCTAATAATCCAGCTTCGATAGCAGCTTGTAGTTCTTTTTCCCACATATTATTTCTGCTCCTTTTTATATTCTTCAGCAACTTTATCTAACATTTGGATGATTTCATCGATTTGTTGATAATCTAACTTAGGTAGTCCTACTCCAGCAGCATACATATGACCGCCACCACCAAGACTAGCAGCAACAGGTTGAACAGCAGGCCCATTACTTCTAAATTCAACTCTCACTGTTCCATTTTCATATTCTGCAAATGAACACCAAATTGGACATCCTCTAACGTTTCCAACAAGATTGACCATGTTGCTAATTTGATTAGTGCTTAATCCGAGCTCTTTAATTATTTCCTTCGGAAAAACTAGCGAAATAACACCGTGTTTACTCTTTTTATAGTGAGTGTAAATATAGCCTTTAGCAGCTAAGTCTTTTTCGTTCACTAGCGATAAAATTCTATTTATAGCTTTAGGATCAGCACCATGTTTACACAAGAATCCAACGCGTTCAAAAGTGCCAACATAATCTTCTACAAATTGGAAGCGAGCACTATCAGTTAATATTCCTAGATAAAGAGCATTAGCGACAATTGAGTCAACTGGAAGATTTTGTTCAATGACCATTCTAACAATGATGTCGCAGCATGAATTAGCCCCTTCATCGACTACCAAAGGTCCTTCTGTAAAGGTTCCAGCATCAACATGATGATCAATTTTTGCCCAGGCTTTAGCGTTAAAAATACGGTTATCTTCCATTCTCCACAAATCATTAGCGTCGACTAAAATTGCTAATGAATTAGCAATAGTATCATCACTAACCTTATCCATAGGCATTAAGAATTTGAAAAATGATGGACAGCCAGTACCAGTGATATAAATCTTTTTATCTGGATATTTTAAATGGAGTGCTTGTTTTAATCCAACCGCGGATCCATAGCAATCTCCATCAGGATTAATATGACCAAAAATCACGATTGAATCGTGCTTTTCGATAATATCAATAATTTTCTCAAACATTAATTAGAAATCTCTTTCTGAACTTTCGTCTTCAGATTCAGCTTCATCACTATCTTTGAATTCATCATCAGATTCAGGTTCTTCTTCAAAGACTTGATTGTAAATTTCTTCTTCCTCTTTTTCTTCGCTGTCGTCATCATCTGTTTCAACATCACTATAGACATCTTTCATATCAATATGAACTTTGTCAAATGTGTGACGGCTTCTTAAATCCCATTGGTTTTCACCTAATGTGACAAAACGACCATCAAGCATAAGGTTGGTAAAGAATTGACCAGCTTTTCTATTTGCGTCTTCTTCACTTAAACCAGCTTCAGTTTTGACATATTCCCAAATTTTAGCAAAGCTAACTGGGTCTTTTTGAGATGAGACGAATTCATAAGCGAATTCAATTAAAGATTTTTGCATATATATCTCCTTTTCCTTACATGTGTTCTGGAGCACTAACTCCTAGAAGTGATAAGGCGTTTTTCAAAACGATTTTACTTGCTAAGCAAATTGCTAATCTGCTTGCGGTTACTTCTTTATTGTCGCGATCTATGACACGACATTCTGTATAGAATCCATGAACCTTTTCAGCCACATCATGGATGTAGTTTGTAATTTTATAAGGCGCTCTTTCTTTGCTCGCTACTTTAATTACATCAGGGAATTTAGCGAGTTCTTTGATAAGAGCAAATTCACTAGCTTCTCCAGCATGTGAACAGGCTTTATCAACTTTGATATCACTAGCGCTATTCAAAATGGAGCATAATCTAGCATGGGCATATTGAGCGTAATAAACTGGATTGTCACTACTTTGTTTAACTGCTAAGTCTAAATCAAAATCTAAATGTCCAGTAGCTGCTCTCATGACAAAGAAATATCTAGCAGCGTCAACTCCAACATCTTCACATAATTCTCGTAGTGTGTAGCCATTGCCAGTGCGTTTTGAGAGTTTGAATTCTGCTCCATCCTTCATCATTCTCACCATTTGAATGAGCTCAATATCAAGGACATCACTTGAATATCCATGCATCATTAAAGCACTCTTCATACGATTGATATAACCATGGTGATCAGCGCCAAGAACATCGATTAATTTATCATATCCACGAGATAATTTGTTTACATGGTAAACAATATCAGGCATGAAATATGTATATTCGCCATTGCTCTTAACGATAACTCTATCTTTGTCATCTAAGAATTCAGTGGTCTTTAACACTAAAGCACCTTCATCTTTGTAGATGTATTTTGAGAGATAATCGATTTCTTTTTCAACTGCATTCCCAGAACGAATTTTCCTTTCAGAAGAATAGATGTCGAAAGTAATTCTATATTCTTTTAAATCTTTTCTAATCTTTTCGAGTTCGAGTTCCATGCCTCTTGTCTTAAAGAATTCAAATGAATCAGGATCATCTAAGAACGCAGGGAGTTTATCGCCAAGTTCGTCTTTGATTTGGTTAGCGATATTTATCACATCCACCCCATGGTATCCATCATCAGGAAGAGCAAAAGGAAGGCCTAATGCTTCTTTAATTCTTTCACGAATTGATTCGCCTAAATGATCAATTTGGTTTCCGGCATCATTAATATAGTATTCTCTAGTGACATCATAGCCATCAAATTCCATAATTCTGGAAATAGAATCTCCAATGGCTGCTCCACGAGCATGGCCAACATGTAAGTCTCCAGTAGGATTAGCGGAAACAAATTCAACATTAACTTTCAAGTTTTTCTTTTCGCCACGTCCGTAATTATCTTTTTCATCAATAATTTTGCCAACAACGCTGGTTAATGAGTCTTTTTTCATGAAGAAATTGATAAAACCAGGACCCGCAATTTCAACGCGTTCAATCTCGCTTTTATCAAGTGCTTCATTCAACTCTTTAGCGAAATCTAATGGGGTTTTGCCGGCATTTCTTGCTAGTTTTAAAGCAATATTGCTCGCAAAATCTCCATGTTCAGGGTTTTTAGAATCATCAACAGAAATAGCTGACACATCTAAATCAATTCCTAATTTCTTAAGAGCGGTTTGAATATTAAGTTTGAGTAAGTCTTTTGATTCCATAATTGACCTTATATTATAAGTGAAGCAATTTTTCTAGCAAGAGAAAATTATCTTTTCTTTAACAAAACTACCGCTGTAGCTTCCACTGCTTCTCCTTTTCCTACCTCTCCACATCCTTCGTTTGTTCCAGCTTTAACCGAGACTTGATCGATATCAACATGAAGTAACTTCGCTATATGCTCTCTCATATCATTTATATAGTTTTTGAGTTTTGGTTTTTCTAAAGATATTGATATATCAATATTGCTAACAATATATCCTAATAGATAGGCTTTCTCAAAAGCGTAATTAACAATATAGGCGCTATTCATGTTTAACGTTTTATCGCTAGTGTCAGGGAAGTGCTTCCCTAAATCGCCAAGAGCTAGTGCTCCTAATATTGATTCAGCAACCGCATGAAAAACAACATCACCATCGCTATGTGCTAGTTCACCTTTATCAAAAGGAACAACCACACCGGCGAGAATTAATTTTCTGCCTTCCACTAATCTATGAATGTCTTTGCTATATCCAATTCTCATAAACACTATTTCTTTCCGTAAACATTAAATTTAAAGAACATGATATCTCCGTCTTTAGGGAAATATCCTCTACCTTCAGTTCTCATCTTTCCAGCTTCTTTAACTGCGAGTTCGCTACCTAGTTCATGAATTGATTCATAGGCATAAACTTCGGCGCAGATAAAGCCTTTTTCAAAATCTGTATGAATGATTCCGGCACAGTTAGGCGCACTCATTCCGTTTTTAAAAGTCCAAGCACGACATTCATCAGCACCCACTGTGAAGAATGTTGGTAAATTGAGCAGTGAATAAGTGGCTTTAATAACTTTAGAAAGCCCGCTTTCACTGATGCCCAAATCATCAAGGAACATTTGTCTTTCTTCAGGTGGTAGTTCAGAAATCTGTGATTCAATTTCACAGCTAACAGGGATAACTTCGCTACCTTCTTTTTTAGCGTATTCCACAACAGAAAGATAATGAGTACATGCATCTAAATTAGCTAAATCACCTTCACCAACATTAGCCACATAGATAATTGGTTTTTTGGTTAATAAGTGATAACTCTTTGTAAACTCTTCTTGTTCGCTAGTTAATGATATTTTTCTAGCTGGTTCGCCTTTTTCTAAAGCAGCCTTAATAGGTTCAAGGATGCTCATTTCTAGCACTGATTCTTTATCTTTTAAGATTCGTGCTTTGTTTGCAATTTTATCAATTCTTTTACTGACAGTATCTAAATCCGCCATGACAAGTTCGAGATTAATAACTTCGATGTCTCTAATAGGATCTACGCCACCTTCTACATGTATAATGTCCTGATTTTCAAAACATCTAACCACTTCAACGATTGCGTCACATTCACGAATATGTGATAAGAATTGGTTGCCTAAACCTTCTCCATTAGAGGCCCCTCTAACAAGACCAGCAATGTCATAAAATTCTACTGTTGCAGGTATAGTTCTTTGAGGTTTAAAAATGTTTACTAAAAAATCTAATCTCTCATCTGGGACATTAACAACACCAGTATTTGGATTGATTGTTGCAAATGGATAATTGGCAGCCTCAACATGCGAATTTGTAATCGCATTAAAAAGAGTTGACTTTCCTACATTTGGTAATCCAACAATGCCTGCTTTTAATCCCATTTTTAATAAACCTCAATATCTATGTCCTTGAATAATTATATTCAAAGTAGCCATTATTTCAAGATAATTCAATCTTTTTCACAATTTTAAAACCCAGTGCTATAATTTTCATATGGCAATTTTTGCAGTTATTTCTACCTTATTTGTAGTTGGATCACTGTTCGGTTGGATACTTGAAGTATTCTTCCGCAGATTTTTCTCGCAACATCGTTGGATGAATCCTGGTTTTTTAACTGGCCCTTATCTCCCAATATATGGCTTTGGAGTAATTGGCTTATATGGTTTAAGCGAACTATTTAGGAGCATTGCTTTCCCTGCCTCATTTCCACATTGGGTCACCATTATTCTACAAATCTTACTCATCGGTATTGTGCTGATTGCCATCGAATTTATTGCGGGTTTAATTTTTATCAAGGGCATGGGTTTGAAGCTATGGGACTATAGCGATCGCTGGGGTAACACCATGGGAATCGTTTGTCCACTATTCGACCTATTGTGGACTGCAGCTGGAGCTATTTATTATTTCTTCATACACCCTATTTTAAGAGACGGCATTCTTTGGATAGCCCAAGAAAACCATAACATCTATTACTTATTCATAGGTGTTGTCTTAGGAATGATGATTGTGGATTTCGCCTATTCATTCCACCTTGCTACTGCGATGAGAAATTTTGCCAAAACCAATAAAGTGGTTCTCAAACTATCCGAAGTTCAACTTAAGTTAAAAGATAATCAAGAAAAACTTAAAAAGAAATTCTTTGTATTTCCAAGTATCGAGCAAATCAAAGAGTCTCTAGCGATTAAAAAACCGCCAAAAGAAGATCCTAATCAAAATAATCAAGAGGGTTAATATTATATAACCTTCTTTTTATTATTAAGCAGGATAGCAGCACCACTGATAAATCTAAAACAAACATATATACCAACGATATCGGATTAAAGACGAACACGCTTTCAATCGACAATATCTCGCTGAACGTTTTTCCAAGAACAAAACAAACAACAAATAATTCAAATATCGCTAAAATGATTGACAAAAACGCCATTAAAATTGAATAAGCATAAACTAATTTGCTAGATTGCGTTCTGCTTACACCCATGCATCGTAATAGACCAATATCTTTTTTTATTTCTTTAAAATGAATATTATTAGATAGGATTAATAACAACGAAGATATTATTACACTACAAGTTGAAATAGTTAGAAGTATTATTTCTATGTATTTGCAAACATTTTGAACGCTTTCTTTAACGCCTTTCATCGGCGAATAACATTTAATAGTAGGAAATCCTTTTTCCAATAATTCTATAACTTCATTTTCACTATCCTCTTTTATGTCTAATGCCACACTATCGATTATCAAATCAAAAGAAGACATCGCTAGAGCGGTCTGAAAAAACATAATTGTCCATTTATTGTTATGAGATATCTCGCTTTTTAAACTATCTGTAATTCCTACTACTTTTAAAACCGCTTTTCTATAGTCTCGTAACAAATATCCGTTAGCGAGTAGTGCTTCCTTTATCGGGTATGCCAGATATATCTCATCTCCGATATCAATACTCAACACATCTTTAATCTTTGAGCTTATTAGAATCTCCTCATAGTTGCTGGGTTCGTTCCCTTTAATTAATTTATATTTAGAACTAAAAACAAATCCGTTGTTCTTGGCAAAGTGTCCTTCCAATACATCTTCTTCAATAGCAACATTCATTGATTCTTCATATTTTAAATATGTACTTAAATCAATTATTTCTTCGATTTTGTCTTTACTATTAGATAGATATGTTTCTCTCGCAAAACCCATCATTAAACTTTCAGGATATATAGCAAAGCTATATTTACTTCCATATATAACATCATTAATTTTGTTAGATGCTTTTAAAAAATATGATGGAATGTGACTAGGCAAATCGTCTTTGTTATTTTCTTTTAAGAGCATAATTCTATTAAATGAAGACGGGTCTCTATTTTCGTAGTAGTTTGGATAATATTTCTCAGTGATTATCTCTGCTATAATATCTTGATATTTTTGATCAAATCTTATCGCCTCTAAAAAGGTATCTTTATTATTTTTAAATTCTAAGTAATAACTCTTTTTTAAATCCCAAGGGTTTTTACTATTTGAAGTGATTATATTTGTTGATGGTAAATGACATTGGTTTTCAAATATATATTCATTCCATCCTTTAGATGAATGGTAAAACAAAGGCTTCTTCGTTAACACAAAGCCTATTAAATTGATCGCAAACTCAGCATGATAGTCCCAACTATTGTTATCAAAAGCCACATTGATTGTAATACTATTAAAAGAAAGGTAATCTGATAATCCTTTAACTGAACGAGGAATATGAAGCTGATAGCATATTTCGTTTAGTGTGGATATATCAATCCCCATCACCACTTCATTGTCGCCGAGATCATTAACTTGATAAGGATAAACATCATCTAATTCATTTAACTCACCGTATTCATTAAACAAACGAGGAATAAAAGAAGGTAAATATTTCTTAGTTCCTCCAGTATCGATATAGAAATCGTAATTGGAAAAGAATGTATTAAAGTCGTTCCAATAATAGACACCTTGTCCTGATATATCATCTTTATATCTATGATATAAATTATTTACATCGTAACTATCTAACGCTTTATACTTTCTTATACCTACTTCTTCTTTATTTTTTACTATCACTTTGTTTCCATCCATTAAAGCAGAATAACTACGGTATAAGTTATTAGATATGATATCAGATATAATACTTCCTAACCCAACTCCAAATAGACCTAATGAGGTCGTAAATAAAATAAATAGTGTTCTCCATTTTTTAAGTTGAATATTTTTTAAGGCATGTTTGAAACAAAACAGCGAAGATAATGAGGTTTTGCAGGCAATTTTGTTTCTACTTATTGGCAAAGTCAGCTTTTTATTCTCATCTTTGTTTATGCTTTTTTTATTACAAATTTGGCCATCCTTTAGATAAATTACCTGATCAGCATATTTATTTGTTAGTTCCTCATCATGACTTACCATCACCACTAAAGCGTTTTTAGAAATAGTCTCTAATAGATTCATTATTGATTCGCTATTTTGATTGTCCAAATTACCTGTTGGCTCATCTGCTAATATTAGTTTTGGGGAATTAGCGATAGCTCTAGCAATTGCCACTCTTTGTTTTTCGCCACCCGATAAATTACTTACCATTTCATTTTCTTTATTTTGTAAGCCTACTATAGATAAAAGTTCTCTAACTTTTCTTTCTTTATCTTCCTTGCTATTTGATGTTTTAACATCAAGTGTTAATAAAATATTGTTTCTAACATTTTCAAATTCAAATAGTTTAAAGTCTTGAAAAATAAATCCCATTTTAGAAAGTCTTAAAGTATCTTTGTCATTTTGAGATAAGTTAGAATATTTAATATCGTTAAAAATGATTTCGCCTTCAAAAGTAATTAGTGAAGCAATTGCGTTTAACAAAGTTGTTTTGCCGCACCCCGAAGGACCGCATATCCCAATAAAACCTCTATTTGGTAAGTTAATGTTTATGTTCTTTAGAACATAATTATCATTATATTTCTTATTTACATCTTTGATTTTAATCATAGTGATTGTAATTCCTCCTTAAGAGAAATTTTCTTTGAAAAATATATAGGAAGTAATGTCGCTATTAGACAAATAGCGATAGTTAAAATCAAAGTGATAAGTGGAAAGAAAAAAGGCACTCCAAGGAAACTATTTAATGGCACTGTTATCAAACTACCAATATCAATGAAACTATTGATTATTTTATTAACCGCAAACGATAAGAGATAGGAGAGTAGAAACGACACTACCAAAGAAACAAAACAAATAACAAGAGACTCATTTAGATAGATATTAGATATATCCTCCAAATTAGCTCCTAATATTGTTAATATCGCACTTTTCTTGTGATCATCTGAATAGCTCGTTAAAGATATGATGCCCAAGATTAAAGTAGCCCCAACTAGAGTAACTATCAAAAACAAAATCAGCCCATATTTAGCGGCTTCGAGAAAATTAATAATCGATTCCCTTATAAGAAGCGATGATGATGAATAAGACAAACCATTCGTTAATTGTGGTTTTTTTGTAACAGCTTCTAATTTGCTTAAATCTTTCGGAAAAACTCGATAAGAATAGCTTGTTAGTGGGTCGAAGTTTTCGCATTCAAGTAACATTTCCGCCATCGTTATATCTTTATTAAAGTAGGTTGTTAGATTTTCTAATAAATAATTCGAAACATATTCTTCTAAAGCAACATACGAATAATAAATTTTTGGATTCTGCAAATAACTAAATTCATCAACTTTCGCCACAATAGAAGCATCAAATTCTAGAGTAAAAGTATCACTAATAATAGTCTCATCTAAATCAATATAATTTGTTTGAGAATATGCGCTTATCTTAATAGATTTACCTATGCCATTTAAAGCTAACAAATCATAAGCGCTATTATTGACAATTAGATAGTTTAATGTATCTTCACTAGGAATGTACCCATCTGTGATCAAAGAGTAGTTAATATGTAGTTTGTCAAAGGAATAAACTGGTGCAAAAGATACTCCTTCAATTACTTTATTATCAATGGAAATATTCAGTTTTTGCTGCAAAATTGCGTCAAAATTTGGTTTTACTATAAAATTATCTGTTAGGTATACATGACTTTGTATATCACTTATATCAGGTCTAGTCATTCTTGTTAAAGAGAGAACTCCTGAACTCGATAGTTTTTCCTCTTTGGTAATTGTCCCAACACCATAATCGAGTTGCCGATAAGATGCTAAATCTATAGCGTCATCCTTTCCGCTAACATAGCCAAATGTTAAGAATGCTAGGGTTAAAGATGTTATTAAAGCTATCGACGAAACAATGCTTCTTACAACATGTTTTTTAATATTAGACATAGATACATGATCTATCCACGATGTGTTATTTTTCTTCTTTATTTTGACTGCTTCTTGGCTACCTTTATTATGGTTAATCATTACATCTTCAACGATCCTACCATCCTTAATTGTTATAATTCTATCGCTATATGCTTTTATTATATGTAGGTTGTGCGAAACCATTATAACAAGGTGATTTTTTGAATATTCTTTTAATATATTTATCACCTCTTTTGAAGTGTTTGAATCAAGAGCACCAGTTGGCTCATCACATAATAAAATCTCAGGTGACTTAATTATTGCTCTAGCGATAGCAACCCTTTGTTTTTCACCGCCGGATAGCTTAGTTACTTTCGTTTTTTGCGCGCTTTCTGGTATACGCACTTTTGCTAAATATTCTTTCGCCTTGTTATAAGCAGTTTTTTTGTTTTCCCCTATTATCAGTAATGGAAGAGCAACATTAAAAATAGGGTCTTCATCTTCTAATAAATTGTAGTTTTGAAACACCACTCCAATCTTATTTTTATATAGCGATATCCACTTCCTTTTGCTCATCTTAGATATCTCGTTATTATCAATATAAATTTGGCCTTTTGTTTGCCTATCTAAACCCGCAATTAAGTTTAGTAATGTCGATTTGCCACTTCCACTTTTACCAGTTATAGATACAAAGCCATTTTTTATAATTAAAGTGACATCTTTAAGAGCATAAAAATCTTTATCTTTGTTAATTTGATATTTTCTAGAAACATTTAGTAATTTAATTTCAGACATAAAAAGCCCCTCTATTATTTGAATAGGGGGCTATTTTTAATAAATTTGACTATTTTATTTTTCGTCTTCCATTTTTACCGCTGCTGGAATAGCAGGTAAGCCTGGCATTGTCATGATAGATCCTGTTAAGCAAACAAGGAAGTTTGCTCCAGCGGATAATCTCACTTCTCTAATTGTAATTGTGAAATCATCAGGAGCTCCTAATACCTTAGGAGAGTCGGTGAATGACAACGGAGTTTTAGCAATACAAATTGGGGTTTTGTCATATCCTAATTTAGCAAAATCCTCAATTTGCTTTTCTGCAGATTCGGTATAAACGACATCTTTTGCTCTATAAATTTCTTTACAGATAGTTTCAATCTTTTCTTTGATTGGCTTATTAACGTCGTAAAGAGGATGATACTCGCTTGTTTTTGTATCTAACACATATTTAACTTTCTTTGCTAATTCCACCGCTCCTTGAGCTCCTTTTAAGAAAGCGTCACAGAAAGCGTAATCATAATGATTATTTTCACACCACTTAATAAGTGTTTTTACTTCGTTTTCTGAATCACTAGCAAAATGGTTAATGCAAATCACAAAAGGGACTCCATATTTAGAAATATTTTCTAAATGTCTCTTAAGATTTGGTAGTCCTTTAACTAATGCATCAACGTTTTCTTCACCAAGTTCTTCATAAGCAACACCACCATGAAGTTTTAAAGCACGGATTGTTGCAACTATCACCACTGCGTCAGGTTTGATATTACCCACTCGACATTTGATGTCTAAGAATTTTTCTGCTCCTAAGTCAGCACCGAATCCAGCCTCAGTAATGACAACAGGTGCTAATCTTAAAGCTAACTTTGTGGCAATGATAGAGTTGCATCCATGTGCAATGTTTGCAAATGGGCCACCATGAACTAAGCATGGATTGCCTTCTAAAGTTTGAACTAAATTAGGATTGAAGGCGTTTTTCATTAGTTTATAAATAGCGTTAGAAATCCTTAAATCGCCAACTCTGACAATTTTATTGTCATAAGTATAAGCCACCACTATTTCTTTTACTCTTCTAATGAAGTCATCTGGATCTTCTGCTAAACATAAGACTGCCATTAATTCGCTAGCAACTGTAATAACAAATTCATCTTGTCTAGGAGCGCTTTTCTTTTCTCCTTGATTAACAGTCACGCTTCTTAAAGCTCTATCGTTCATATCAAGAGCTCTCTTCCATAAAATCCTAGAAGGATCAATGTTAAGAGCATTGCCCTGGTAGATGTGGTTATCAATAATTGCAGCAATTAAGTTAATTGATGAAGTCAAAGCATGCATATCACCAGTGAAGTGAAGATTAATATCTTCGCTAGGAATAATGGAAGCTTTTCCACCACCTGTAGCACCACCTTTTAGTCCAAAAACAGGGCCTAAGGAAGGTTCTCTTAAGCACAATAATGAATTAACTCCAATAGCATTCATTCCATCAGTTAAAGCGATAGAAGATGTGGTTTTGCCCTCTCCTGCCTTAGTTGGTGTTATCGCAGTTACTAACACTAATTTGCCATTTTTTTCTGGTAAAGTTTCTTTGATTTTAAGATCAATTTTCGCCTTATCAAGGCCATATGGAATTACAAATTCTTCAGCAATTCCTGCTTTTTTTGCAATTTTGTAGATGTTTTCCATATTTTTTCCTCCTAATCAATATGGGATAGCACTTCTTCGCCAGAAGTGTATGTTTCAATGTTATCAAATTGATGTTTGAAAAATGTCACTTGTCGTTTTGCGTAATTCCTAGTTCTTTTAGAAATCAGTTGTTCACATTCTTCATAATTTATTTTTCCTTCCAAATAATCAATTACTTCTTTATATCCTATTCCTTGTCTAGCGGTAAGAGATAAATCGTATTTGTTAAGAAGGTTTTTAACTTCTTCCACTAATCCAGAATCAAGTAGTTTCTTTGTTCTGAGATTAATCTTTTCATATAATTCTTCTCTATTTGGGGAGATGAATAATATACGAACGTCCTTATAAATAGGTTTATGAGCCTGCGCTTCGAGTAGTTCGCTTTTCTTTTGATTGTTATTTCTAATAAGCGATATTGCTCTCATTACACGTTTGCGATTATTTTCATGAATCTTATTAGCTTCTTCTTTATCGAGAGACTCTAATATTTTATGAAGTTCACTATTTGATAAATTATCAAATTCTTCTAGATATGTTTCTTCTTCATCTGGGAATTGATAATCATAAAGCAAAGCTTTTATATATAATCCTGTTCCTCCTACTATAACGACATCCTTATGTTCTTTTAATAGCCTGTCTAACGTTTCTCTAGCTACTCTTTGATAATCTTTAACAGAGAATGTTTCATTTGGTGAAACAATGTCTAGTAAGTAATGGTCTTTATAGTGCTTGTCTTCTTTTTCTATTTTGTTAGTCCCAATATCCATATCACGATAGATTTGGAAAGCATCTCCATTAATGATAGAAGCATTCTTCTTTTCACAAATTTTAATCGCGACTTCAGTTTTTCCACTGGCGGTAGGGCCAACAACAACATAAATCATATAAAATATAATATAACAAAAAGAAGTGAGTTTTCATCACTTCTTGTTCAAAATATTCACTATTTCTTTTAGATACTCACTAACTTCATCATATAGCCTCACAAAATTGAGATATAGAGGGTGATTATTATATCTAGCCAATAACTCTTTATGATCTTGGAGTCTATTCTCATTTTTAGCTCCAACAATCTCTTTCTTCAACTCTTGAATCTCAGGATTGTTTTCAAGATTGTTTTTCACTCTTTTATATTCTATAAATAGAGGTAATGCGTCTAGCTCTTTTTTCAATTCTTCAGCTAGTTCTAAGACTTTATCCATCCACTCTTTCTCCAATTAAAGAATATGTATGACTACTAGTAATTTTAACGTCAATAATTTCTCCCACCAAAGATTCATCTCCCTGGAAGTGAACTAATTTATTAGTTTCAGTATAACCAGAAAGCATATTAGCGTCAGTTTTACTCACACCATCAACCAAAACCTTTTGAATGGTTCCGACATATTTATTAGCGTCTTCTTCGATATGTCTTTCTAAATGGCTAACAAGTTCTTTGAAACGTCTAGATTTAGTTTCATATGGAACATTATCTTCAAGTTTTGCGGCTGGAGTTCCTTTTCTAGGAGAATAAATGAAGGTAAACGCAGCTTCATATTTAACTTCATCTACTAGAGATAATGTATCTTGAAATTCCTCTTCACTTTCATTTGGAAAGCCTACAATGATATCTGTGGATAAAGAGAGATTAGGAATCTTTTTTCTCATCTCTTTAACGAGATTCAAATAATCACTTCTTGAATATCTTCTTCCCATTTTTCTAAGGACTTCATCATTACCAGATTGAACAGGCAAATGAATAAAATTCATTATATTGTCGTATTTAGCAATAACATCAATCATTTTGCTGGAGAAATCCCAAGGATGAGAAGTTGTAAATCTAATGCGAGGAATGCCCATTTTAGCGGCTTCTTCAAGAACGTCCGCAAAGTCATATCCTTCTTCTAAATCCTTGCCGTACGCATTAACGTTTTGGCCTAGGAAAGTAATCTCTTTATAACCAAGTCTTTTTAGATCTCTGACCTCATTCATGATATCGATAAAATGACGGCTTCTTTCCTTGCCTCTAGTATAAGGAACAATACAGTAAGTACAGAATTTGTCACATCCATAAATAATGTTTACATACGCTTTAAATTTATTGTTTCTAATAGCAGGTAATTCTTCTTCAATTACTTCGCCTTTTTTAGATTCAATAGAGACGATTTTAGTTCCTTGTTTCTTAACCTCATAAATTAAATCAATAAGCTTATAAATTTCATGCGTTCCAAAATATAAATTGACCTCAGGAAACTTATCTAATAGAACTTGCAAAATCTCTGGCTGCTCGACCATGCATCCACAGACAGCTAACACTAATTCCTTGTTAATTTTGCGGTATTTCTTCAAATTGCCAATTTCACCGTAGACCTTATCTTCAGCATTTTCTCTAACTGCGCAAGTATTAATAATGGCGACATCAACTTCAGAAATATCATCGCTTCTTGTATAACCCACATATTCTAAGATACCACGCATAGTTTCTTCATCTCTAACATTAGCCTGGCAGCCATAAGTATGAATATAATATTTCTTTCCTTTAGCAAGAGCCTTCATCTCTTCTAAATGCTCACTTTTGCCCATAATGAAATTAGTAGAGCCTTTGCTTCTATCTCTTGCTTTAATCATGTCTGGGTAATTTACAATTTTTGTTTTCATATTTATTCTTCCACTAAGTAGATTGGGTATATGTCTCTTGTACGACCATCAATTTCATCAACGTCTAACACTACCGCTGATAAGACACCTTTGCCTTCATCAGGGATGACAAATGGACTTTGCTGACCATAAATAATCTTGTTAGTCACAGAGTCTTTATCAAATCCTAATGCCCCGTCATATAGGCCGGTCATTCCAACATCTGATATAAATGCTGTGCCACCTTCTAAAACGCGGTAATCACGAGTTTGTACGTGTGTATGTGTGCCTAATACCGCCGTTACTTTGCCGTCTAACGCATGAGCTAAACAATATTTTTCACCAGTTGCTTCTGCATGAAAATCAATGATGTGAATATTGGTCTTTTCAATATCAGGATCAGAGAGCATATCTATGAGAGCGTAATAAGGATTATTAACTGATTCAGGCATCATCGCATTACCAAGCAAATTAGTAACTCTAATTGTGATGCCTTCTATCTCATAAACAATGCTTCCTTCACCAGGATATTCATGAAGTAAATTCAAAGGTCTAACTAAACGGTCAACACTGTTGATATAACGTCTAATATCGTTTTTATTGTCATAGTGGTTGCCTAAGGTAACAACATCAATACCGTTATCTATTAATTCAAAATAATGGTGTCTTAATATGCCTTTACCATGGCTAACATTTTCCCCATTAGCAATGACAAAATCAATGTTATGTTTATCAACAATTTCCTTTAAATGATCTTTGATCATACGTCGGCCAATTTTGCCAACGATATCACCGATAAATAGTATTTTCAAAATAACTCTTTTCTATGTGATTATTTTGCGGTTTCAACAGCGCGATACTCACGGATAACATTGACTTTAATTTGGCCAGGATAGGTCATTTCATTTTCAATGCGTTCTCTGATTTCTCTTGCTAATTTAAATGCTCCAATGTCGTCGATTTTATCAGGAATTACCATCACTCGTAATTCACGACCAGATTGGACTGCATAGCTTTGATAAACTCCATCATAGGAATTGCAGATTTCTTCAAGCTTTTCAATTCTTTGAATGTAGTTTTCGAGCATTTCACTTCTAGCACCAGGTCTAGCAGCAGATAATGTATCAGCAGCTTGGACTAAATGAGAGATAACATATTTTGCTGGAACATCGCCGTGGTGAGATTCAATAGCGTTGACAACAACATCTCCTTCGCCATATTTCTTAGCGAGTCTAGCGCCTAATTCAACGTGGCTACCATCAACTTCGAAATCAAGAGCTTTGCCGATATCGTGCAATAAGCCTGCTCTTTTAGCGAGGTTTTGATCTAAGCCAAGTTCAGCAGCCATAACGCCTGCTAAATAAGCAACTTCAATAGAATGATCTAAAGCGTTTTGACCATAACTGGTACGATATTTTAATCTACCGACATAGTCGAGTAATTCTTTATTGATTCTTGGTAAACCAAGTTTGAAAGCAACATCTTGTCCTGTCTTATGGATAGATTCATCAACTTCTGCTTTACATTTTTCAACAATTTCTTCAATTCTGCCTGGTTGAATACGTCCATCTTTAATAAGCGCTTCTAAAGACATACGTGCGATTTCTCTTCTAATAGGGTTGAAACAGCTAATTGTGATAACTTCAGGAGTGTCATCAATAATTAAATCAACACCTAATAATGTTTCTAAAGAACGGATATTTCTACCTTCACGGCCAATGATACGTCCTTTCATTTCATCGTTAGGAAGAGCAACAGTTGCCACTGTTCTTTCTTGTGTTGTTTCTTGAGCGTATTTACTCATCGCTAAGCCCATTAATTCTTGAGCTTTAGCAGCAGCAGTTTCTTTAGCTTCGTCTTCTTTATTTTTGATATAAGAAGCAATTTCTTTAGAAACCTTACTTTCTACTCTAGCGAATAATTCATTCTTCGCTTCTTGAGTAGACATTTGAGCTACTTTTTCAAGTTCTCCGATGATAGAATCAATCTTCTCTTGTAAAAGCGCTTCTTTCTTATCGACGTCTTTAAGTCTCTTAGAGAGAAGTTCGTTCTTCTCGTCAAGAGAGTTCTCTTTACTTTGTAACGCTAAGTCACGACGATCGATACTTTGTTCTCTTTGGAATAATTTATTTTCTTGAGCAGTGATTTCGAGTTTTCTTTCTTTAATCTCTTTATCTGCTTCGTTTTTCATTTCGTTCACAGCTTGTTTTCCATCAAGTTGTGCATTCTTAACAATGTGTTCTGCTCTAATTTCAGCATCGCGGATAATTTTACCAGCTTTATTTTGATCTCTTTGTTTCTTAAATAATGGAACAAAGAAGACGATTGCAGCGCCAATTAATAAACCAGCAAACGCCAAAATAATTGGTAAACCAATTTCGGTAAAACCATTTAATACAACTGACATATTACGTGTCCTTTCTAAATAACATAGTCAAAAAGACTATTTTACCTAAATCAACCTAAAAAATTATGATTAGAATGATTGTATATGTAACAGGCTGGGCCTGATAAACTAATGTCTCAAACGAGAATCTATAGGTAAGTACCTTCCGAGGGTACAGCCTTATTATAGACAAATTGTCTATTTAGATAAAGCATTAATTAAAAAAGAAAAACGGCCTAAGCCGTCTTTCCTATTGAGCTTTTGCTTCTTTGATTTGTTTTAATAACTCTTCTCTAACATCTTCGTTAGCTTTGATGTAGTTTTTAGCAGAGTCACGACCTTGAGCAATCTTGTTGCCATTATATTCAAACCATGAGCCAGCTTTCTTGATGATGCCAAGTTCAACTGCAGCATCTAAGATTTCGCTATCTTTAGAGATACCTTCGCCATAGATGATATCGATTTCACATTGTTTGAATGGGGCAGCGACTTTATTCTTAACCACTTTGATGCGACAAGTATTACCAGTGATATCTGCGCCAGTTTTAATTGCTTCTGTTCTTCTGATGTCTAATCTAATAGTTGCATAGAATTTAAGAGCTCTACCACCAGAAGTAGTTTCAGGGTTGCCGTACATTACTCCAACTTTTTCCCTAAGTTGGTTAATGAAGATCATTGCGCATTCTTTCTTGTTTAAGATACCTGCAATTTTTCTCATCGCCTTAGACATAAGTCTAGCTTGTAAGCCAACTGAAGAATCGCTCATTTCTCCATCAAGCTCGGCTTGTGGGACTAATGCCGCTACAGAGTCAACAACAATTAAATTGATAGCGCCACTACTAGCTAACATTTCAGCGATTTCTAATGCTTGTTCTCCGCTATCAGGTTGAGACAAGATTAATTCGTTGATATCAACACCTAAGTTCTTAGCGTAAACTGGATCGATAGCGTGTTCAGCATCAATAAATGCTGCTCTTCCACCTTGTTTTTGGCATTCAGCAATTGCATGTAATGCTAAAGTGGTTTTACCACTACTTTCAGGTCCATAGATTTCAATGATGCGTCCTTTTGGATATCCGCCCACTCCAAGAGCTTCATCTAATAAAAGTGAGCCAGTAGGAATAACATCCACATCAACTGCGGCACGATCGCCGAGTTTCATAACTGCACCTTTGCCGAATTCCTTTTCAATTTGTTTAAGAACTGCTTCTAGTTCTACACTATTTTTTTCTTTTGGTTCCATAATAACCTCCTCATTATTTGAATAGGGCAATTTTATTAATTATTTGAAACAATTTGTTCCAAATGCTCAAAAGCAATATTAATTGCTTTATTTTTAATTTCTTCACGAGTGCCTTCTAAGTGATAGGCAAATACTTGTACTGTATCTTTGAAGGCAATACCGATATAGATTTCTCCAACTGGTTTATTTTCCATCGCTGTTGGTCCAGCGTTGCCTGTAAAGGAAACACAATAATCAACATTTAATAAACATTTACCGTGACCTGCCATCTCTCCAGCTACTTCTTGAGAAACAACACCGTATCTGTCAATAGTCTCCCAGCTAATTCCTAAGAGTCTATTCTTTTCTTCAGTCATGTAGGTGACATAGCCACCTTTAAAGAAATGAGAAGCTCCACTAACTGATGTTATTGCTTCAGCAAATCCACCACCAGTAAAAGATTCAACAGAACCTAATGTTCTGCCTTTCTCTCTAAAAAGTTTGTTAATGCTCTCAGCAGAACTCATTATTTCTTTTCTCCTAAGAATACTTTTCTATTTTGAATAATGTAGATTATTCCTGAAAGGAATGACGCTAATGTTGCTAAATATACTAAGAATGCTGTCACTGTGAGATAAGGATTAGTATTACTTGGATACATGTAATGGAATGGGAAGTCGTTTAACAAGACTGCACCAATTGCTACCATTTGTAAGACAGTTTTTAATTTACCGAAGATATTAGCAGCCACCACAACACCTTTTTGAGCTGCGATAAACCTCAATGCATCTACCACTGTATCTCTGGCAACCATAATGATTACACACCAAACAGGAATGAATGCTGTCTGTTCGGAGTTATATTTTGCAAATAGAGATGGGGCACATAAGAAGATGAGCATTGAATTGACCAATAGTTTATCTGCAACAGGATCTAAAAATTTGCCTAAGTCTGTAACTTGATTGTTCTTTCTTGCTAATTTTCCATCCAAATGATCGGTGTAACTTGCAAGAACAAAAAATGCAAAGATAACCAAGAAAATAAGGTTAATTCTTGTGCCGCCTAAAGTTGGTAGATTTAGGTTATCAAAGAACGATAAAACAAAAAGTGTAACGATAAGTAAAATCGTGGCAATTATTCGAGAAAATGTGATTTTTGTTGGTAAATTCATAACATTACTTCCTTTTAAGTGAGTCTTCGATCCTGTAAGCCATGTTTTGTCTAGGATGATAATTTATCTAGGTTAATACCTGCCTGAATCAATTCGGTTCTCTATCAGGCCTCCCCTACCAAATTTGGGTTTCTCGCTTGTGGGGTTTACCGCGTTCCACCTTATTCTTTCAAATAAGCTACGTCACTGTGGCACTTTCAAGGGTTTGACCATGAGTTTCCTTTTAGGCCTCCTCCTGCCGTCACGCACTCCTACGTGCCTAGCGTTATTTGTTCCGCTAGCGCAATCACTACAGCCATCACAGACTGTGCGAGCATGGACTTTCCTCTAACGAATGTCAGCAATCATCCGGATCGAAGTTAGTGTTAATTTCATCAGGATCTATGTGCAACTTATCGTGGATAATTTGTTCTAGTTTCCCAATTCTCTTAAGAAGGACTAAGTTATCAATATGGATGTCTTTGCCATCTTTTTTGATGTACTTCATCTTGCCCTTCTCGTTATCGACTTGAATCTTCAAATCGATATTACTTTTTCTAAGTTCAGCAATCTCTTTTTTTAAACTTTCAAATTCTTCTTTTGTTAGTAAAACATTGTTTTCGATTTTCTTATAATCGGTAATCACTTCATCGAAAGTGCTGTCGACATCGAATGAATCATATCCGACACCTTTTTCTTTGAACTTTTTGTTTAGTAATGTTTCGCTTGAATATTTAAGTTTAATAGGCATAATAAATCGCTGTAGTATTATCTTACTAATTTTTAATAAAATTAGCAACTAGAATACATCTATCTTTAATATTTTTCGCTTTATATTGAAAATTACTTACTGAGTAAAGTAAGATTATGGGGATGAAAAGTTTAACCAAATTATTAAAAAACAAACGTGCTATATGCTTCTTAGACTTCGAAGGTTCTCAATTCTCTCATGAGATGATTGCTTTTGGAGCAGTTTTTGCCACTATCGATTCTAAAGGTAGAATTAAAAGGGTTAAAAAGCCAATTAAGTACTATGTAAAAGCTAAAAATAAGATTGGCAAATTTGTTGAAAATCTCACTGGCATCACACAGGCAGATTTAGACAAACTTGGGATCCCTTTTTCTAAAGCACTTAAAGAAATCAAAAAGTACTGTGGAATCTCATATTCTCACACCGCTTTTATGACTTTTGGTAATCACGATATCCGTATCTTAAATCAATCAGTTAGTTATAACTTAGATGCACCAGTAGATATTAGTAAAGTAATTCAAAAGAATTACATCGACTTCCAAAATGTGATTTTTGAATTCATTAGAGATGATAACAACAATCCTTATTCGCTCGCTAATTATCTCAAAGTGTTTAATGTTGATTTTGATGGTACTGAACATGATCCTCAAGCTGACGCAGTTAACTTGATGAATCTATATCGTTCATTCTATGAAAAAGAAGATATTGTTTTAAAAGAATATTTAAAAACACTTGGCCATCTTAACCATCTCCCTAAACCTGCAAAAGAAGCTCTAAAACGTTTAGCAGAAGGCGGTAATGTATCCGCAAGTGATTTCCAACAATTTGCAAAGGAATATCTCAATGATTAATTATCCAAACGGACAGCAATATCAAGAAGTCAAAAAGAAGACAAGACAAAGCAAAAAGTCTGCGTCTGAACTTTCTATTAGCTCTGCAAATAGAGGTATGGCGTTTGAAGAAGATATTAATCAATCAAATATATATTATAGAGATAAACATATATGTTTAATCACTAAAAGACCAACTCCTATTAACATAGTTAAAGTCGATTATACAAAGGGTGCTAAAATCACGCACGCATATTTTGAAGAGCAATCTACAACCGATTATAACGGGGTTTACAAAGGCAAATACATTGATTTTGAAGCTAAGAATACCAAAAATAAAACTTCATTCCCTCTTAGCAATATTACTAAGCATCAAATCGAACACTTGAAGTTAGTTATTGAACACGGTGGCATTGCCTTCTTCATTATTCAATTTCAACTCTTAGGCAAAGTATATTTATTAGATGCTAGCTACGTGATTCATTTCTACGAGCACGGAGAAAGAAAATCGATTCCATTATCATGCTTTGAAGAAAACGGAATCGAAGTTGAACAATCCTATAATCCTCGCATCAAATATATTGAAGCGATTGATAAAAAGTATTTTTAATTTTTACAAATATCTCTAAGCTTACAAGCCTCGCAGCGAGGCTTTTTTGCTGTGCAGAAATAACGTCCAAAATGGATTAATTGATGGTGAGTCTTAATCCATCTTTCTTTTGGGATTAGTCTCTTGAGTTTTAATTCTATATCTAGTGGAGAATCACTACTTTTAGCAATCCCTAAGCGATTAGTAATTCTAATGATATGAGTGTCTACTGGTAAGTCAGGGATTTTAAAAATCTCACACCTGATAACCCCTGCACTTTTATTGCCAATACCTGGTAAAGTTTGTAGTAGATCCTTATCACTTGGAAGAACACCACTAAAATCTGTTAATAATTTGTGGGTTATTCCTTTTATGTTATTAGCTTTGTTTTTATATAAGCCGATACTTTTAATCGATTCCTCAATTTCTTCTAGAGACATTTCATCTAAAGATTTTAAGGAATTATGAGTGGAAAATAGAGGTTTTGTCACTAAATTGACAGCCTTATCAGTGGTTTGAGCACTGAGCATAACCGCGATTGCTAATTCGTAATCCCTATTATAAAAAAGTTCACATTTCGCATCTGGGAAAAGTGAATCTACAAAGTCTAAAATAAGGTTAATTTTATCTTTATTAGTCATCTTCTGGCTTTTTAATCCAAGGGGTTTTTGCAATTCTAATTGTCTCTTCTAAATTCTTATCCCAATCTGTGGCAAGTGGAGTGAGACCTTCTGCTAATAAGTCATCTCTTTGAGACCAACTCAAAAGAATCTTATCGACACTTCTTAAAGATTTTTTGTTTTGAGATAATGCTTCCTTAAGAGCGTCAATAATAGTCTTATCTGAATAGCCATAAGAAACCCACTCATGGATTTTAGCGATTTCTACAGGTGATAAACTTCTGCCTAAGAGTTTTTCAAAAGAAGCATAGATGTTATCTAATTCTTCAGTGATGCGTTTGCTACTCTTTTCCTCTTCTTCCTTAGAAAGGAATAATTGGAACTCGCGATAAAGTTTTTGTTTTAATGGCTCTAATGTCGCCACTGTCTTCTTACCTTGAGTCTTATATTCAAAGAAACCTTTGGTAATTAAGTTTGCTAAGATTTTTTCAATCTCTTTAACGTCAAGAGACATTTTTAATGATAATAAATCAGAAGTTACAAATGGATTACCTTGGCCAATTAAATGATCAATAACAAAAAT
>CADCPC010000036.1 GCA_902803285.1 uncultured Erysipelotrichaceae bacterium | reverse complement strand
CTTTATTTCTTTATTAAAGTAATAAAATCTTTAAAAAAGAAGAGAATATTAACTCTCTTCCTTCTTCAATATAACAAAACTACCTATCAATATCTGATAATGTAGTTTAATTATGAGGTTCAACTTTTTTGATATTGAATTCTAAATATGTCTTGCCTTTATAACTATTCTTTTTAAGTTCTCCGATGAGATCAACATAATCGTTTTTAAGGACTTCTTCTTTTGAAAAATTAAAGCCAATTAGGCGTAATGAAAAACCAACTGAAGTTAAGATGTGCTTTTCATCTCTAGAGAAAGTTAATGTGTTAGTCTTGATATGACTAATTTTTAATAAAGGACTTTCCCAGCTTTCGCCAAAAGGAGAGAATGATTTAATTAATTCGTAGTTTTCTAAATTAATTTCGTTAAAGGATACTTCAATTGCGCTGACAGGAACATATTCAACATGATTATCTTTAGATAATTTTATAAATTCTTCTTTGAATAATACGAAGTTTTCTTCGCTAATTGAGCATCCTCCCGCTAAAGCATGACCACCATAGGTAAGCATTAAGTTAGACAAAGCGTTAAAGACTTTAATGATGTCGAATCCTTCTGGAGCTCTTGCACTACCCTTTAATGAACCGCTTTCTCCACGAGTAAAGACAACACAAGGAACGTGATATTTGTTTACTAATGAGTTAGCAATTAAGCCAATAATTCCTTCTTTATATTCGCCTTTAATAACAATCGCTTCTTTGATGTCTTCTAATGATAAACCTGCTACTTCTTTAGAGAGATTCTTTCTGAGTTCATTCATGTCTAATATGTAGCTATAGTAGTTTAAAATGAATTCTTCATCATCTGTCGTGAAATAATTAACAATCTGATTGATTGATTCATCGTCACAAAGTCTGCCAATAGAGTTGATACGAGGAGCGATTTTCATGCCAATCACTGTTTCATCGATTGGATCGTGATCTGCTAATAAATCAACCGCAGAAAATTCGAAAGGACGGTATTCTTTAAATACTGCTCTTAATAAGTCTCTATTGTAGTCTACAAGAGGCATCATATCACTTATCAGTGATATAGCGGCTAACGTTGCCAAATATTTATCAATCCTACCTAATAAAGCAATTGAAAAGACAAACGCTGTAAAAGCTCCACTAGAAGCTGTTTCACCAAAATGTGTATAAGTTGGATGGCAAATTGCATTAGCATTAGGAACTGTATCTTGTACTTGATGATGGTCTAATACCAAAACTTTAACGCCGTTATTAATTAAATAATCAATTGGTTCAAAGGCAGATATCCCATTATCAACTGTAATCACTAAATTAAAGCCATTGGCGGCGTATTCTTGTGCATGAGATAAAGTTAATCCATATCCGTCCTTATAACGGTTAGGAATGTAATATGAAACAACAACATCGAGATATTGGAACATCTTCACCAAGATACTTGTTCCCATTACTCCATCTGCGTCGTAATCACCATAAATAATAATCTTACCATTATTAGCGATTACTTCTTTGACTAAATCTACAGCTTTATCGATATCATCAAAATCATGTCCTTCTTTAAAGGAAGACAAGTTGACTTCTCTAGTTATGTGAAGATAATCTTCATAACTGATGTGATAATAATCTAAAAGCTTTTCTAATAATGATTTATTCATATATGAAAAAGCTACACATTGTGTAGCTATATTCGTTAATCGTTGATACCAATGAAGATTGCTTCTTCTGGCTCGGCAGAAGTATCTTTCTTAACGTTCTTGATATTCTTCTTAGCAGATGGTTTTTTAACTTTAACACCACTGAATGCTTTTAATAAGAGGTTGGATAGAGGTATGTAAGTTACCACCACTAAGCCTAATGATAATAAGACACCGAGGATTCCAGCAATATATGCGTATGAGGTTACGGCAGGTCCAAATCCAAAGAAGTTAATGAATAAGTAAGTGCCAATAACTGCAACTGCGCAAAGGGATGTGAAGGAAATACCAAGAGCCTTCTTAGATAATTCTTGACGATGTTCGACAGAATTGTCTTTTACTCTTTCATCAAGGAACATATCTCTTTCCTTATTAGCGATCATAATCATAAAGACATATGAGAAGATGGTTGCTACTGGAATGACGATAGAGATGCTAGCAGGTAATGCCAAACCTGTGAGGCCTAACAGGACGAATAATCCTAGGATTATTGCACTGATAACTGCTGGATAGATAAGTGTTGCTAAGCCACGGCTTAAACGATATCTAAGCATCAAATAGACAGTAACGATTAAAGTTGCGATAAATGTTGCTAATGAAAGCTTGTTCCAGTCAGGGGTAGCTTCATTGCTTACTGTCTTAACGGACTTCATGTTCATTGTGTTTTCAAGACTTGAAGACCAAATAGAGGTATCTTCAAAGTATTCTTCGAAAGCTTGTTTTATTGTAGTATTATCAGCGATAAGTCCATCTTTGTCCTTAACATATGCTGTTTCTGCGTTAATGAGCTTGCTGAGTTTGATTTGGTAATATGTGTGTAAATAATTTGTAGTAGTACCTTCGTCTGTTTTACTTTCACTTACAGTGAATTCGTTGACTTCTGAAGATAATTTGAGAAGAGTGTCGTGTTTATCTTCTTCGGTAAAGGTTGGGATATCACCTTGTTCATAATAAACCTTAAGGTTTGCTAAAATGCTATCTTGGACAAAGTCTTTACTAGCAGGAGAAGTGTCATCATCGCTAAAGACTTTAATAGTATTAACAATGTAAATTTCACTAATAGTTTCTTTTTCTTTAGCTGGAGCAAATAATGAACCATGGTTTAGAACACCACTGACTACAACACCTGCAAATGCAGCAACAAATGCTACTAGGCCAATAATAGAAACTGGTTTCTTAGATTTTGTTAAATCTTTGTCTGCATAACGGCCAAAGTAAGTTTGCTTTTCATCAGCCATGTGGTTAGGAACTTTATCTTCTTCAATACCGAAATAACGATATTTGCCAGTTAACGCTGTGGTATTAGTGGATAACCACATTAAACCTTTGAGTCCTAATGTACTTAAGATAGCGCTGACAAGAGTACCTAAAATTAATACTGATGAGAATGTATGTAATGCTTGACCACCTAATAGATAAATCATTAAGCCAACGATCAAGGAGACGAAATGAACATCTAAGATTGGTAAAGTAGATTTTCTACTAGCTTCGGAGTTAGCTTTCTTTAATGTACGGCCTTTGTAAACTTCATCTTTGAGTTTGGTATTATAAATAATACCACTGATGATACCAACAACTGCCACCAAAATAAAGCCAACGATTGCTAAGGAATTAAATTCCATACCCGCCACTACCATGAACAAGAATGAAAGGAAGGTAGTAACAGTAGAAGTTGTAACAATACTTAATGCTCCTAATTTGTAGAATGCAACAAGTAATAAGGTAATGATGATAAATGCAGCAACACAAGCTGTTAATGTGCTTGTCCAAGCAATGGAACCAAAGTTGAAGATATTTTCAACTGCAGCCTTTTTATAAACTTCAGTGCCACTAGCTAAACCTTTGATACATTTAACATCATAATCTAATGCTGAGGCATTGAATAAGTTAGTTAAGAACTTAGCTTGATCATATGCTGCTGTAACTTCAGCGCCATCTAATGTGCTGTTGTTATTAGAATCTGAGAAGTGACAAACATAGGAATATGCTTTTTTGCCGTTTCCTAAATCGTAATAGAAACCAGCGTCATCATTTTCTAAAACATCGAAAGTTAGCAATAACTTTTCATTTAATTTATTTGCTTCTTGTAAGCTCTTATATGTATCGCCAACAACATAGTTATAGAGAATGTAAACATAATAACGTTTAACTGTTGTGGTTTCTTCGCTTCCTTCAGCGCTCTCTTCTTCTTCAACTGGGTTAGCTCTTGCCCATTCAACGATATTCTTATAAGCTTCGCTTTCTGTATTAACAGGGATGATAACAGTTGGCTCTTCGTTTACGCTTTCAAATTTTGTGTAAACACTGCCAGCTAAGAAATCTTTTCCAGCAAGAGGTTCGCCATCTGGGTTTTGGTTAACTAAAGCAAAAGATCCTGAGAAGGTAAGGTAGGTAACGATTTGAGTATATTGAGAAGGATTATCAGCGGAAAAACTAACGGTAACGATATCATTACCAGAAGTTGTTAATTCATAAGATGAGACGCCGGCAGTTGTTAATCTGTCTTCAATGATAGAAGCCATCTCTCTTGCACTATTATCTGTAAGAGCAGGTGTTTCTCCTTCATCCGTAGCTTCTCTTTGACTTAACTGTAAAGTAAATTCACGACGGGTTTCATAATCTCCGTTTGTGCTGATGCCTTTAACGATTGATGGGAAGCTGGCAAAAACAGCAACCATGCATGTAAAGGCGATAATAATATGGGCCCATAATCTTCTCATTTGGTGATACCTCCGAAGTTTAATATAAACTTTCGCTTGTGCGTACTGATAAATAAATTACAACAATCTCGTTTATATTTCAATTGTTTTTCGCTCGCGCGTATATAAAAACACTTTTTAACATAGTTAAAACAGCGTTTCTTGATAAGTGATATGTAAATGTTTGTATGCTTTATCTCTTGCTACTCTTCCTCTTGGAGTGCGGTCAATAAATCCAATTTGTAATAGATAAGGTTCATAGACATCTTCAAGATTCATAATCTCTTCACCGATAGCATTTGCTAATGTGTCTAGGCCTACAGGACCTCCCTTAAATCTTTCGATTAATGTCTTGAGATATCTCACATCGACATCATCTAATCCGATAGCGTCAACTTTTAAAGCTTCTAACGCTCGAATTGTATCTTCATAAGAGATTTTATCTTTGCCTTGATAGTTAGCAAAGTCTCTGACACGTTTAAATAATCTATTGGCAATTCGAGGGGTTCCTCTGCTTCTTTTAGCGATTTCTTTTGCCCCTTCTAAATCGATATCTGTTTTTAAAACACGTGATGTTCTAAGAACGATATCTTTGATCTCGTCTTCGGTATAGAAATTAAGTTTTTCGGTTATACCGAATCTTGTTCTTAATGGCGAAGATAAATCGCCTGCTCTAGTTGTAGCGCCGATCAAAGTAAAAGGTGGCAATGGAATAGAAATTGACTTGCTATTCGCGTCTCGAGAAATAACGATATCAAAGCGGAAATCTTCCATTGCTGAATATAGAGATTCTTCAACTTGTCTAGGCAAACGATGGATTTCATCAATAAACAAAATATCGCCTGGTTCTAATTCGGAAAGAATTGCGGCTAAATCACCACTTTTTTCAATTGTAGTACCTGTAACAACGCGGATATTAGCGCCCATTTCGTGAGCGATAACATGCGCTAGAGTGGTTTTTCCTAATCCTGGAGGACCATATAGTAAGACATGATCTAATGGTTCATTACGATGTAAAGCCGCACCAATAAAAATCTTGAAGTTTTCTTTCAAGTCTTTTTGGCCGACATATTCGTTAAGAGTTAAAGGACGAAGAGTCGAATCTAAACTATCTTCAATTTGATTGCTATTTGCGTCTAATAATCTACTCATTATTTCTTTAACCTCGATAATGCGATTCTTAAGATATCTTCAGTTGATGCTTCAGGTTCGTTAATTGTGGCTAATACACGATCAATTGCCGCTCCTTTAAATCCTAAAGATTTAAGTGCGTCATAAACATCTTCATATTGTTTTGGATTGCCTTTGCTACCGCCAGTGAGTTCACCCTTGAGATCAAGAATGATTTGACCAGCTGCTTTTGCACCAATTCCTGGTAATTTTTTAAGGTAAGCAACATTGTTACTTGCGATAGCATTAACTACATCATTAGGAGTTGTTGCGCTCAATGCGCCAATAACTGTTTTTGGACCCAATCCTTTGACTCTAATCAAAGATAAGAAAACATCTTTTTCTTCAATGGTTCTAAAACCTACTAAGTAGTTTTCGTCTTCTCTAACAACGTTATATGTATACATTAAAACTTCTTCGCCTAAAGCATATTCATCAATATGACTAACAAGCATTTGATAGCCAACATCTCTGACATCTAAGACGATGAAATCTTCATGAATAACTGCAACTTTTCCTCTTAAAAAATAAATCATATTTTTCTCCTAATGAACTAAGATAAGCATCAATATAATGCCAAGCATCACTGCTGCCGCTAATAAAGATGACAAAAAGACAACATCAATTTTCTTATTCATCTCTATCGAACTCCTTCGGTGTAGGAATAGGGGCACGCTTATGTTCGCTAATACGATGCAAATATTCTATTCTTTCTTTTGACTTATTATCAATGTCTTTACCTATAAGGTAATCATCTAAATCTTTATAAGTAACACCTAATTCCATTTCATCTGTTTGTCCGTGGAATAGACCTGCTGATGGAGTTCTATATGCTAATCGATCTTCTAAACCATAAATCTTACAAGCTTCCATTACTTCTCGTTTTAATAGATAAACAATTGGCAAAAGATCAACACCACCATCACCATATTTTGTAAAGTAACCAGTGTATTTTTCATCAGCATTATCAGTGCCGATAACTAAGCCACGATGCTTTTGTGCATACGCATACAAAATGCACATTCTAATTCTAACTTTTAAGTTAGACAGTGTTGCTCTATCCAATTCGATACCTTGATCATCAAAAGCTTTTGTGGCTTGATGGAAGATTTCGGAACCATCAATAACTAATAATTCTACATCTAGTGCTTTTGCAACTGCTTTAGCGTCTTGTAAATCTTCAGGAAGAGAATCTATAGGCATAGCAATACAAGTTAATTTTTCTTTGCCAACTGCATTCTTACATATTGCGGCCACCAAAGAAGAATCAACTCCACCAGAAAGACCAAGGACATATCTATCCATTTTGGTTTCTTGTAGATAGTCACTTACAAATTTCTCGATAACCTTTAAATATTCTTCTAGTTTCATATTACTTCACAAATTCGAACGAGAAGTCATCCAAGATGACAGAATCTCCATCTTGCGCCCCCATTTCTTCTAATATATCATCAATTTTCAATTTTCTTAACTTTGTTAAAAGCACCATCATGCCTTCATCGGTTGTGATGTTGGTCATACGATAAAACTTCACAATTTTATCTCCGGTAATCACCCATGTGTGTAATTCTGGGTGCTTGATTTCGAATTCCTTTTCTTCCTCAGGTAATGTGTAGATCTTTGTATCAAGTTCTTCGCTTTGTGCATCGTAAAGTGGGAATGGAGGAGTTTGTTCGACTAAATCGGCAAGTTTATAAACAAGTTGATCAATGCCCTCATCAGTCAAAGAAGATATTGGTAAACATTTAACTTTGGTTGCCTTTTCAAATCTCTTTAGATTTTCTAGAGAACCTTCTTCATCCATTTTGCTAGCAACAACCACCATCGGACGTTTCTCTAGACCAAAACCATATTCCTTAAGTTCTTCGTTGATTACTTTGTAATCCTCTACTGGATCTCTACCAGTGTTAGACATATCAACAACGTGAGCAATAACTCGGCATCTTTCAATATGTCTTAAAAATTGAAGGCCTAATCCTTTGCCTAAATGAGCTCCTTCAATAAGTCCAGGAAGATCCGCTAAAACAAAACTTCTTTTGTCTTTGGTGTAAACAACACCTAAATTTGGAATGATTGTGGTAAAAGGATAATCTGCAATTTCAGGTTTTGCGCTACTGACAACTGATAATAACGATGATTTGCCAACACTTGGGAAACCAACAAGACCAACATCCGCCAACAATTTTAATTCTAAAATTAAACGTTTTGATTCTCCTGGTTCACCATTTTCTGCAATACGAGGAACTCGATTAGTAGAACTCTTGAAGCAAGTGTTACCACGACCACCTCTACCACCTTTAGCAACTTTTAATAATTGGCCTTCTTCTAAAAGGTCACCTAAAAATTTATGGCCTTCTTCTTCATAGACCACTGTGCCAATAGGTACATCAACATATACATCATCACTATGACGGCCGTATTGATTTTTAATTCCACCCTTTTCACCATCAGCCCCAATAAAAGCTTTTGAATGGCGGAAATTAAATAATGTATTGATCTTGCTGTTAGCTCTTAAAATGACAGAAGCGCCTCTACCACCGTTGCCTCCGGCTGGACCGCCTTTAGCAATATATTTTTCGCGTCTAAAAGCAATGGCGCCATCGCCACCTTTTCCACTTCTAACTTCAATAACCGCTCGATCAATAAACATACTATAAGTTATTTTAATATAAAATAAATAAAAAGACCACATTTTATTGTGGTCTTAATAAACTTTGTTCGCTAATTATTTATCGGCGACAACGCGGACACATTTGCGATCTCTGCCAAGGCGTTCATATTTAACAACACCATTGCATGTTGCAAAGATTGTATCATCCTTACCCTTTTTGGTGTTTTCACCTGGGTAAATTCTTGTGCCTCTTTGACGATAGATAATGCTACCAGCATGGCACCATTGTCCGTCAGCGACTTTGGCTCCTAACCTACGACCAGCAGAATCACGGCCGTTCTTTGTAGAACCAACACCTTTTTTAGAAGCGAAGAGTTGTAAATTTAATTTAAACATCATAATGTGATTCATCCTTCCTACAAAATTTCGATTTTGATGAATTCCTTATCAGCTTCTTCAATGGTTTGTAATTGGACTTGAATTGTCTTTAAGACAACTGCATCATAATCACTTGGGATATCTAACGCTTTTACATAGGCATGACCTTCGTCTAATTTGAAGGAATATTCTTTATCTTGTAAGGCGTTAAATCCACCTGTTATTATTGCGCTAACTGCGGCGCATACGAGATCTTTTCCGTAAGGCGCTTTGTTAGAATGTCCTTTAACCTCAATTGAAGTTATCTTTTTTGTGGATTCATCAGTTTTGATAACTACCTTTATCATAGTTATCCTTAAGCGTTAATGCTTTCAATTACTAAGCAAGTATATGGTTGACGGTGACCTTTGGAGCGTCTTTCATTAGTCTTGTTTTTGTAAGTGAAGACACGGATTTTTTTGGATAAACCTTGTTTTTCAACTTTTGCAACAACAGTAGCACCCTTGACATATGGAGTTCCAACAGTTGCTTTTTTATCAGCGACTAAGAGAACTTTGTCAAATGTCACGGTTGTGTTTACTTCAACATCTAATTTTTCGACATAGATTCTTGAACCAACTTCAACACGAACTTGTTTTCCACCAGTTTCGATTATTGCGTACATAATGTCCCTCCTTTATCTGAAATTCACTAAGGACTCGCTATTAAGGTAACCGAAGTTTTTTATAAAAACCTTTTCTATGCGGTTGTAGCTAGTGAGGCGACAACGCAAGTAATATAACATAAGTTATAAAAATAGTTCAACAAGAAATGTTAACTTTTTTCACTTTTTTGAAAAGAATAGTAGTCATTTTCACCAATTATAAGGTGGTCTATTAAAGGAATGCCCTGTCTTTTGCTTTCTCTATAGAGTTCATCGGTAAAAACAATATCTTGGCTAGAAGGCTCACTGTTACCATCAGGATGATTATGAATTAGATAAAAATATTTGCCGTTATGGCTATATAATTCTCTCCATATTTCTTTATAAGAATAGATGACGTTTTCAGAAGAACCTGAATACATTTCTTTTTCAAAAATAATTCTTCTTTTCGCGTTTAAAATAATTAACGATAATATCTCTTGGTTTTTCCGATAATATAACGCTCTATATTTGTTATACAAATATTTTACAGTGATTTTATCTTCTTGAATCTCCACGATTTTCTTATTGATTCGTCGATGAATTTCAAATACTGCGGAGATAATTAAAGCCTTACTATTTTTGATGCCTTTTTCTTTTGTTAAGGAATAATAACTATATTCAGATAACCCTAAAAATCCGTTAGAATTCGCTAATAGTTTATTTGCAACTTCCATTGCGTTATTTCCTTTATATCCACTACCAATTAAGAGGGTTAACAATTCTTGATCAGATAGATTTTCTATTCCATATCTTGTCGCTTTTTCTCTTGGCCTTTCTAAAGGCGGTAAATCTTGAATCTTTCCCATTAATTCCAAGTAAATTTCCATCCACCAGGAATTGTTGTGGTGCCTTTTCTAGACATAAATAAGCGATAGACAATAACAGAGACAACTGCGGTTGCTAATACTGCTAAAACAGCAGTTAATGTGATTGCTTCTCCACTAACTAATGAATTAAGTTCTTCTTCATTCATGATTTCGTATTTCATAAAACCTCCATCGGGGCCAAGAAATTCTTGAAAGGATAAGTAATTAGGTTTTGGGTTTTGGATTATGAGAGTTTATAGAAGAACTTCTTAGCCCCTTCTACTTATTTGATTAGGCAAAAAGAAAAACATTTTTTGAAAAAAATTTTCATAAAGAAAAAAAGACCCATAAGGGTCTTAGTTTACTTTATAATTTTTGCAAGTTTTTCGTTTAAATCTTTGAGATTGTTTTCGTGAAGGGCGAGTTTAGCTTTTTCTTGATCGATTTTTGCTTGCGGAGCTTTAGAGACGAAATTTGGATTGCCCAACATTCTTTGACATCTTTCGATTTCGCTCTTTTCAGTTTCGATATCTTTCTTTAATCTTTCAATAATATCTTCTTTGCCGCTTTCATTATTGATTAATAAATCGCAATAATCAAAATTGATTAATTCGCCACTCATATCGATGATTTCGTTGCCAACAATCTTAACATTTGAGAACGTGAATCTTTTGAGATAAGTCATGAAGTCATCATCTACTTTAATCTTAAGATTAATCGCTAAATCTAATGAAAGATTTGGTGCTAATTTATTCTCAATTTTATAATTACGAATTTCTTTAATAATCGAGAACAATAAATCTATTTGTTTATAATCATCAAAATCTAATAACTCTTTATCAACTTCTGGATAGCTTTCTAGCATCACGCTTTCAAGATGTCCAGGTAAATTGAGATATAACTCTTCAGCAATGAAAGGAGTATATGGGTAGATAAGAAGAATAATATCCTTCAAACATAAATATAAAGTATTGTACACAGCTTGTTTTTTAATAGGATCTTCACTATTTAATGACACTTTACTCATTTCAAGATATTGAGAGCAGAAGTCATCATAAACAAAGTTGTATAAGTGACTGCTAGCTGCATTAAAGTCATATTTTTCCATATTAGCAGTCATATTTTGAATGGTGATATTTAAGCGCGATAAAATCCATCTATCTAATGGATAGAGTTTACTTGAATGGACAGATTCCGGTTTATATCCTTCAGGTAAAACACTTAAAACATAACGCGCACTATTCCATATCTTATTTAAATAATTAGCGCCACTTTCTACCTTTTCTTCGATATATCTCATATCTTGTCCAGGTGTGGAGTTGCTTGTTAAGAAGTATCTAAGCGCGTCAACACCGTGCTTATTAATAACGTCAATTGGATCAACACCATTGCCTAATGATTTAGACATCTTTCTTCCTAATTCATCTCTGACTAGACCATGAATAACAACATCCTTAAATGGAGCTTTCTTTGTTACATTCAAAGATTGGAAGATCATTCTAGAAACCCAGAAGAAAATAATGTCATAACCAGTGACTAAACAACTAGTTGGGAAATAGCGATCAAAATCAGGAGTTTTTTCTGGCCAACCAAAGGTTGAGAATGGCCATAATCCACTAGAGAACCATGTATCTAAAACATCAGATTCTTGAATGTAATTTTCAATATCTTTTGGTGGTTCAACGCCGACATACACTTCTCCTGTATCTTTATGATAATAAGCAGGGATTCTATGACCCCACCATAATTGACGAGAAATGCACCAATCCTCGATGTTGGTCATCCACTGTAAGAATGTTTGCTCGAATCTAGCTGGTATAAAGTTAACCTTCATATCTGTTTCTTGATTCTTGATGGCTGCTTCTGCAAGTGGCTTCATTTTTACAAACCATTGTTTAGAAAGCATTGGCTCAACGATACAGTTATTTCTTTGTGAATGGCCAACTGCGTGAACAATCTTTTCTTGTTTAACGAAATTGCCGGCCTCTTTAATATCTTCAATAAGTTTTTCACGACACACAAATCTATCTAAGCCTTGATATTTACCGCACTTTTCATTCATAGTGGCATCTTTATTAAAGATGATAGGCATTTCTAGATTGTATTTTTTACCAATTACAAAATCGTTTGGATCATGTGCTGGAGTACATTTCATAGCGCCTGTGCCAAAACCAATTTATACATAATCATCGGCGATAATTGGAATTATTTCTCCATTTGCAGGATTAACGACTTTCTTACCATGGTACTTAAGGAATTTTTCATCTTTAGGATTAACACAGACACAGACATCACCAAACATAGTTTCTGGTCTAGTTGTTGCCACTTCTAAAAATTCATCGGTGCCCACTACTGGATATTTGAAGTAATACATATATCCTTCATCATCCTGATGAATAACTTCGATATTACTTAGTGCAGTTTGTTGAACTGGGTCCCAAGAGATGATTCTCTCGCCTTGATATATTAATCCTTTATTATATAAATCAACGAATACTTTTCTAACTGCGAAGTTAAGACCTTCATCAAGAGTAAATCTTTCTCTAGAATAGTCTAAAGCAACGCCCATCTTAGCCCATTGTTCATGGATGTTTTTAGCGTACTCATCTTTCCATTCCCATGCTTTTTTAAGGAATTCTTCTCTAGAGATTTTAGTGACATCAACTCCTTCGCTAACTAGTCTAGCCATGACCTTAGCTTGAGTAGCAATTCCAGCGTGATCCATGCCAGGAAGCCAGCAAACATCATAGCCCTGCATTTTCTTATAACGAACAATGATGTCTTGGATAGTGACGTCCCAAGCATGTCCTAAATGCAATTTACCGGTAACATTTGGTGGAGGAATAACGATTGAGAATGGTTTTTTGGATAAATCTCCAGCAGTAAAATAGCCGGCCTTTACCCACTTTTCATATTTTCCTTGTTCTACTTCTTTTGGCGAATATCTTTTATCTAGCATATTAACCTTCCTCCTAATAAAAAACGCCCTCATCTAAGGACGAATCACCGTGGTACCACCTTAGTTCCAGAAATATCTTTCTAGCACTTATTTTTCTAAATTATTAGAATCAGTTCTCCCTAGCGACCTTCGCCGGTTTCTACTGTTAGGCTTCCACCATCCCCAACTCTCTATGAGCGATTAACCGAGTACTCCTCTAGTTCATTGAACGTAGTTATTATACACAATTTAATTGTTTATAAACTACTTATTTTGTTTTTTAATTCTTCGATTGTTTTTGCCTTTAATGTTGATGCGAATGTAATTTCATCTTTTTCAACACCAATTTCCGATAAATGTTTTAATAGTTTTGCTTTTTCGCTTTGATTGATTTTGTCAGCTTTAGTAAATACTAAAAGATGTTTAATATCTTTTTCCCTCAAATAATTGATGATTTCGATATCGTTAGTAGAGAGTTCTCTGCGAGAATCTAGTAACACTAAAACGAGTTTTAATCTTGTGGCTTTGGAAAAATAATCATTCATCATTTCTCCAAATAATTTATCTAGATCAAATCCACCTTTTGCATAGCCATATCCAGGAGCGTCTACTAAATATAATTTATCATTGATATTATAGTAATTTAATAGACGAGTATGTCCTGGTTTGCTACTTGTAAAGGCTAAGGCCTTTTTTCTACATAATGCGTTTATTAATGATGATTTACCGACATTTGATTTGCCCACTAGCAAAACCTCAGGAAATAATCCCTGAGGTGCTTCTTTAATGCTAGGTGCACTTTTTACAAATGTTGCTTGGGTAAAATCAATTTTCATTTTTGAACACAACGTTATAAGCGTCATCAACATTTTTCATGTAGATGATTTGTAAATTGTTTTTAACTTCTTCTGGAAGCTCATTGACATCCTTCTTATTTTCAAAAGGAACAATGATGGTTTTTAATCCACTTCTTAAAGCAGCAAGAGATTTTTCTCTTAACCCACCAATTGGTAATGCGTTACCCCTTAAAGTAACTTCGCCTGTAATACCCACATCTGGAGAAACAGGAGTCTTACTTAAAGCGGAAATGATTGCTAATGTAAGAGCGACACCAGCACTAGGTCCATCTTTTGGTACAGCTCCTTCTGGAACGTGAACATGGATATCATTATTTAAGAATAAATCTGGATTGATGTTATATTTATCAGCGTTAGCTTTAACATAGTCTAAAGCGATAGTTGCGCTTTCTTTCATAACATCGCCTAAATGGCCAGTTAAAACAAGTCCGCCTTTACCTTTGAAGTAAGTTACTTCAATTGGAAGAATATCTCCACCAAATTCAGTATAGGCAAGTCCAGTAATAACACCAATTTGTTTTTCTTTTTCTTTCTTAGAATAATCAAAGATTTCTACTCCGAGATATTCTCTGACTTTAGCTTCGTCAATCTCGATATGAGTGATTGAAGGATCTTTAACAATTGCCACTGCTACTTTTCTTAAGCAAGAAGCAATCTTTCTTTCTAAGTCACGAACACCAGCTTCTCTGGTGTAATAATGTAAGATATATTCGATAGCCTTTTCTGTGAAGGAAACATTTTCTTCTTTTAACCCATTTAATTCAATTTGTTTTTTGATTAAATGTCCAAATGCGATATGTTTCTTCTCAATTTCTGTATAGCTTGATAATGGAATTAATTCCAAACGATCTCTTAATGGTCCTGGAATGTTTTCCAAATAGTTTGCGGTACAGATAAATAAGACATCGCTTAAATCATATGGTTCTTCGACATAATTGTCGTTAAACATGAAGTTTTGTTCTGGATCTAAAACTTCAAGTAAGGCACTTGCAGGATCTCCTTTATAAGAAGAAGCGAGTTTATCAACTTCATCTAGTAAGAAGACTGGGTTAGCCACTCCTGCTTTTCTCATTCCTTGAATGATTCTGCCTGGTAAAGCACCAACGTATGTACGTCTATGTCCTCTAATTTCTGCTTCATCACTGATACCACCTAAAGAGCATTTAAAGAATTTACGGTTTAAGGCTCTAGCAATGGATTTGCCTAATGAAGTTTTACCAGTTCCTGGAGGACCATAGAAGCAAAGAATAGGGCTCTTTAAGTTACCTGTTAATTTCTTAACAGCGAGATATTCAATGATACGTTTTTTAGGGTTATCCAAACCATAATGGTCTTCATTTAAAATGTTTTCAACATTTTTGAGGTCATCATTATCCTCGGTTTTTTGCCACCAAGGAATAGACATAATGACATCTAAATATGAAAGAATTAAGGCTCCTTCAAGAGAACCCTGAGGCATCATTTCATATTTCTTAATTTCGCTTCTAATTTTGGCTTTAATATTTTCTGGATAAGGATTCTTTTCAAGCTTAGCTAGGATTGTGTCTGGATCGTTTTTACCACCCACATCTTCGCCTAGTTCTTTTTTAATAGCCTTCAATTTTTCTCTTAAGAAATATTCTTTTTGGCTCTTTTCTGTAGATTCTCTAACAGTATTAGAGATATTCTTTTCGATTTCTTCTTTAGTGTTTTCACCACTAATCAAAGCGATGACTGTTTCTGCTAAAGATAAGAATTCATTAGATTCGAGCATTTGTTGTTTTGCTTCGATTGAAGCATCAAAGAAACCTGCTAAAGCATAGCAAAGTTCAATACCAGCGTTATTATCACTCATTAGGTTGATAATATTCTTTGGTAGTCTAGACATTACAGAAGGATATTTCTCCGCTTCATGGTTAATGCTACTAACAACAGCTTCGCTTTCTTTATCACTTATAGTGATAGGTTCTAAGATTTGTCCTTCAGCAACAAAGCAGTTATCTTCTTTGTCATCGAAAGAGACATTGCTTAATGAAACTCTAGAAAGAACTTCTACTCTTGCTCTAATTCTCTTATCTCTTTCACTAATTGAGATAACTCTTGCTAATACACCAGTAAGATAAATATCTTCAACAGATGGATTATCAACATTCTCATCTTTTTGAGAGGTAATAAGAATTAGTGAGTCAGTTTTGTTTTTACTAACTTTAATAGCGTTAATGGAAAAATCACGACCCGCATCGATGAGGCGAGAATTACCTGGGAAAAGGATTAATCCTTTAGTAATAAGTAATGGGAGAGTAACGGAAGATGATTGATCTGCCATAATATTGACCTCCTTTTATACAGTTGTTGTTAATTATTTGTTGTTTTCTAATAAGAATTCTTCAATTCTGGTCATTTCGAGATTGTGTCTGAAATCATTCATTTGTGTGCTTAATGCTTTCTTCACATCTTCGAGTTTCATGTTGTATTGTTCTGCTAATTTAGCCATTTCAAATTCAACATCAGCGTCAGTTAATTGCATTTTTTCAACTTTACCGACTTCTTCTAAAATGAAGTAGTTAGTGATGTCTCTCTTAGCGTCTTCTTTAAGTTTTGCCATGAAGTCTTCTTCTTTTTGGCCGAGGATTTGAAGATATTGTTCAAGAGTGAATCCGGATTGAGACATTCTGTTTTCCATATCTTTTCTCATGGAAGCAGCTTGTTCTTCTATCATTTCTTCTGGGATAGCAATCTCTGAATTCTTAGCGATTGTGCTATATAAGGAAGTGAGGTATTCAGTTTTTGCTTCTCTTTCCTTTTTAGTTTTTAATTCGTTCTTTTTGTTTTCTTTTAAAGCATCGAGAGTTTCAACATCTTTAATGCCTAAATCTTTAACAAATTCATCGTTTAATTCAGGTAATTTCTTTGTTTTCACTTCGTGAATATCACATGCGAAGACTGCTGGTTTGCCAGCTAAGTTTTCAGCATATTGTTCTGGGAAAGTGACATTAACATCTTTGTGTTCTCCTGCTTTTAAGCCCACTAATTGTTCTTCAAAGCCAGGGATGAAAGAATGACTGCCTAATTCTAATTCATAGTTTTGAGCAGAACCACCTTCAAAAGGAACTCCATCGATAGAACCAGCAAAATCTAATACGACTGTATCACCAAGTTCAGAAGCGCCTTCTTTGAGGATTAAGGAAGCATTTTGCTTTCTTAAATCATCGATTGCTTCGTTAACTTCTTTAGCGGAAACTTTGACTTCTTTTTTGCCAATTTCAAGGCCTTTAAATTGTCCGAGTTTCACTTCAGGAGCTGTGACGATAACAAACTTAACTTCTAAGTCAGTGTCGCTAATTTTGGTGACATCAACCTTTGGTTGAGCGAATGGTTCGATTTTATCTTGATCTAAGATTTCGCGATATAAATCTGGGAGTAAGCCATTGACTGCTTCATCAATAACTTTCATTTGATCAACGTGTTTTCTCACTAATGCTTCAGGGGCTTTACCTTTTCTAAAGCCATCAACTGTAACACCAGCAGCAACTTTCTTGAAAGCTTTTTCTTGAGCAGCTTTCCAAGTTGCTTCATCGACTGTGACATCGACTTGAACACGGCAATTTTCTAATTTAGTAATTTTTCTTTCCATGTTATTAAATTCTCCTTATTTTTTATACATGCGAAAATGATTATAAATGAATTTATCATTTATGACAAGAAATATGCTTTTCTTATATAAAAAATGCGTATTAATACGCACCTTTTAATATACCGCTGATATATGAGTAGTAAGCATTGACTTTATCAAACTGCAAATTCTCTTGCTTGCACTTTTCTATGATATTTTCTTCATTGCCAAGATAACTTTTGGCTATGAGATAAATCGCTAAAGCGATTTCATCAACATCATCCGGTATTTCTTTCGGATATATATGTATCGCATATGTTGATAATATTTGCACTCCGTTTTGCGATAATGTTGGATCTTTATAAGTAGCGTCCATCTTTCTAATCACTGCGTTGAAATTAGCGCCAGTAAATGGAAGAGGAAGCTTCTTAGGATTAACAGTTAAAATCTTGCCTTCAGAAAGGAATGTTAAATCTCTATCTACTTCCTTTTGGACGAGGAGCATTAAAGCAAAACTCCTAACGTTTTGTATTGGATTATGAATCATGATTTTAGATATTTCAGGTAAGAAAGTAAAAATATCGCGAGTTTTAATTAAATCTAACGCAAATAAGACTTCTTCGACATTTTTAGAGTTAAGCTTCTCGATGATGAATTCATCATCATAATATTTGTTTTGACTTTTCTTTTCTTCGCTAGAAATAATTTCAGGCATCTTCCTTAAGATTTCTTCCACGATTTGTGATTGATAAGGTAGGTTAGCATAATAATCAAGCACACTTTCAGCCTGTTCATATCTTTGCAATGTGCAAAGAAGCTGGATGTGTACTGGAATAAGAGCTTCTAGTCTTGTTTCTAGAATTTGTTGATGATCTTGTATTTCAAAAAGAGCGTCTTCATATTTTCCTAAACAAGAAAACGCTGCGATACGATAAAAAAGATCATTAGGCTCACTAGCTTTTTCAGTAAGCTTAATTACCAATTCATATTTACGAGCATCTAATAATGATTTGAGTGAATCCATAATTATTTTTTCTTAATCTTGTCCCAATATTCTTTATTGGCTTGTTCAATTTTATTCTTGCCAAATACATAGTATTTAGCATCTTTTAAATCATCAGGAAGATATTGTTGCTCAACATAATGATTTGGATAATCGTGTGGGTATTTATAATGTTGTCCTTTTTTAGAAGCGTCATCCCCATCAAAATGGGTATTTTGTAAAGCTCTAGGGACATTAATTCCTTTACCCATATTAATATCGTTAGCAGCTTTTTCATAGGCTAAATAAGCCGAATTACTTTTTGGAGCAGTCGCTATTAAAATGGTCGCGTTACTTAAAGGAAGCCGAGCTTCTGGTAAACCGAGTTGAAGCGCACTATCAACACACGCTTTAACAATAGGTATAAGTTGTGGGTAGGCTAAACCAACATCTTCGTTTACTGAACATAAAAGCCTTCTAGAAACCGCCACTATATCTCCTGCTTCAAGCATTTTAGCTAAGTAGAAAATAGCGGCATCTGGGTCGCTACCGCGAAGTGATTTCATAAAGGCGCTGAGATTATCGAAATGCCTATCTTCGCCTCTGTCGTAGCTAATATTAGCTTTTGGCACTACTTCATCAGCTTGTGCTTTTGTAATTGTCTTTTTGTTACCAATAGCGTTATATAAGAACTCTAGATTGTTTATTGCTTTACGCATATCTCCGTTAGCAGTAACAGCGAGATATTTAATCGCGTCATCTTCTATTTTGATATCTTTGATATCAACCACTCTTCTTAATCCTTTTTCAATCTCCTCACTAGTAATAGCCTTAAATTCAAAAACCGAACAACGAGAAATTAAAGCTGGGTAAATATAGAAATATGGATTTTCTGTAGTTGAAGCAATTAGAGTAATTAATCCCTTTTCAACATATTCTAAAAGAGATTGTTGTTGTTTTTTATTGAAGTATTGAATCTCATCTAAATATAAGAGAACACCTTTAGAAGCAAAAATACTTTTTGAGTCTTCGATGACTTTCTTAATATCATCAAGAGAAGCAGTCGTACCGTTAAGCTTGTATAAAAGCATATCTGTTCTTTTTGCTAGTATATTAGCAACAGTAGTTTTTCCTACTCCTGGAGGACCATAAAATATCATATTTGGAATATGGTTTTTAGAAATCATTTTTCTAAAGACAGTGTCTTTTCCAAATAGATGTTCTTGTCCAACCATTTCATCAATGGTTTCAGGCCTAATAAGTTCTGCTAATGGAGAATTCATACCACTATTATATGAGTTTAATAAAAAAGGAGCAAACTAATTGCTCCTTAAATATTTAATAACAATATTTTATTTGAAGTAGCGATCAAGCATAGCTTGTAAGGCTTTGCCGTGTCTAGCTTCATCTCTTGCCATTTCGTGAACTGAATCATGAATAGCATCAAGGCCTAATGCTTTGGCTTTAGTAGCGATATCTAATTTAGATTTGCATGCTCCGTTTTCTCCAGCGAGCATTTTTTCGATATTAGTTTTTGTATCTGCTACGACGACTTCACCAAGCATTTCTGCAAATCTAGCAGCGTGTTCAGCTTCTTCTTTTGCAATTTGCTCAAAGAGCAATGCAACTTCAGGATAGCCTTCTCTCAATGCTTGTCTAGCCATTGCTAAATACATGCCGACTTCGCTACATTCACCTTTGAAGTGATCTCTGCAGCCTTCAAGAACGAATTCATCAACGCCTTTAGCAACGCCGATAACGTGCTCACAAGCCCAGGATAATTCTTCAGGTTTATCTTCAACGATTGGGATTAATTTTTCGTGTTTTGCACCACAAATTGGACATGGTTCGCCTTCAGCGACTTCCACTATTTGTCCGCAGACTGAACATCTATATTTCATATTAACCTCCAATATTAGAAGAATTTGCCACGAGCGGCTTGTTTAATTTCAGAAGATGTTGTGAATGGGATACGTGTTGTGTAACCTCTCTTTGCAGCAACGATCATCTTGGTTGGCCAAGCAAAGATATCTCTATTCCATTGAGCAACTGTGTCGTTATAAACTTCTCTAGCAGCTGTGATTTCTCTTTGTAAATAGTTGTTTTGTTGTAAGGCATCCATAATTTCATTATGTGCTTTGAGATCTGGATATGCTTCAACAGCAACATTGATAGCTTTTTGAATGTTTTCAATACCTTCAGCAGCGCCGTTAAGATTGTTGTTGCCTCTTGCTTGAGCAACAGCAGCAAATGTGCTCTTATCGAGGTCAATAGCCTTATCTAATAAGCCTGCAACGTTTTGAAGAATCATCACTCTTTGTTCTAAATAGTTATCAATTTGAGAAGCATCGTGTTGAATCTTTTGTTGTAATTTGCTTAAGTAATTGCCTGCTTTAACTTTCATACCTAAGAAAATTAAGCCTGGAATAATACCTAATACCCATAGTAAAACTTCGAAAATTTTACTACCAACTCCAACTTTAACTTGGATTTGTTTTTCGATGACGTTAACGTCTCTACCAGCTTCGTTAACTGGTCCAGTCATCTCATCTAATTCGTTTGCCATAAATGTGTTCCTCCTATTTATGTTGAATTAATTAATTTATTATTTGTCTTTCGCAACGAAAGAAAATAATCTCTTTTTATAGAGTATATCACTCTTTCTACCATATTTGTTTAACATATCGTTAAATTGTCCAGCATTTAGCTTTTCACGGTAGTTTGATATATCTCCTTTGGTGTCTTCAATTACAAAAGGTGTATCTTGTGAAATTGGAGAATATTCAATCCAGTGGACTGGGACTTGATGGGTTCTACCATCTCCTCCTAGAACAGGGACATAAGTTACACGGTCATCACCTTTAAAGGAATAAGCGGTGATTGTGCACACATCTGAAACTCCATCAGAATGATTGAAATTACTTTTTAAAATAACTCCAGTGCTTCGTGTAAGTGGGTGCTTGAATAAATTCACATTATGTGAATTAGCAGCACTCTCAACTTCTGCTTGAGTAATATTATGTGCGAACTTATTTTGATAGATGTATTCAATGGTTTTGTACTGTTGATAAAGCGGAATAGAAATTAGAGGCGCTAAATCAAAATAGACATCTAACAAATATTTATCAGCGTAATCAACAAAAATTTGTTTAGCGACTTTATGGTCGAAATGCATTAATGAGTTAGGATCTTTATCTAAGGAATCACTGCCCTGCATATGTACTGACTTAATATAATTAAGCATCTTTCTTTTTTTGAAAATAAAGTCATCACCGAAAGCGTATTCGTCTCCTTTAAGAAGAGCAATCATATTCTTTTGGGCTAATGGAGTAAATAATAAACGGAATTCTGTTTCGTTATCACGATCAAAAGCTTGGAAAAGAGCTTCAAATTCTTCATTTTGCATTCTAGTGAAAGCGCCATCTTTTCCCATGTCTTTTTCCACCATTTTATCGAGTTTCTTATCAAACTTCTTCACGTATCTAGCTATTTGTTCATCACTCTTACCGTTTACTTTACCAGTTGGTTTTCTAGAGAAAGATAGATGAGGGGCTGCTTCATTACCATAAATCAACCAAGTATCTAAATAATATGCTGGTTCAGGAGCAGTATAGTGAGCGGTTAATGTTTGAGTTCTCACTTCGGTGTGATAGCCTTTACCGTCACTATTTCTAACGGTTTCTGTCCAAGAGATAGTTAATGTACCTGTATATACATGGTCGCGCATTGTTTGCACGTAGTTTTTCTCAAACACGAATGGGTTACCTAAAATAGAACCTGATTGAACATAGACTGTAGATATATCGCTCTTCTTATATTCGTTATAACCATATTTTTCATGGAGGAATTGATATTTCTCACCATCAAATATTTGGTCAAGTTGAATTAAAGGTGTGGTCTTAGTAAAGACATCTGCCGCCATATTATATTGATATAACGCCATCAATGGAGCGATGATTCTAGTAGCTTCTGCTTTAGCTTTATTAGCTTTTTCCCAATGCTCTGCAATGAGTTTCTTTAAATTACCAATTGTTAAGCCTATTTTAATAGTTAATAGGATTAATCCTATTCCTACTACTATTAACGTTATACCAACTCCAATTCCAACACCAACAGAAAGAGATTTGCCAGCGTTTAAAAACATTAATACTCCAGCAATAAATAGTCCTACTATAGAGATAATGGTCATCACCATTGCGAAAATTAACCAGTTCTTTTTCTTAGTAAGTCTTTCGGCTTCTGCTTTTTCTTTGTAGTAAATTTTGCATTGACGTTGATTTTCATCGACGTTAATTGCAGATTTTTTTGTTAATTCATCATAATAAAGTTCGGCGTTCTTATGAAAAGCGTCTTTTAGCTGATCTTTATATAGGTTTAAAGGTTCTAATAATTGTTCGTTTTTAAATGTTTCCATATTTTTATTTTATGTAAGACATATTCTCTTTTCTATAAAAATATAATATTTTTCATTAGATGTGATAAAATCGTTTTATGGTTCGTAAAGATATTGATGATTTTTTATCCACTATTCCCGATAATGTGACAGTTGTTGCCGCTACTAAATATGTTGATAGTTCCGACATGGCTAATCTATTAGAACATGGAATCAATAATTTTGGCGAAAATAGAGTGGATTCATTTCTTGAAAAATACGACAAAATAAAAGAATATCCAAATATTAAATGGCATTTTATTGGTCATCTACAAAGAAACAAGGCTAAAGATGTTATAGATAAAATCGATTATCTTCATTCTTTAGATTCGATAGAACTCGCTAAGATTATCGATAAAAGCCGTACTACTCCTCTTAATGTGTTTGTTGAGGTATCGATAAACTTAGAAGAAAGCAAAAATGGAGTTCCTTATTATGAGGCTAAAGAGTTTGTTAAAAAACTTCTCGAATATAAGAACATCAACTTGGTTGGCTTAATGATGATGGCTCATAAAAATAGCGAACAAGCTTATGAAGAATTCAGCAAGTTAACTAAATTAAAAGAAGAGATTGAAAATGATCTAAATATAAAGATTCCCTATCTATCAATGGGGATGAGTGATGATTATCTCGAAGCAATAAAAGCGGGAGCCACTCATATCCGATTAGGAAGAATCTTGTATGAAAAAAACCACTCAAATTAATGAGTGGTTTTATTACTTTGTAATAAACTATTTGAGGTCTTTACGTAAATCTTCAACGTAATCGTGTTCGACTACATCGCTAGATTTTTCAATGCCGTCTCTATTAAATGCTAAGGCAACTAATTCTTTAGCTCTCTTGAGTGAGAGGTTACTTCTAACTCTTAATAAGGATGGAACTTCTGCGTATGCGGATTTATCTCCAGCATCAACAACAGGCATTGGTGAATCAACAAAGTCACTTGGGTTTAATGCGAAGTAAACTTTAAGTGTTTTACCAACTAATGTGATCTTAACATATGGTTTACGATGTAATCTGAATGTATCACCACCAATGGAGATTCTAGAATTACAACCATAAGCAAGGATTTCTTGTTTTAATTCGTTGTATTTATCACAGATATCTTCGTCTGCTCTAGCCATTTTTTCTGCGAATGGAATTCTAACTGCGTCAATAATTTTTCTGTCTGTTTCACCTTCAGCTTCAACTGGAGCTTCTTCAACAGGTGCTGGTTCTTCAGCAACAGGTTCTTCTGCTGGTGCTTCTTCAACTGGAGCTTCTTCAACAG
>CADCPC010000035.1 GCA_902803285.1 uncultured Erysipelotrichaceae bacterium | reverse complement strand
GTGGTGGAGGGGGGCAGATTCGAACCGCCGAACCCTAAGGAGCTGATTTACAGTCAGCCGCGTTTAGCCTCTTCGCTACCCCTCCATGTGTCTGGGTTATATCTGTTTTGGTGGATGCTGAGGGGCTCGAACCCCCGACCCCCACCTTGTAAGGGTGATGCTCTCCCAGCTGAGCTAAGCATCCGTGTTTGCAGATACGCAACACATAATATATCATTATGATAGTTATAAATCAATAAAAAAATCGCCAATTTTAGTGGCGACTTTTTATTACCTAAACTATATAAATATAGTTAATATCCTTTTTTGCCTAAGAGGTGGAACATATTCTTCTTGTAAATCTCCACTCCAGGTTGATTGAATGGGTTAATTTCAAGTAAATATGCACTCATTGCACAGCTTCTCATAAAGAAGTAGAAGAGGTATCCAAGAGTTTCAGCATCTAGTCTATCGATAGTGATGACATTACATGGCACTCCACCTTCTTCTTCATGAGCTTTAAGTGTTCCTTGGAAAGCCATTTGATTAACAAATGATAATGTCTTTCCCTCTAGATAATTTAATCCATCGAGATCTAAATCATCATGTGGGATTTTGACATCTAATTCAGGATTTAAGATATTGATAACGGTTTCAAATAAGACTGGAGAACCATCTTGAATAAATTGTCCTAAACTATGTAAATCAGTAGTGAATGTCACGCTTCCAGGAAGTAAGCCCTTTTTCTCTTTTCCTTCGCTTTCTCCAAATAATTGCTTTAACCATTCGGATAATTGAGACATTTGAGGTTCATATGTCACAAACATTTCAACACTTTTGCCGTGATGTAACATATAATCTCTGCTAACTGCGTAGCGGTAGCAGTTGTTATTAACTAGATCATCATTATCAAATTCTTTTCTAGCTTTTGCTGCTCCATTAAGCATTGCTTTAACATCAACTCCAGCAGCGGCTAGTGAGAATAAACCGACTGGGGTAAGAACGCTATATCTGCCTCCGATGTCGCTAGGTAAAACGTATGTTGAATATCCTTCATTATTGCATAATGTTTTTAATGCGCCTTTTTCTTTATCAGTAACAGCATAAATAGCTTTTCTCGCTTTTTCTTTACCGACTTTTCTTTCTAATAAGTCTTTTAATAATCTGAAAGCAATTGAAGTTTCGGTGGTGGTTCCACTTTTAGAAATAACATTGATAGCAAAGTTTTTATTTTCCAAATAATTTAAAACTTGTTTGGTGTAATTAGGGGAGAAGGTTTGACCCATGAAAATGACTTCTAATTTATCGTCACTTTTAATACCCTTAAGAGCATCTAGTGCACATCTTGCGCCTAAATAGCTACCACCGATACCACATACTACTAATACTTCAAAATTATCTCTCACGTATTTAGCGTCACCTAATAATCTTTCAAGTTCTTCTTTATCATAATTAACTGGCCAATCAACCCAACCGACATAGTCATTACCTAGACCAGTTTTTTCATCGATCATCTTGTTAATTTTGCTAACAGAAGCTTGATATTTTTTAATCTCTTGTTCGCTAATAACGTTACTAACATCAACTTTAATCATCTTTTTTTCTCGCTTTCTCTAAAGTGTTTTCAATCCATTCTGGGAGTTTGTTTGCTAAAGAAGAAAAACCTAATTCATCTTGCTCAGGTATTCTTCTTTCATTAGAGACATGAGAAGAATATCTTTCACTTTCTGGCACTTGTTTATAAGATAGTCTAAGGAAGCCATTATATGGATCTTTCTCGATAACTTTAACTTTTAAACTATCTCCGATAGTGCCAATCTTTTCTATATCTCTTACGTATGAATCAGAGATTTCAGAAATATGTAATAAACCACTCGAGCCATCTTCAAAAGAAAGGAATAAGGCATAAGGTCTTATTTGAGTGATTTTACCAATAACAAAATCTCCAATATCGTATCCCATGGAAATACTTTAACACTATGAAAATAAAAAAGGTAGAAAATCATCTACCTTTTGAATCTTATTTATTCGCCAAGACTTTTTCTTTTTCTTCTAGAATTGTTCTATTAGAAACATCATCAATGACTAATTTGAGAACTTTCTCCATATCTTTGTCTTGAGAATAGTCAGCTTTAACCACGAATCGACATCTATTATCTTTTCTAATTTGGTTAACGCTTTCTTTGTTCTCGTTGGTGTAGACACCAATGGAGTAGCCTTTGTTTTTATTAACAAGAGTCATACAAGCAACATCAGTCATTCCATCTCCAATATAAACAATATTGGTATAAGGGATTCTTAATCCATTAACAGTCTTTTCATTAACTGAATTATCATCACCTAATTCTTTAACACCTTTAGCGATTCTGAAGAAGAATTGAGTTTTTTGAGTGTAGTTAATAGCGAGTTTTGGCCACACAGGTAATCCGTTTTCATAATAGAATTCACAGCCATAAACTTGTGTGAATTTGTTATAGATGGAGCATCCTTCTAAAATCTCTTTAGTGCCACTTGACACTAAATAGTGTTCTACTTTAACGCCTTTGGAAGCGCCATATTCGTTAATACGATCAAACCAAGTTGTCACTCCTGGATGATATTTGATTCCCTTGCCACATTCTCTTAAGAATTCTCTAGTTAATTTGATACCTTTTTCTCTTGCTTTCGCAATCATCATATACATGTAAGATAAGATTCTTTCACAACCAGTTCTTTTAGAAAATTCACCAGTTGCTCCCCAGAATTCATCAGGTGTTAAACCTAATGCAGGAATAAAACTATAATTCTGCATGTCAGTGGTGGAGAGAGTTTTATCGAAATCGTACATTATTGCTACAATTGTTTTCGCCATTTTCAATTTCCTCGCGAATAATATTATCACAAATGGATAATATTGGTCAATTATTGTGATAATGGGGACTTATCCTACCAAAATAAAAGTGCCTAGAAGACCTAGACACTATTTGAATTCTTATTAATTATTTTGCTTTGCCTTGGTTAGCAACTGCTTCCATTTGTTTTCTGAGTTCTTCTTCATCCATCAAATAGTAGTGGTTGATAGCCTTCATATTATCGTCGAATTCGTACACTAGTGGAACACCAGTAGGAATGTTGACACCAACGATTTCTTCGTCAGCCATATTATCAAAGTATTTAACTAAAGCACGTAATGAATTACCATGAGCAACGATTAAGACTCTTTTGCCGGCTTCCATTTCTGGTTTAATTACTTCTTCGAAGTATGGAACAGCACGTTTTACTGTTAATTCTAATGATTCATTAAGTGGTAAATCCTTAGGATCAACATCTCTAAATTGAGCTTGTAATGCTGGGTTTCTTGGATCGTCTTTTTCAAGCGCTGGAGGAGGGCAATCATATGAACGTCTCCAGATTTTAACTTGTTCTTCGCCGTATTTAGCAGCGGTTTCAGCCTTGTTTAATCCT
>CADCPC010000034.1 GCA_902803285.1 uncultured Erysipelotrichaceae bacterium | reverse complement strand
TTTTGCTTTAGAAGTATAGAAACCTGTACATTCTAAGACGACATCAACACCTAATTTACCCCATGGTAAGTTTTGTGCTTTTGGTTCAGCGTAGATTGTGATTTCTTTGCCATCTACTGTGATAGAACCTGGAACTAAAACTGCTTTGGTTTCTTCATCAACGACTGGTTCTTTTGAAGAGACGGTGTGTAAGTTTTGACCGAAGACTCCGCAATAACCACCTTGAGCAGTATCATATTTTAATAAGTTAGCCAACATCTTTGGGGAAGTTAAATCGTTAATTGCGACGATTTCATAACCTTCTGCACCAAACATTTGTCTAAACGCTAAACGGCCAATACGACCGAAACCGTTAATTGCAACTTTAACTGACATCTAATATGTCCTCCTTATATTTGCGTTATATAGTTTACACTATATGAAAAACCACTTTCAATAAAAATCTTTTTACCAAATAAAAAGAAACAAAAATAGAGCGTTGCTGTTTGATTTTAAAACAACAAAAAAAGCCCACATTTAAGTGGGCGATTGATATTTTAGATGATTAGAGTGAAGAATATGGAATTGTCTCATCACCTAATGCGATTGGGACATAGAATGTGAATCCATCATATTCATGATCTTCAATAGTGACAGCTTCTGGCTTGATGACAATGTCACCCTCAGTAGCGCTCATATCACTACATTTACCGGCAAGGTAAACATAAATAACGTGGTTTTCGCCTTCTGTCATTGTAATTTTTTCAATGCTCTTACCTGCTAATCCACCTGTTAAAGAGAATGCGCTGATTGGAGCGTTTACTTTAAATGATAATGTATAGACAATTTCTCCTTGATCGTTATAGTGTCCTCTATCGACTAGAGGAATACCAACAACTGTATCTCCTTGGTCTCTTGCTAAAGTTTGAATGCGGCCTTCAATTAATCCACGAGACTTTTTTTCGCCTGTACATCCTACAAGAAGTAGAGGAATTGTTGCTAATACTAATAATTTTCTAACTTTCATTTTGTTGTCTCCTTTATATTAATATAATCCTTCTTTATATTCGCCTTTGTCAACAAGAGCTTTTAACGCTGCGACAACTGCTGGTTTATCTTCTTTATAAGTAACACCAAACCAAACGGAAGGAGTTGATAATAGCTTCAAAGAAGCTTCGCCTTTCTTAACTAATTGATCGATAACATCAGGAATTAAATATTCACTCTTTGGAACGTTGATGTTTTCTTTTAACCAAATTGGGAATCCTTCTCTGAGTTTATCCATGATATCAAGATTGAAGCAGAATAAGTTCATAGACACTAATTGGTCTTCTCCAACTTCAAATGGTGCTCTACCATCTAATGGGGTGCAAACGATTTTGCCATCTTTTCTTTCAATAGAAGATTCTACTAATGAAGTTAAGTAGCCATCTTTTTCAAAAGTGACACCTCTTTTAACAGAACCATTTTCTGTCATGGTGTTACAAACTTTAAATGCAACGTTCGCATATTTACCTTTGCTACCTTTAGGTAATCCAGCTAAATAATCATGAGCAACTTTATATGTATCTCTGCCATAGAAGTCATCACCATTAATAATGATAAAGTCTTCTTTAATTAAATCTCTGGCTGCATAAATTGCGTGGGCAGTTCCCCAAGGTTTTTCTCTTCCTTCAGGAACTTTGTAACCTTCTGGTAAATCATCTAATTCTTGGAAAGCGTATTCAACTTTAATAAGTTTCTCAACTCTCTTACCAATAGATTCTTTGAATTCTTTGTAGAATGCTTTTTTGATGATGAACACTACACTGTCAAATCCTGCTCTCTTCGCATCATAAATTGAATAATCGAGAAGAAAGTTTCCAGCTTCGTCCATTTTTTCCATTTGTTTGAGCCCACCAAAACGGCTACCCATACCTGCTGCTAAAATAACTAATTGCATAATTTTACCTCATTCTTCATTGTATACCTTTTAACAAGGTCGATAAATCAATATTTAACGCAACTGCGATTTTATTTAAAATCACAAGAGTTGGATTTCTCCTACCTTTTTCTAAGTCAGAAATGTAGTTGCGGTTAATATTAGCTTCTAATGCTAAATCTAATTGAGACATTTTGGCCTCTTTTCTAAGATATTTGATTCTCATTCCAAGTTGAGTTTGAACATTCATTATCGTTTCACTCCTTGTAGTTTGATATATAGGTCATGTAATGATCTAAAAAGATGATTAACATTACTTTTAGTAATGAGTATGCCTAATTCTTCACTCATTAAATCCGCTAGTTCACCTAGAGATAACTCTTTATTTTCCATTCTTAAATAACAAAGAAGTTCTTTCTTTGTGTTGTGCAAATTATGAATTCCTAATACATCGTCTATATATTTAATTTCTTTGGCTTGTTTTTTGCCCACCAAACTAGCCTTAGTCATATTAGCTAATTCAAAATTATCGAGTCTATTTTGCGAGTTAATAAAATCTCGTTTGACTCTTTCTCCTTCAAATTCCATACATGTCTCAGGAGCACCTATTAATATTAAGAAGTTAGAGATTTGATCACTCTTCTTGAAATAGATAACATACTTATCTCTTCTTTTAATAAACTTAGGCTCTAAATCAAGTTTATGATATTTGCCAAAAAGCTTAGTTAGCCATCTCGCGTAGTTCTCACTAGAAACACATATTTCTAAGTGATAATTCGTTGTTTTTGGAGAATTGATGGAACCTCCTGCTAAAAATGCCCCAGCAATATAGCCAGAAATAGTCTCGTCATTATAAGCGATATCTTTAGGGATTTTGCCTTCAAAATAATCAACCCCTAAGTCTTCTAATATTTCATCAGTGTTCTTGCAAGACTCTACCAGATATAAAGTTTTTTTACTTCTCTTCTTTTCGAAAGTTAACGCAAAAGAATCTTCACCATATATATTTTTTAATGAAGTATAGATATATCGGGCAATCTTACTATTATCAGTTTTTAATTTGATAAATGTGTCTTTGTTTTTAAAGGTAATAACTCCATTGATTCTTAAATATGCGCTGAGTAAAGCTTTCCTTCTTTGAATAGAGAAGGTCACTTCGCTAGCTACTTCTTGTTTAACAATCTGAGAGAACGTTACCTTATTTGGCATATTATTTTAAATATTCTTCAATTGATTTAGCGGCCACCATGCCGTCATGTTCAGCAAGGTAAATTTGACGGATATCTCTTGGCAAAATATCACCACCCGCAAATAAGCCAGGAACACTAGTCATCATCTTTTTATCAACAGGGATTGTACCCCACTCGTTTTTAACGCCATCAATTTTGATAAATTCGCTATTAGGCAATTGGCCAACAAGAGGGAAAACTCCCTGCACGTTAAGAATCACTTCTTCTTTGGTAGCAACATTTTGAATCTTCACTCCTTCAAGATGTTCTTCTCCTAATAATTCAAGAGGAACATAAGGAGTCATAATTGTGACATTATCAAAACTCTTAAGTTCTTCAACAAGTTTCAAAGAGCCTCTAAATTCATTACGGCGGTGAATGAGATATAAGTGTTTAACAATACCTGCTAAATAGATAGCTTCTTTTAAAGCGGTATTACCACCACCAATAACTAAAACATCTTGTCCTTTATGGAAATGCCCATCACAGATTGCACAATAACTAAGTCCATGGCCAAATAATTCTTTTTCTTTTGGTAATCCAAGTTCTCTTTCTTTGGTGCCAGTAGCAATTAAAACTGTTTTAGCGTAATAGGTTTCGCTAACGCCTTGCAATTTGAATAAATCGCCTTCCTTAGTTAAAGAAGAAATATCATCTCCAATGAAAGGAAGATTACTATCTAATACGCGATTAAAGAATTTAACTGCCAAATCTGGACCAGCAATAGGCTCTTGACGAGGATAATTATCAACACGAGGAGCAATATTAATTTTTCCTCCAGGTGTGCTTTTCTCAATAATAGCGACATCCTTACCGATATTATGTAAGTATAATCCTGCTCCAATACCGCATGGACCAGACCCAATAATTAACGAATCATAAACTTTACTCATACAAATGCTCCTTTAGTTCTAAATACGAATCTATGGTGAATGTTGGCGAGATATCTTTTGGTAGTTCCCTAGGGCCCCAGTGCACCAAACAACAATCAACGTTTGCGTTATTTGCGGTGTCTAAGTCTATCTTGTTATCTCCAACATATAACGTTTTTTCTTGTATGGAATTAAAATGCTTAACTGCTTTTAATATTCCTTCTTGATGAGGCTTTCCGTTTTTGACGTCATCAAACCCCACTACGTAATCAAATACGTCACTTAACCCTAATACTTCTAATGCGACTAGAGATAAATCATGCATTTTATTTGTTACAATGCCTAGTTTAAAGCCTTCTTTTTTAAGTTCACTTAAAACTTCTCTACAGTGTGGAAAATTATAAATGTGGGTGTCATATAGTTTACGAGAAACACGATGGAATTCCTCATATATCATTTGTTGATCTAAATTAGGGAATTCTTTTTTGAGTGTTTGTCTAATTGGAGGGCCAGAGAAATAATAGATTTCACTATCAGGTTTTCTAACTCCGTTATTATATTTGTCGTAGAGAATATGAAAAGATTCCACAATCATCGGATCGGTATTAGCAATAGTACCATCCATATCAAAAAGAATCACATCATACTTACGCTTCATGTTTTCTAGCTTCTATTCCTTGAATAATATAAGGTAACGTCACTCCGATTAAAGTGAATAACGATAAACCAATCATTAAAATGATGAGTCCGTTATTATATTGATTAAATGCAATTTTAGCGGTTTGAGAACCACCCGCCATCATCACTGCTCCTACGCTGATAAAAACTATAGCGGCTAATAAGAATGCTCCTCCAGCAATTAAACCATTACGGAATGAATTCTTTAATGTAATAGCGGTTCCTTTCTTCTTAGATATAAAATATCTAATCAAATGATTTGCAGTTATTGCTAATATGCCCGCTAAGACAAAGATGAATGACCAGAACCAACTCCAATATCCATCTTTACCCATGTTAAAGGAAGGATCTCTTAAAGGTTCCATAATGACACGAGTTAAACCATACCATGAAATATATAAGAGAGCTAAATCACCTAACTCAAGATATTTCTTGAGAGTTTTACCAACTAAGAATCTAATTACACAGTAACCTAAAAGGTTAACAATCGATTCGATGTAGAATAATGGTAGATATATTTGCCCAGCAGGAGCAAAAGCATTATGTGCACTACTATAGACCGAGTTATTTAAAACGATTTTTGGTAGTAACCATTTCCATGTATCAGCAGAAACTAATAAACCATGTACTTCACAGTTAAAGAAGTTGCCCCATCTACCAACAGCTTGGGCAATTAAAATGGTTGGAACAATTAAATCAACTGCTAGGAAGATACTGTATTGTTTCTTATGGGTGACAAACCAAATAACACCAACAACAATACCAATAAGAGCACCAGAAATAATAGTTAAACCACCTTCCCAAATTGCTAGAGGTGCCCACCATTCTCCGCTTGCTACTCGAGAAGCAAATTGAGTATTCCATTCACCGATAACATAACCGATTCTTGCTCCGATGATGCCGCTTGGGAAAGCAATTAAGAATGTTCCTTCAACAATGCCGTGTACTCCATATTCAACATATAAACGGTGATCACAGATAAAGTAGACTAAAATTGCACCACTCAAAATACAAATCGCATACCAAGCAAGATTAGGACCAAAACCAGTAATATATGCAGAGAAAGGAGTAGTAAATCCTTTTTGGAAACTAATACCGTTAACTAAAGGATAGACTATATAATCTGCAAAACTATTAGTTAATAACCATAGCCCAACACATAAAACTAAGGCACTTACCAAAATAGAATAAAATAAGCCACTATTTAATTTTGAAGGCACTTCCTTAGCGTAATAGTGAATTATAAATGAATAAACAAAACTTGGTAATCCCACTCCAAATAAGAAGGAACCAAACACTAATTCCACCCATTCACCTGCTAATAATGGATAGTTTTGAAATAACGATAAGAAGATAAAAATACCAATAGAAGCTGCTCCGCTACCAATCGCGAAAAATAAAAGTTTTTTAACTTCTTCTTTATAATTGATTAACTTAGGCATTGGGTTTTTAACTAGACTGATAACTCGATAAATGCCATAACCAAATAAGCCTAAAGCGGCAGCTATAAAAACAATCATCAAAATTAAATTCACCATATTAATCACCTAATACCTTCTTCAAATATTGACCAGTATAACTCTTAGAGCATTTCACAATTTCTTCTGGAGTACCAGTAGCGACTACAGTACCACCTTTATCTCCGCCATCAGGGCCGATATCAATAATGTAATCTGCGACTTTGATAACATCGAGATTATGTTCAATAACTAGAACTGTATCACCATGGTCAACAATTCTTTGTAAGACTTCGATTAATCTCTTTACGTCGTGCGTATGTAAGCCAGTTGTAGGCTCATCGAGAATATATAGAGTTTTGCCAGTTGGCTTTCTTTGTAGTTCAAACGCTAGCTTAACTCTTTGAGCTTCACCACCACTAAGAGTGGTTGCGGCTTGTCCGAGTTTTATATATCCAAGTCCAACCTCATATAAAATTTGGACTTTCTTTTTAATGTTTGGATGATTAGCAAAGAAAGATAAAGCGTCTTCCACAGTCATCTCCAAGACATCATAGATATTCTTACCTTTATATGTAACTTGTAAGGTTTCTTCATTATATCTTTTACCGTTACATGCTTCACATTTAACATAAACATCAGGTAGGAAGTTCATTGGAATACGAGTGACACCCGCTCCTTCACAAGTTTCACATCTGCCTCCAGAAACGTTAAAGGAGAATCTACCTTTGTCAAAACCGCGCGATTTAGCTTCTACTGTATTAGCGAATAAATCACGAATGTCATCAAATAACTTGATATATGTTGCAGGATTACTTCTTGGAGTTCTTCCAATTGGCTCTTGAGAAACATTAACAACTTTATCAATGTTCTCAAATCCTGAAATAGATTTAACTTCTCCAGGGAATACTTCTTTGCCAGAGAAATGCTTTAGTAGGTGTAAATATAGAGTTTGATTAACTAAGGATGATTTACCGGAACCACTAACACCAGTAACTGCAATAAATGTGCCTAAAGGGAATTTGACATTAACGTTTTTAAGGTTATTGATCTTAGCCCCTTTAATCTCAATAAATTTGCCATTACTTTTTTTTCTATTAGTTGGAACAGGTATTTTCTTACGGCCAGTAATATAATCAGCAGTCAAAGAATTATTACATTTAAGTAATCCTTTTACATCTCCTTGGTAGACAACTTCTCCACCATGGACTCCTGCTCCTGGGCCAATATCTACAACATAATCAGCTTGTTGAATAGTTTCTTCATCATGTTCCACTACCACAAGGGTATTGCCTAAATCTCTCATCTGTTTAAGAGTAGCGATTAATTTTTCATCATCTTTTTGATGTAGGCCGATAGAAGGTTCATCTAAGACATATAGGATACCAGTTAATTTAGAACCGATTTGAGTAGCTAATCTAATTCTTTGGCTCTCTCCTCCAGAAAGAGTCATCGCCATACGAGATAAAGTTAAATAATCTAATCCCACATCGCATAAGAAAGATACTCGAGAATCAACTTCTCTAATAACCATCGCTGCGATTTCTAACTGGGTAGGAGTCAATATATCTTTTAGTGATAAATTCCACTCTCGAAGTTCTCTAAGTTGCATGCAGGTAACTTCATAGATATTTTTGCCGTTTATCCTAACAGAAAGGGCTTCTTTTGATAATCTCGCTCCTTTGCAAGTTGTGCAGATGGAGTCTCTCATGAATTTCTCATAATAGTCTCTCATCCAATCACTACTAGTTTCTTGATATAATCTCTCAACCTTAACTTTGATGCCTTCGATATAGCCAAGTCTATTGTTTGTGTTGCCACTTGAACTCTTCAAGACATATTTATGTATTTCTGGAGAACCATAAAATACGATATGTTTTTGTTTATCGGTTAAATCTTTGAAAGGTATATCTAGTGGAATTTTATATAAATTACAAAGTAATTCAAATTCTTGCCATTCTAAGTTTTTAGTGCCCACTGTGTTCTTATAATAATCAATTGCGCCTTCCATAATAGAAAGGTTTGGATTTGGCACTAATAATTCAGGAGCGGCTTCTCTTTTAATACCTAAGCCCTTACAATCAGGGCAGAATCCTAAAGGTGAATTAAATGAGAATAATCTAGGTTCAAGTTTTGGAACAGAAAAGCCGCATATTGGGCAAGTATGTCTATCGCTTAATACTTTTTCTTCAATTTCAGAATAAACGATTAATAAGCCATGACTCCAATCTAAAGCAGTTTCTATTGATTCATAGATACGGCTTCTATTCTCCGCTTTAACTACAATTCTATCGATAACGATATCAATGTCGTGCTTTTTATTCTTATCAAGTTCTTTGACTTCATCAATGGTGATAAAGCTACCATCCACTCTTAATCTTACAAAACCATTTGAGCGGATTTTATCTAGAATATCTTTATGTGTACCTTTTTCTTTGTGCACTACTGGAGATAATAGTTGGATCTTGGTTCCTTCTGGATAAGAAAGAACGATATCAGTCATATTGCTTGGAGAAAAAGAAATGATTGGTTCGTTATGAATTGGACAATAAGGAACACCAACTCTAGCGAATAATAATCTTAAATAATCATATATTTCAGTAACAGTGCCAACTGTACTTCTTGGGTTATGAGAAACGCTCTTTTGATCAATTGCAATACTAGGAGATAATCCTTCAATTGCATCAACATCAGGTTTTTCATAGTTACCTAAAAATTGTCTAGCATAGCTAGAAAGAGATTCCATATATCGTCTTTGGCCTTCTGCGAATAAAGTATCGAAAGCTAAAGTTGATTTACCGCTGCCAGAAAGACCGCTAAACACGATTAAAGAATCTTTTGGTAAAGTAACATTAACATTCTTTAAATTGTTCTCTCTAGCGCCCTTTATAACGATATTCTTTTCCATAGCAAAGAATATTTTATCAAAGAGGCATTTAAGTTTCTACAAAGATACACTCAAAATAGTAATTTTAGGCAAAATAAAAGATAATGACTTTTGCCATTATCTTAATTATCTAGCCTAGAATAGTTTGCCTTGTTGATTATCCGCTAGAACTGCTTCTATTGCAGAAGCAATATTGCTATCTTTTACAAAGATAATCTTATCGAAGAAAGCTTTATCTTTTTCATTTGGCTTTTCAAATATTGAGAAGAATTTTTCCATGACATCAGGAGCAATAGGATATTCTCTTTGGAAGTTTTGATTAGTGACGACATCTTTGTCTAAATCCCACATCACTAAATCCACTTCATCAAATAAATCTCTTAGTTCTTGATTACGATCTACTCTTAAAGTTGTAGAAACATGCGTCGCATCAAGAATCACTATCCCTTCCTTGTCTAAAGAATATGACTTCGCTAAAGATAAAAACATTTTCCACACTAAGTCATCATATTCTAAAGATGATTGTGTTCCTGTGATTAAAGCGCGTAGTTCATCGCTACTCACCACATAGACATGGGAGTTTTTAATCTTTTTGATAGTTTTAGAGAAATAGCTCTTACCACTACCAGGAACTCCAGAAAGGACAACTAATTTATTCATAAGAATACTCTAACAAAAAAGACCCTAGATTAGTAGGGCCTTTTAATGTTTTTTTACTAATTAAGCAAGAAGTGCTTCTTTTAATTCCTTAACGACTTTTCTTGGATTTGCGAGTTCTTCTTCGCTTAATGCAAGAACTTTTGCGTTAGCTTCTTTGATTGCTTCTTCAGAAACTTCGCCAGCCTTTAAGACTTCTTTTTCAGCTTTTCTATAATCTTTCTTTAAGATTTTAAGAAGTTGTTCGTTTTCTTTTCGAATAGCAATCTTCTGCTTAACGATGTTTAAGTAGCTTTCTGGGACATAAGAAGAGATGATTTTTGAACCTTCTCTCCATTGACGATAATAATATGTATGACCAGAAATAACCTTAACAGAGATATAACCTCTTGGTAAACTCTCAATAACTTTAGTAATGCTTGCACACTCTACGAGAGTTTCTAATAAAACTTCGACTTGTCTTTCACTTTTTTTCATAGTAATAACCTACCTGAACTAATTAAAGCACATTTGTGAAATTTTATCAAAGATTATAAACCGAACTTTTTAATTCTTTCCCAACGATCTTTAGCGTAGTTCTCTGCTTTGGTGAGTAATTCTTCAGCGTGAGCAGGGTTGACTTTTGGAAGTTGAGAGAATCTAGTTTCAGTCATAATGAATTCTCTGAATTTGCTGTAGTCTGGTTCTGGCATATCGATTGATAATCCAGGTTTGCCTTCTGCAACAAGACGAGGATCGTATCTAAAGAGTTGGAAGTAACCGCATTCCACTGCTTTCTTTTCTTGCTTCATGGAGTTGCTTAATCCACCCTTGATACCGTGGTTAGCACATGGTGCATAGCAGATGATTAGGGATGGTCCATCATAGCTTTCAGCTTCTTTTAAAGCTTTAATTGCTTTAACTGGATTGCTACCTAATGCGATTTGTGCAACATAAACTGTGCCATAACTCATAGCAATTAACGCTAAGTTCTTCTTAGGAGTTAATTTACCGCTTGCAGTAAATTTAGCGATACTACCTGTTTGAGAAGATTTGGAAGATTGTCCACCAGTGTTGGAGTAAACTTCTGTATCTAAGACTAAGATGTTAACATCTTCTTCGTTTGCGATAACGTGATCAAGTCCACCGTAACCGATATCATATGACCAGCCATCACCACCGATAATCCAAACAGATTTATCTTGTAAATCTCTTTCGTAAGCAAGGACTGCTTTGACTGCTTCATTCTTACTTGCTTTAACTAACGCAACTAATTCTGGAACAATTCTACGAGATTCTTTTCTGTTCTTAATATTTGCAAAGTATTCATCAATCTTAGCAGCTAATTCAGGTTCAACTTCACCCTTGTGAGCTTCTAAAATTTCGATGGCTGCTTTTAATTTGTGGTCAGTAGCCACTCTCATACCATAACCGAATTCTGCGTTATCTTCAAATAAGGAGTTAGCCCAAGCAATACCTTGGTGATCTTTATCAGTGCAGAATGGAGTTAATGGAGTAGAACCACTATAGATGGAAGAACATCCAGTTGCATTAGCAACAAGCATATCTTTGCCAAATAATTGTGAGACTAATCTATAATATGGAGTTTCACCACAACCAGCACAAGCGCCAGAGATTTCCATATATGGCATTAAGAAGCCGACACCTTTAGGTGTTTCTTGTAATGCTGCTGGTAATTTGTCAGCTTTGTAAGAAACGTGTTTGAATAAGTATTCAGCTGCTTCTTCTTGTGGGAATTGTGATTTTGCTTCCACCATTTCAAGAGCGATTTTGCCCATCTTGTTAGCGTTACATTCAGCAACACATAATCCACAGCCAACACAGTTACGTGGAGAGACTTGGATTCTATATTGATGTCCTGGAACACCCATTGCTGGTTTGACATCGTCTTTGACTAAAGCTGGTGCTTTGGCTAATTCTTCTTCGTTTAACAAGAATGGTCTAATTGTCGCGTGTGGACAGACGAATGCACATTGGTTACATTGAATACAGTTTTCTTTGTGCCAGAGTGGAACTCTAT
>CADCPC010000033.1 GCA_902803285.1 uncultured Erysipelotrichaceae bacterium | reverse complement strand
TCACTATTATCTAATTCCATTTTATGGCCTTTGTGTTCAGTAAATCTAATCAAAGGCATATTGTTGACTGCTTTACCGACTTCTGTATTTTCCCATTCTTCACGAGAACGTAATACACAAGCGCAAGCGCCACAATCAAACGATAGATTTTCTAAATCTAATGCTTTTTCTTTAGCGGTTACACTAGATAGATATTTAATATCTTTCTTAGTGGACATCAAAGTGAATTTCTCTGATGGTTTATTGAGTTTTAATGCTTCAACAAGCTTCTTTTGTTGAGATTGATAATAGACATGGAATGAGACATAGCGATTATCAATTGTTCTATATTTATAGAACGAGCCATTAAATGCGTTATCCACTCTAATGGCGGAAGCTAGCCTCGACTTCTTGAAGTCTTTATCATAATAGTTGGCCATATATAATCTAATGGCTTGTAGGCCTGCAAAAGAGATATCGGAATATATCTTTTCGTCTTTTAAGTTTTGGCCTCTTAATTCGCCGATTTCGCTAGCGATATTAGCACATAGTGTTAATACAGCAGCAATAACTGGCGTTTGTAAAACTTTTTCTTCTACAAATAATTTATTAACAGCAACTTTTCTTAGCTTCGCTAATACGAAAGCAATAACGTGTGGAAAAGGGTTTTCTGCTAAATAATTCTTTTTAAGAATCTTCTCAGAAGCCTCGTTAGCGATAAATGTGACTGGTAATTTGCTTTCAATCTTCAATAAATCTGAGAGGTAATCATAGATTAATTGAGCGTCATGCGCTTTTTTTAATAAAACTTCTTTTGTTGACATATCCTACCTCTTAAATTTTCATTGCCACTTCGTAGGCTCTCCAAATAACGGTTCTTAAATTACCAATTTGTAAGCAATCACCAACGAGATGGACGTTAGCGCCTTTACTAACAAGCGGAGTAGAGATATAACCAGCAGAAGAAATAACTGAATCACATGGAATCTCTTTGCTACCTTCCTTAGTAGCAACAACAATTGACTTATCTTTAACTTCCACAAGTTTAGTTTCTAAATAGACTGGCACTTTTTTATATGCGAAGTATTCTCTTAAATATGATGAGTTGGCTAAGCAAACGCCTTTTTGGGCTATTAAGTCATCTTTCATTTCGATGATGATTGGGTGTTTACCTTGTAGTTCTAATTCATAAGCGATTTCACTACCGGTTAATCCGCCCCCGATAACAGCGACTACATCACCGACTGGTTTGCCGTTTAAATATTCACAAGCTTCAACCATCTTTTCTTTGCCTGGAACATTTAAAATTCTCGCCTTACTACCAGTAGCGATAATAACAGGTTCGCCTTTAAATTGTTTTAAGTCTTTAATTTCAGTATTGAGTTTAACTTCAACACCTAATTTTTCCATTTGATAACGATACCACACTAATAATTGTCTTAGTCTGAATTTATATGATTCTGCGCTGGCAGGAATAAATGTTCCACCAAGGACATCGCTCTTCTCATAAATAATTGGGTTATGGCCTCTAAGTTTAAGAACTCTAGCTGCCTCCATGCCACCTATTCCGCCACCAACAATATGGACAGTTTTTGGATGTTTGGTTTTAACGATTTTATGTTTCTTCCACTGCATCATTTCAGCGTTGACCGCACATCTAGATAAATGTAAGGAATCCCCGAGATCTTGATCGTTAGGAACGCCTTTGTAATGGCACATATTGAAACAGCCATTATGACAATGGATACATGGTCTAATTTCTTGCTCTTTTCCTGCTAAAACTTTGCTAAACCATTCAGGATCTGCTAGGAAATTACGTGCAAAACCCACTCCATCGAGTTTTCCTTCTTTCACGCTCTTAGCACCAGCTTCAAGAGTCATTCTACCTGCACAAACAACTGGAATATCAACATGTGGTTTGAGTGCTTCAACATAAGATAAATTGCAGTTTTCTGGCATATATACAGGTGGGTGCGCCCAATACCATGCGTCATAAGTTCCATTATCACAGTTGAGCATATCATATCCTGCTTCTTGTAATAGCTTAGCAGCCTTAATAGATTCTTCCATATCTCTACCAGCTTCAATAAATGTTTCACCAGGTAAAGCACCACTTCTAAATCCTTTTGTTTTACTTACGACTGAATATCTCAAAGAAACAGGGAAGTCATCTCCACATTCCTTTTTGATTGCTTTAACAATCTCGATCGCAAAACGATATTTGTTTTCTAATGAGCCACCATATTCATCGGTTCTCTTATTAACGTAATTAAGCGTGAATTGATCTAATAGGTATCCTTCGTGAACGGCGTGAATTTCTACTCCATCCACTCCAGCTTCTTTACATAGCTTTGCACTCTTAGCAAAAGCTTGAATAAAGAATTCGATTTCTTTCTTAGTCATTTCCCTAGAAGGGACTTTATCTGACCATCTATTTGGAGAAGGAGAAGCTGAAGCAGTAATCTTATCTAAATTCATGAATGGTTTAGATAGCACTCTTAAAACTTTGTTCGTATATAGTTTTTCCATCATTTCACTAATAGTGAAACTTCTGCCAAAACCCGCTGTTAATTGGATGAATAATTTAGCTCCTGTTTTATGGAATTCTGGCATCCATTTTTTGAGGTCTTTAAACATCTTTTTGTTTTTATATAACCACTGTCCAAACATTGGGTTATATACAGGCTGGCAACCAGGTAATAACAAACCGCAGTTGTTTTTAGCAACTTCCATAATGAAACGAGCGCCATCCTTATCAAAATGGTTAATCTCCATCCAACCAAATAGGTCGGTTCCACCCATAGAAGTTAGTACAATTCTATTTTTAATCTCACAATTACCAATTTTCCAAGGGGTCAATAATGGTTCAATATCTTTTCTCATAAATATCTCCTTAATCTAATATGATGACTGTGCCATCTTCTCTAACTTCAAGTTGGTCACCAGTTTTAACTGTATTTAAGAATTCTTCGCCTAATCTATCGATAGCGATAACAGGTGAATTTTCCCATATTTTAGCTAAAACAATACCTGACGCTGCTAATGAATCGATAGATTCAGAGAACAAATAACATGCTGGAGAAATACCCATTTGACAAGTAGTTTGGATAACTAATCCACCAGTTGTACTACCAATAGTAATTGGTAAGCATAGTGCTTTATCAGTAATGTTTTTGCCAAATAAATCTTTATTGTTTTGATCAGAGACAATAACTTGTTTTGCATTCTTCAATGCACTTTTTTGGAAAGAAGCAAGGCTATTAAAACCTTGATGACTAACTGCGGCTTCACCTTTCCAGTTGCCACCAGCAATAACTCTACCTTTAAACTCTTTCATATTATTTGTTCTCCTTTCCAATCACGAAATCTAAAATCTCTTGATCTTTAGCATATCTAGCAGTGCTATAAGTTCTTAGCTTATTAGAGCTAGTATAGATTCTTCTAGATTTGGTTAATGGGTTATTAGTGTACATTAAAGGACAAATTGAAGTGACTTTAACTCCTGTCTTAAGAAGTTTTTCATATTTTGGAGTCTTTTTAAATTTATCCAAGATATCTGGGGCGGTAGTCATAATAGTTCTAACCACCACTTTCTTATGTCCTGTTTCTTTTAATCCCGCGATAATTTTATCTGTCCAATTATTTAATTGGGTGAATGTTAAGTGTGGACATCCAATAAATACAAGGTTTCCTTTCTTATCAGGTTTCTTCCACATGATTGGATAGGACTTATACACTCTTTCGATTTCTGCATCATCGATAATATATTCTTTAGCGTCATCTCTAATAAGAGATTGTCCTAATTTCTTTGCTTCTGGGGTTAAACCATCAATATGATATAGTCCAACCGCACCATTAGAGGCAGTTGCTGCACCAAAATCTTTTAAGTATCCAGTATTTTCGTCATTAATTTCATTGCCTAGCCATTTATCAAGACCGATAACATAAGGAACGTCTTCCATGACTTTCATACCGATAGCAGAACCAAGAATCTGTGCTTCTGGTAGCTTGCTACATTTGACGATTACTTTCCATTTTGCTTTTCTGCCTTCATCTGTTAATAATCCAAACTCAGGGACATAGCCAATGATTGAGCCAAATAGATCAAGCATTCCACTATTACGATTACATCTAGCTCCTAAAACAGAGTTAGCAAATACAACAGCAGAAGATTCAGCCCAAGAAAGAATATCTCCTTCTTTAGGGGTATTGCCAATTTCAGGTAAGTATGCAGCACAAGTAAAAGCATTCTTATCTTTTAACCCTGCTTTAGCTAATTGCTCTTCATACATTTCTTGCTTAGCGTACATAATCTTAGAAAAAACTAGTTTTTCTAACAAATTACATTTCACGTTTTTGTAATCAATAGGACGAGGGTCCACTGTGAAGTTGCCTTTGGTTTTAATGCCAGCGTCATTGATTTGTTCCATTGTTGAGAATAATGGTTTAAGTAGCTTAATACCGAAGCTAGTTACTAAATGTCCATCATCATGAGTGACTTTGACTAACCTTGGAGCATCAAAAATATCGCCAAACATAACGACTGTTTCCATGATTTTAGCCATGGTTGGTCCTTGTTTGCCTTCTAAAATTTCTTTCTGCTCTAAAGTCAATTCCATTTTTGGTTTATACATATTAGGAATCTCCTTGAAATTATGTCTATATTTTATCATCGAAAATGATAAATGGCACTTTAATTTACATAAGATAATAAATATGCGTTATTTTTGGCAAAAAATTCCAATAACCTATTTTCAAGGTCTATATATTGGGGTTTAACATACACAAAAATTGCCTCTAAAAATAATTATTTTTCTCCGTTATAATGTTCTCCCATGGATAAGAGAAATAGAAGCATTGCAGTTATCGATTTGAAAGCATTTTATTCCTATGTAGAATGCGTTGATAGAGGTCTAGATCCTTGGACCACTCCTTTGGTGGTCGCTGACAAATCTAGAAGCGTGAACACAATTGTTTTATCTGTTACTCCATTTTTAAAATCTAAGGGTGTTCCATCAAGATGTAGAGTTAAGGAACTACCAAAGGAATATGACTATATATATGCTACTCCAAGAATGGAAAGGTATATTGAAATGTCCACTAAAGTGGTTGGCATTCTTTTAGAATTTGTTTCTGAAGAAGATTTACATGTTTATTCCATAGACGAAGCATTTTTAGATTTAACCACATATTTATCTTTCTATAAGAAAACCCCTAAGCAAATTGTTAAAACAATTATTGATAAAATTAAAAGTGATTTGGGTTTACAGGCTACTGCTGGAATTGGGGATAACTTCTTCTTAGCGAAAGTAGCATTAGATATATACGCAAAGAAAAGCAAAGATGGCATTGCCATCATGCACAAAGAAGATGTTGAAGAAAAGTTATGGCCTATCACTCCATTATCAAAAATGTGGGGCATTGGTCATAGAATGGAAGCTAGATTAAATAAACTCGGTATTTTCACAGTTGGTGATTTAGCAAAAAGTAACCGTGAATTCATCAATAAAAAGTTTGGCATAATGGGAGATCAGTTAGTAGACTGCGCTAACGGAATAGATGAGAGCGATATTAGAGAAGTATACGTCGCAAAAGAAAACTCGTTTTCGATAGGCCAAACACTGCCAAAAAATTATTCTATGGTTGAGGCAAAAACCGTTATTAGCGAGTTGGTTGATGACTTGTGTTTGAGGCTCAGAAACGAAAAACACGTCACTTCTGTCGTTTCTTTGGCGGTTGGATATTCAAATAATCTAGGTGGATTTAGTAGACAAATGTCATTACTAAACCCTACTGATGACACCGAAATAATCAAATCCGCAATATTCGACATTTATAAACAGAACATTGAGGATTTACCGATAAGGAGATTATATGTAAGTTATGGCAAATTATCTCCTGCAAGGGACTATCAACAGCTAGATTTATTCACCGACCCTAAAGAAATTGACGATAGAAAAAACCTACAATTGATGATAGATGCAATTCATAATAGATATGGCAAAGACGTGGTGCTTAAAGCTAGCGCATTAACTAGTGAAAGCACCATAAAAGATAGGCATAATATGATAGGAGGGCATAGAAAATGAGCGATCGAGGCATGAAAAAATGGGCACCATATAAATCATTAGTAGAACATGATCCTGCTATTAATAAATTAAAGAAAGATAAGGAAAAAATTGAAAAACCAAGAATATCTAATGAAGAGGCAGAAGAGATAAATGAAATCCTGCAATCTTATGGTGGAGAAACATTACTAATCACAGTTTATAAAAGCGGAGAATTAGTGACATTTGAATCCGCTTTAAAGAAAATTGATCCAATCGAACATAAGTTAATTTTACCAAGTAGAAAAACTATATCATTCAAAGATTTAGTTAGAATCAAAAGAGTTTAAAAAAACGCGAAATCCTCGCGTTTTTTCTTAAAATATTGGCGTTTTGCCATTAAATTGCCCAGTTTCCGTTTTTAAAGATGACGGTCCTTTTACCATCAAAAGAAGTACCGACAATTTCCAAATCTTTTGTGCCAATCATAAAGTCGACATGAATCATCGAATCGTTAATTCCTTTTTTATGAGCTTCTTCTGTAGACATAGATGCGCCATTATCCAATAGTTCTTTAAATCCAGCGCCTAGTGCTAAGTGGCAGGCTGCATTTTCGTCAAATAATGTTTCATAGAATAGAATTCCACTATTTCTAATTGGGGAATCATATGGGACAAGAGCGACTTCTCCTAACATTGAGGCTCCTTCATCGATCTTTACCATTTCTTCTAAAAGCTTTTGATTTTTCTTTGCTTTAACTTCAACAACTTTTCCATCTTTAAATTTCACCGAAAATTCATCAATAAGTTGTCCGTTATAGCTCAAAGGTTTGCTAGAATATACAATTCCTTCTACCCTACCTGCTCTTGGAGAAGTAAAAACTTCCTCGCTAGGGATATTTGGATTAAAAGGTTTCTTTAAATCTGTTAATTCTACTCCTCCGCCCCAGTGAATACCTTTAATAAGTTCTATTTTAAGGTCTGTTCCATTAGAGGCTTTATATTCTAAATACTGTAAGTCTAATGAATCTAGCTTATTTCTATATTCAATAATGCTCTTGTTGTGTTTATCCCAATTGCCTATTGCGTCACCATCTACTCTACTCGTAGAGAGGATTGCTTGCCATAATGCTTCTACAGCATCTTTTTCTTCTAAGCCAGGAAATACTTTCTTAGCCCATTCTTTAGAAGGAACAGCAGCAATACACCACTTATAACGTCCGTCAATCGCATCTCTAAAAGGTTTTACCTTTTTCCTGAGGTTCATGCTTGATTTAATGAGTTTGTTTTGATTAATGCCCTTAAATGCGTCTGGATCATCACTAATGATGTGCAAAACGCTAGGCATATGTTTCTTCATATAACGATATTCCGAAATTGTAAATTCTGGAACTTTGCTTAATTCTCTTAAACTCATATATTGATAAGATAATTTGCTAACTGGGTCGTCATGGAATTTAACTCTGACCTTTTTAGCGCCTAATTTATAACATTCTTCGGTGACTAAGCGCACGAATTCGTATTGCTCTGCTGCAGCATTAATCCAAACTTCTTCGCCTTTTTCTACCGCAACTCCTTTAGCGGCTAATAAACTTGCGTATTCTTTTAATCTTGATTGTTCCATAACTACTCTCCTATAAATCTTTTTTATTGTAATTCTTTTCTAAAAAGAAAAAAATATATTGTTGGAGGAACAAAATATGAAAAAATTAGCCGAAAACAAATGGATGCCAATCGTAAGTTCTGCATTGATCACAGTAATAGGTGTTCTAACTTTTGTTTTTACATTAGTAAATATCGGAATTGTTGATCAAGTTATTAGCTATTCTCTTGCTGCAGCATTATTTATAATTGGTTTAGTTTATATCCTTGTATCTTTAATCGGACAAACAGTTGAATTCTTTTCTGGCTCATTAATATTAGGATGTCTATCAATCGCGCTAGGTATTGTTTTATGCATCGTTCCTAATATCATGGGTGCGATATTAACTTATTTCGCAGGCGCATTATTATTAAGCTTGGGCTTATTCGCTATAATTAAAGCGGTTTTATTTATTGTTTATAGGCAGAAAGTCAGTTGGATTATTCTTTATATCGTTGCTGCTCTTGTTTGCATTGCAGGTGGCGTGTTGGTCTTCTGTTTCACAGGAGAAGCAAAGGTAGTTATCTACTGTATCGTTGGAGCGGCTGTTGCGGTTATTGGTATATTAGGATTAATCCTTTCTATAAAATCCGCAAAGAAAAAGGAATAACAAAACAAAGAAAAAGCAACCCGTTGAAAGGTTGCTTTTTTTCTTATAAATCAAATTATGCTTTAACTAAGATTTTGATTAACACAGCGATTAAGAAGAAGATAATTGCGACTACTAATGTGAGGATTGAGATAACTTTTTCAGCTCCTCTTTCTTTTGTCTTAACGAAAACGTTAAGCCCACCACCAGTAATAGCGCCAGAAGCACCTTCTGATTTACCGCCTTGGAGTAAGCAAAGAACGATGATAATAACGCTAGTTGCTAATAAAACCCAGTCATACCATGCAAGCATCTTTTGTTCCTCCTTTTTTGTGTTAACGTGATATATCTTACTTAAAATAATTGCATTAATCAATTATTAAGTTAGTTTTATGCTTTAAATAGTCCATGTAGATTGCAATATTCATAAACTGCAACCACGTTTTCACCAGGCAATAAAGCAAAATCTGCAACTGGTTTTTCTCCTGGCTTTAGGACTTTTCTTTGATTACCTAAATTAGTTTGAATAGCAATCCATTCAATGTAATGCGCTTCAAGCATTGGGTGTTCAACACTACTAATTTCAACATGACAAATTCCATCTTTTACTGCGTAAACTGGTAAATGTTTTTCATGAGCACCATCACTTGTGTTAGGAATAATTTCTTCCATTGGTCTTCCGCAACAGATTGTTGGGACAGGTCTCTCGTTGACCATTGCGATAATCTTACCGCAAATAGGGCATTTATAAAATTTCATTGGGCCTTCCTCCTATTTGTATCTCTACAAAATAATATTAGCAATAATTTAGGGTTTAGAAAATGTTTAATTATTTTCTACAGTAAGTGATAAAATATCGGCATGGAAAATATTAAAGAATTTATTTTAGAAGGTAATACGTTTGATAAACATGTTGCTCCGTTTAAAGAAATATTAGATGGATCAGATGTTAATAACTATTCTTTGATTTTAAGCGAAGAAAACAAAATCATTTTGAACGATGTTTTTAGATTAAAAGTTAACGTTAAAAGCGTTGGTGAATTATATTTTCTATTACCACTAGAATCTTTTGATAGAGAAACTGCAGTTAACAAGATATCTCCTTTAAAAGGCATCAAGATTTTTGATGAAGAGACCGCTAAAGCAAAGGTTGAAAAGCTTATAGAAACCGTCAATGAATTCAAGCCTTTATTAGTGTTCTATATTCCTAATGGAAAATTCTTATTATCTTTAGATAAGTTTGCTAACTTTAGTTGGAATTTTCCTGCTTATTATCAGGAACAAAAAGAAGAATTTACCGAAGAAAAGCCTCTCCCAATTAAAAAAGAGAAAGTTAAAGATAATAGTGAGAAAGTTTCTTTCAAAGAAAAAGCCAAAAACTTCTTTTCACAAGTTAAATGGTTTTTTGCTCCATTTAAAAAAGATGGTTTTTATTATCTATTTGCCTTTATTGCAACTTTGTTGATTGGCTTCACTTCTTCAATCGGTATTTTCAACTGCTATGATGGTAAGCTTATCTGCATTTTCTTCTTTGTGTGTTCACTAGTAGGGGCGGTTTTAAATTACTTTGTTTATTCCGATTTATTCAAAAAAGTCACTCTAAAAGATCGCTCATTCTATTTTGCTTTGTTTTTCTCCGTTCTCGGAGCGGGGTTAAGCGCTTTGACATTCCTGCTTTTCTATTCCTTGCAAAAGCAAATCCCAGAATCACTAAATAACACAACATTAATATACATATTAACAGTGGTTATCTCCCTAGCGTCATCCTTACTAGGCATTTTAATCGCCTTATTAGTAAGGAAATTCAAAAAATAATATAAAATATTAACCGTAACAAAAAAGTGCCCGGAGGCACTTATTTTTATTTTGCTTTATTTAACAGGTTTTAAAACCTTGATACCACCCATGAATGGTTGGAGAACTTCAGGAACTAGAACGCTGCCATCTTCTTGTTGATATTGTTCAAGAATTGCAGGGAAGATACGGGAAGTAGCTAAGCCAGAAGCATTAAGTGTATGAACATAACCTTTTCTTCCATCTTTGCTCTTAAATCTCACCATGCCTCTTCTTGCTTGGTAATCTCTAGCGTTACTAGCGCTGGAAACTTCCTTATAGATTCCAATTGAAGGGATATAGACTTCAATGTCGTAAGTTCTTGCCATTGAGTGAGAGATATCTCCAGCAGCAAGTTTAGAAATTTGGAAGTGGAGACCGAGTTTTTCAACAAGGTTAGCAGCTTTGAAGACTAATTCTTCAAAAGCTTTATCACTATCTTCAGGCATTGTGTATTGGACCATTTCAACTTTGTTGAATTGATAACCACGAATCATACCTCTTTCTTCAGTACGATAGCTACCAGCTTCTCTACGGTAGCAAGGAGTATAAGCGAAATACTTCTTTGGAAGTTCTTCTTCAGAGAGAATTTCGTTTCTATGAAGATTAACCAAGGCTGTTTCAGCGGTTGGTAATAAGAATCTTTGAGGTTCAAGACCGCTAAGCCAGAAAACATCTTCTCTAAATTTAGGGAATTGTCCTGCAACAAATCCACTTTCTTCATTTAGTAAATGAGGTGGTAGGATAAACTCATATCCGTCCTTTAAGTGTTCAGAAATAAAGAAGTTGAGAATTGCCCATTCGAGTCTAGCACCTAAATTTGTATAGATCCAAGCACCACGACCAGCGATTTTTGCGCCTCTTTGATAATCGACTAAACCAAGGGATTCAGCGAGTTCAACATGGTCCTTAATCTTGAATGAAAATTCAGGTTTTTTGCCGTGTACTTCAATAACTTTATTGTTCTCTTTTCCACCACCGACAAGATCATCATCAGGGATGTTTGGTAGGCAAGCAATGAAGTCATGAATTTTACTGTCTAATTCCTTTAATTTTTCATCAAATTCAGCATTTTTTGCTGCAATTTCTTTAACTTTCTTGAAAATAAGAGTGACGTCTTCGCCGGCTTTTTTAGCAGCTGGAACGCTAGCAGAAAGTTTGTTCATTTCAGCTTTGTTAGCTTCAACGATTTGAATGAGTTCTCTCTTCTCTTTGTCCCAAGAAAGTAGTTCGGTAAAATCAGCATCCCAAAGCTTTTTCTTAAGTGCTTCTTTTACATATTCTGGTTTTTCTCTAATTAAATTAATATCAATCATAATCAGTTTTCCAATCTATTATTAATTTACAAATATTAATAGGTTAATTATTCTTCGTCGTTATGTGGTAAGGAAGTATCAACTTCAGCGCTTCCACTAGCCTCGACTTCTTCATTGACTTCTTCTGCTTCGTCATCAACCACATCTTCATGAGGGACAACTGCGATACTAACAATTCTTTGTCTGCCTTCAAGATTCATGACTTTAACACCAGAAGTGTTTCTGCCACAAATTCTAACTTGGTTCAAAGGAGTTCTGATAACGATACCAGCGTTAGTGATGCACATTAAGTCATCTTCAATATCAACTGCTCTAACAGCGATGAGTTCACCGACTTTTTCTGTGGCTTTTAAGGTTGTAACACCTTTAGCACCACGTTTAGTAATTCTATAAGTTAAGTCACCATCTTCATCAAAGACAGGAGTTAATTTACCAAATCCCCTACTTGTAATTGCTAAAATATGTTGCCCTTCTTCTGAAGTTGTAACGCCAACGACATGTTCGCCTTCGACAAGATCCATGCCTTTAACACCACTAGCAGTTCTACCCATTGGTCTAACTTCTGTAGCTTTGAAATTGACCATCTTAGAGTTATTAGCGGCAACACCGATAATAGCATCATCATCAATTTCTTTAACCGCAAACAATGTATCACCTTCTCTTAAAGAGATAGCGATCTTACCGTTTTGACGAATGGATTCATATTCACTAATAGGAGTTTTCTTAACAATGCCTTCTTTTGTGAAGAACATTAAGAATCTGCCTTCTTTATATTCATCACAAGCGATAATGCTCTTAACATTTTCACCTTTTTCGATGTTGATTAAGTTAATAATTGGGACACCTTTACTAGCTTTAGAGAATTCTGGGATCATATAACCACGAATTCTATATACTTTACCGAAATCGGTAAAGAATAATAAGTCAGTATGTGTCTTAGTGTAGACCATATTTTCAACGATATCGTTTTCGTTGGTGGACATGCCTCTAACTCCTCTACCGCCTCTATGTTGTGCTTTGAAGGAATCAGAAGTTAATCTCTTAACATAACCACCTCTAGTGATAGCGACAACAATGTTTTCTTGAGGAATAAGATCTTCGTCATCGATACTAGCGGCGTCGTTAGTGATAACTGTTCTACGCTCGTCTGCGTATTTCTCTTTAATTTCTAATAATTCCTTGATAACAACTTCAACTTCATTTTCTCTGGAAGATAAGATTCTGTTGTATTCTTTGATATTTGCTTCAAGTTGAGATTTTTCAGCTTCAAGTTTATCTGTTTCGATACCGGTTAATCTTCTTAACGTCATTGCTAAAATAGCTTGAACTTGTGCTTCTGTGAAGCCATATTTTTCCATCAAGGAAACAGTTGCGTCTTCAGGAGTTTTGCTTTCCTTAATG
>CADCPC010000032.1 GCA_902803285.1 uncultured Erysipelotrichaceae bacterium | reverse complement strand
TGGGCATTTGGGAAGATAATATAAGATCCTTATATGCTTATTTAGAAGGTGAGATAGATAAAGACTTCGATGGAGAAGATGAAGAAAAAGGAGTATATAAACCTTGGAATTTTAATATTAAAAAATATTCAGAGTTTGATGATCCAGTTGATATTGAAGAATTAAACGATAAAGCAATGTATTTTTACCCAATATCAGAAAAAGAGAGATACTAACTAAATTAAAGGATAGTAGCAATGAAAAGAGAACTTGGAATAGCTAGATGTGGATTAGCATGCTGCTTATGCAGTGAAAACGACCATTGCAGTGGTTGCAATTCAGATGATTGTCCGGATAAAGAGTGGTGTGAAAATAGAAAATGTTCTATTGAAAATAGATTTTCACATTGTTTTGAATGTAATAAAAAATGTAGAAAAGGATTATTATCAAAGATCAAGCCTTATGGATTTACACTTTTCATCAAAAGATATGGGCTTGGAGAATTATTAGATTGTTTAGAAAGAAACGAACAAAATGGTGTCATTTACCATCGTGAAGGAATTGTTGGTGATTATGACGACTTTGATGATGTAGAAAAGCTCATAAACTTCATAAAAACTGGAACAAGATAGTTGAAGGGACAAGTTGTCAATTATGAGGCAATTGTATTAAATAAGGTAAACCTTTCAGGACTTAAAAAAATCACGCATTGTCGAAATGCGTGTTTTTATTTTAATGTTACGTTAACTAATTCAGGAATTGATGGCCTTTTGATGTTTTTGCCTTCAATTCTCATAATGCAGTTATGGAATGATAAATCATAAATGCGATCATTATCTCTTAATTGATAGTGGTGTTTATTACACATTCCACAGCCTTTTTCTTCATACCCATAGGCTTTTGCAACTACACAGTGTTTCGCCACCATGAGAGGTTCTTTGTAATCTACTAAGTAACCAAGGTTTTTATCATTTCTAGATAATTCTAATGAGTTAGCTAGTGTTGATTCATAAGATAAGATAATCACCCCGTCAGTTAGATTTCTGAAGAAAGAAACCGCTAGAGAATTAGCAACTCCAAAGTAAGGAGATATATGACTGTGAGGCCCGACTTCAGAAAGGTGGAACGCTAGTGGTGATATAGATAATTTTCCATTGTTAATCAAATGGTTTTGATAATAAGATAGTTCTAAATCATCCAGAGATTTTTGATTCACAAATAGCCCATCTTTGAATGGGTATTCATGATAATCTCTCATTTTTCTATTTTCTAATGTTTCTTGAAGCTCATTAAGAAGTTCTCTTCTCATCTCATTTATTACAGGAATTGGGATAAACAAATTATCTCGATTAATATAAGAAACATCATCATAAGAGATTGGCAAATTATTAGTCTTTTTAAACTGACTAACAACATTTTCTTCATTAATGGTTTTTGCTTTTTCTAATGATTTGTTAAACGATTTACTGACAACAATATCATCAATTTCTACAGTTAACTTTTGATAGCCTTGTTTAATTAAAATATTGAGTTTTGCAGGGGTTTTGCAGGCATTTTTATGGTTTTTCACTTCTTTCACAAGCTTGCCAGATTGTGTCTTATATACATCAGAGCCTTCTTTAACATAGCCCTTAATATCAACAATAACCACCCCACGAGACGACTTTACAAGTTGGCCGTTTTCGATAATTCTAGTGACAGTGGTGCCAACTTCTTTATCGCCATCGACAATACGAATACCGTCTAATATTTCTAGTGGCTTACTAAGTTTGATTTTGACTTGGTTATTTTTATATGAGAGAACTTTGCCAATATGAATTCCTTTATGTTTAACCGAATAGTCAGTAGTGACGTTTTTATTACTATCTTCAAATAAATATCCGACAGTAGTTTCTCTAGAAAATGAAGTATATAAATCATCTAATAATTCACTAGAGACAACAGGCTTTTTACCAGCGTTAAAATCATCGATTAATTTGCGGTACACTCTAGTGACAGAAGTAACGTATTCTAATGACTTAGCGCGCCCTTCAATTTTTAATGATGTGATACCAGCAGATAGCAAAGGTTCTATATTTCTAATTGTATTTAAATCTTTCATTGAAAGTAGTGGGCCACTTTTAATGAGATTACCATCTTCTAATAATTCATAATTTTGTCTACATGGTTGAGCGCAACTTCCTCTATTACCGCTTCTACCGCCTTTATAGTAGGAGAGATAGCACATTCCCGAATAAGAAAAACAAAGCGCTCCATGGATGAATACTTCTAATTCTATTCCTGCTTGTTGAATAAGTTTTATCTCTTTTAGAGATACTTCTCTTGCTAAAACAACGCGAGAAATACCTAACTTTTTAAGAAATAGAACATCTTCTATATTATGAATGCTTGTTTGAGTTGATAGATGGACAGGGAAATCTGGATAGTGGCTCCTAATATAATGAACTACTCCATAATCTTGAACGATTATCGCATCAACATATTGATATAAGAAATCGATATAGCTCTTAACTTCTTCGATTTCGCTTTCAAATATTAAAGTATTTAATGTGATATAGATTTTTCTACCATATAAATGAGCGTAGTGACTTGCTTCAATAATATCGTCATCACTAAGGTTAGCAATAAAAGATCTGGCTCCAAATTTTAAACCAGCACAATAAACAGCATCTGCTCCATTATCAATTGCAACTTTTACCGCTTCTAAACTTCCAGCGGGACATAAGAGTTCATTAACCATTTTTATCTATGTTCGTAAGTTAGTTTAGCGATAAAGTGAGGAGCCCCCTCAACATTTCCTCTAACAGTTTCAGGATTGCCTTTATCAGAATATAGTTTCACTTCATGACCGCTTTTGATTTCTTTTTCATATGTGATGTTAATCGCAGAGATGCGATGATCTTTATAAAACACTGGTTCATGAGTATCTAAAATATATTCAATATATTGAGTGTTATTAAGATGACCATTGAGGTCAATTTCTGTATATCTAACTTTTCTGACATCCACTAATTCTTGAGCGTCATCAATCACTTTTTCTGGAAGTGATAAATCATCTTTATTTGTCTCAGGTTTAATAGGAGCTAAACCTTTAGGTTTCATAACCACTCTCCTGGTGGATTTATCGATAATTGCCCATAAAGAAGAAGCGGCAATGATGAGGCTTCCTTTAGAATCGTAAACTTCAAAATATCTTGGATAGATAAACGATCTAGTTTCTCCAGGATGAGTGGTGACTAAAATAACATCATCTAATTTCGGAGTTCTATATATCTTAACTTCCATTCTGATAACCACCCAAAGCATGTTGTGTTTGAGTAATTCAAGATGACCAACATTAATCTTTTCAGCGTGGTTAGAAGCTGCGACCTGCAAGAACTTAAATAAGCTAGAAAGTCTAAGCTCTAGATTTTCATCTACATCTATAGAAGTAATTTGCATTTTCTCTTTATACATATTTTTACCTGCTCATATATTTTAATAGAATATATTAAAAATCCAACATGGTTTTTTATTTTGCCATCTAATTTGACGTGCAATAAAAATAAAATTATATTATTTTATTGATATGAATATTTTGCTGACTAACGACGATGGATATCTCTCTACTGGTATTAGATTGCTTAAAAATAAGTTATCTAAATACGGCAAAGTAGTGGTTGTGGCGCCTAAAAATGTGATGAGTGCGAAGAGCACTTCTATTACTCTAGGAGTCGCTAATGAAGTGATTCAAGTGGAACCAGATGTTTTTGCTTTTGATGGTACTCCTGCTGATTGTGTTGCTTTTGGTTTGTCTTCATTAGACATAAAATTCGATTTAGTGGTATCTGGCTGTAATGATGGCTTTAATGTTTCTTATGACATCATTTATAGCGGTACCGTTGGAGCGTGTCTACAAGCATTAACATATCGTTTACCTGCAATCGCTATTTCTTGCCCAAGCAATTTTGAGATTGTTGATAAATATTTTGATAAGGTATTTCAACATATCTTAGATAGTAAAATACTATCTACAGAGTATATGTTAAATGTTAATTTCCCATATGGAGAGGTTGTCAAAGATATCGTGTGGACAAAGGTTTTTTATCGTCCTGAAGTAACTTACTATGTCAAGGAAGGAAATAATAAATACTTCGCTACTAGAGATATCAATGACCATAAATGCGAAGAAAAAGGAACTGATGTCTATGAAGTGCATCATCAAAATGTGTCTATTACCAAGCTTAGCAAGATAGGAGATATTAGGTAGTAAATTTGATATTCATCAAAAAATAAATTAATATAAACATAGGCAAATGGGCGAATATACATTTAAAGATAACCAAGAAATTGTAGAGAAAAAGAAGAAAAAAGGTTTGAGCGGTGGAATGAAATTCCTTATCTCATTCCTAGTTATTTTTGTCTTGGTTCCTGGATTAATTGTTGGCACTGCATTCGCATGTTTTTATGATAATTCTCATAGAGAAATTAAAGTTAAAGAAGGCACAACTACCAAAACAATTATTAACGATGTAATGACTAGTTCGCTTGATCATACAACTTCTGAATATCATATCGATTTAGCGTTATTAGGAGATCATATGAACCAACTTCTTCAAGTCTCTCTTGAAGGAAAAATGGGACCAGACAAGCCGATTAGAAACTTCTACGTAGATGCAATGAATGGGGTTTTAGATTTCCAACTTGAATTAGGTTGGAAATTCTTGCAAACACACATCACTTTGAAAACAAGATTAGATATTATTACTGGCGAAGAATACGACACTTTAAAATTCTCCATTATCGATCTTCAAGTCGGACGTATTCGCGGATTCTTAGCGCTAAAAGATATGCTGCTAAAATATGTGCCAGTCGATGCGCTTAATCAGATGCTAATCGAGGCTGGATTACATCTTGAACTCGATGTTGCTAATTTAGCTTTTACATATACATCTACTGATTTCTACAATGATATTGTAGTTAAGATTGGCGGAGAGGGAGGAGATCTAGAGAATTATATCCAAATATTCTCCGAACTCATGAATAAACATGAACTAAGAACTTTTTACACTGAAAATAGCACAGTGTTTGGGGTGAAGGTTCCAATTGATAAACTTCAAATTACTGAGACCACACACCATATCCATGATTACTTTATTCCTGTGGGTCCTTTTGTTACAAACTACATCAATAGAGATGTTACTTTGCTCATCAAGAGTTTCTTAGATGAAGGCAAATTAAGTGATCAGGATGATTTATCATTAGTTGCTGCTTATATGATAGGTGGATATTCAAGCCTCAATTCTAGCGATAAAGAAAAGATGAACCAATATGGCTATTCTCTATTTGGCTCTGCCTATCCAAGTGATGACGGATTCTATGATTATAATTTGCCAGAAGAGCAATCTCTTAAATACATCATCGATGAGCAAACCGAATATCAGGTTGCCTATAATCCAGGAGAAGATTTTGTTTCAACGGTTACCACTGACGATATCAATAATATGCTTACCCACTCTAAAACTATGGGGGCAATTACTTTCTTTACTTCTAATGAAGGCGACCTTAGTAGGAAGAATTACAAAGTAAACTACATCTGTTTGGATAATTTAACATCCATCATTAAGGACAATAGTATCTTCATTGTTTTATCTATTGATTTTAACGGCTATCCTGGACATATGACTCTACAGCTCACCCCATTAGCAGAGACTCCAGAAGATCCGTTTGGCCAATTAAAACTACAAATCGATTGTATGTATCTTGGAGACATCCAAGTTAGTGCAGAAACACAAGCGGCATTCGTGGATACAATTACTGATTCTTTTGATACTGGTTTGTTCACCATTAGTGATTCGGTTATTTACATGAATGTTTCTGGAATTATGAATGACGATGGTGTTTTTAAAGAATATTACGATATCTCATTTGGCTTTTTTGATAATGAATTAGACTCTGCAGGCGCAATTGCGATTATCGGAACAAAGAAATAATTTTATATTTTTATACAAAAGATATAAAAAAACAATTATAATAACTAAGTTATAAAGGAGCAAAATTATGCCATTAGTTAACACAATTGAAATGTTTAAAAAAGCTTACGAAGGCGGTTACGCTATTGGTGCATTTAACTGCAACAATATGGAAATCGTTCAAGCTATCACTGAAGCTGCAAAAGAATGCAATTCTCCAGTTATTCTTCAAGTTTCTGCAGGTGCTAGAAAATATGCAAAACCTATCTACTTAAAGAAAATGGTTGAAGCAGCTGTTGAAGACACAGGTTTACCAATCGTTCTTCACTTAGACCACGGTGCAGATTTTGAAATTTGTAAAGATTGTATCGATAGTGGTTTCACATCAGTCATGATTGACTGCTCAAGCAAACCATTTGAAGAAAATATCGAAATCACACGTAAGGTTGTCGAATACGCTCATGCACATGTCCCATATGTTACTGTTGAAGCAGAACTTGGTACATTAGCAGGTATCGAAGACGAAGTTAAAGTTGAACATGGTGCAGAATCTTACACAAGGCCAGAAGATGTCGAAGAATTCGTTCGTAGAACTGGCTGTGATAGCTTAGCAATCGCTATCGGAACAAGCCACGGTGCTTATAAATTCAAACCAGAACAATGTACAAGAGATCCAAAAACTGGTAAGTTATTACCTCCTCCTCTAAGATTTGATATCTTAGAAGAAGTCAGTAGAAGACTCCCAGGATTCCCAATCGTTCTCCATGGTTCTTCTAGTGTCAACCAAGAATATGTTGATATCATCAACGCTCATGGTGGTGCACTTAAAGATGCTGTTGGTGTCCCAGAAGAACAATTAAGAAAAGCGGCAGGCATGGCTGTTTGCAAGATCAATATTGATAGTGACTTACGTTTAGCTATGACCGCTGGAATTAGAGAACACTTTGAAGCACATCCAGAACACTTTGACCCACGTCAATATGTTGGAGATGGAAGAGCTTATGTCAAACAATTAGTCAAACATAAGATTACTGAAGTCTTAGGCTCTAATGATAAAATCTAATTTAATAATTTAAATTAACAAGAGACCTTCGTGGTCTCTTTTGTTATACTAATTTCATGAAAAAGATTATCTTTGTATGTCATGGAAACATCTGCCGCTCTCCTGTTGCTGACATCTTATTTAAAGAAGAGATAAAGAAACTAGAATTAGAAGATGTATTCGAATCTTGTTCTAGAGCGACCTCAAGAGAAGAAATAGGCAATGATATCTATCCTCCAATGAAAAGAGTGCTCTACTATCATCATATTGCTTTCGATAGACATTACGCCACTCAGATTACAAAAGAAGAATTTGATAACGCTGATTACATTTTCTATATGGATCACAACAATCTCTATCATCTCAATCGTTTATTCGGTTCTTCTCATAAATTTGTATTGATAAGAAAATATCTTGATAATAAAGATATCGAAGATCCATGGTATACGGATAGATTCGAATATGTCTATTCTCAAATAAAAAAAGCGGTCATATCCATCATTAAAGAATTAACAAAAAAAGATCCACAGTAGTGGACCTTTCTTCTGTGAAGAAACAGATTGATTATTCTTCTTTCTTTTCTTCTTTTTCTGCATCTTTTTTAGCAGCTTCTTCTAATTTTTTCTTTGCTTCAACACCTGCATTATGAACAGTATTGATAGCTTTGATGATTAAGAAGAGGATGAGAGCAACTAATAAGAAGTTGATAATTGCAGAGATAAATGTACCCCAGTCAATGTAGTTGGTTGCAGACCAGTCGACACCACTTGCAGGATCGCCAGGAACAACATAATAAGTTTGACCTAAAATTGTTCTTGCTGATTCTAAGCCATCACCTTTAACGATTAAAGAAATGATATAGTTAATGACTGGCTGTAAGATGCCACTAGTTAACGCTGTAACGATAGCGGTGAAAGCACCACCAATAATGACACCAACGGCCATATCGATAACGTTACCACGAGTAATGAAATCTTTAAATTCGCCAAAGAAGCCTTTCTTATTTGGATCTTTCTTTTTGCACATATTTTATGTCCTTTCGTTTTCTAAGATAAATTATATATTTATTAATCTTGTTTTTGTAGAGTATAATTTTTTCAGGAGAAAAAAATGATTGATTTACATTTGCATTTAGATGGTTCTTTATCAATAGAAGATTTTAAATTTTTAGCAGAAAGACAAGGAGTAGATTTAGGAGAAAATTTTCCTAACAATATTTATGTTCCTAGCGACTGTAAAAGCCTGGAAGAATATTTAGAAAGATTTGACCTACCTTTATCATTGATGCAAGACGAATTTTCTATTGCATATGCCACTAAAAGTTTAGTGGATAGACTTTATAAAAAAGGTTATATATACGCAGAAATTAGATTTGCCCCTCAGCTTCATACCCGTAAAGGCATGAGCCAAGAAGACGCAGTTATTGCAGCAGTTGCAGGACTTAGAATGGCGTTAAAAGATAAAGTTAATTTTGACGCCAATCTCATCTTATGCTGCATGCGTCAATCGGATTATGAAACTAACTTCCCTGCTATCGAATTAGCAGAAAAATACCGCAAATCCAAGGTAATTGCAGTAGATTTAGCAGGTCCAGAAGCTTTCCATAGTGGAGATTATTACGCTTCTTTATTTGATGAAGCAAAGAAAAGAAATCTTAATATTACTATTCACGCTGGAGAGGCTTGTGGATCAGATGAAGTGATTAGAGTGATTGATTTACTACACGCTCAAAGAATTGGACATGGAGTTCATCTAGATTTGACTATGGAAAACATTAAAAAAGTTATTGAAAAACAAATCGCTTTTGAATTCTGTCCTACAAGCAACCTACAAACAACATCACTTCCAGATTACGAACATGTGCCTCTAGGTGAGTTTGATAAATATGGAATATGTGTAACTATTAACTCTGATAATATGACTGTTAGCAATACAGATGTATTAAAAGAATACCGTCATTTATTTAAAGTGTTTAAATTCAAAAAATATGAGATTAAGCACCTATTAGATAACTCCATCAGAGCAGCCTTTATTCCTCTAGAAGAAAAAATAGCTCTCCGTAGAGAACTAGATAAAAGAATCGATGGTTTCTATAATGAAGTCATCAGACCTTAATTTAGATAATAATCAAAGAATAATTTAGTAATAGGGTAGTGATATTCTTTATAAAACTCTGATGAATAAGAACCCCAGTTCTCAAGTTGTTCATCGTTGAGTTCCATTCCATCTAAAGCTGCGGTTATTCCGCTACTTTTGATAAATGTCATATGATTAACTCTTTCTTCAGTGAAATAAGAAGAAACAGTTTTGTTAAGTGCGTTAGGAATATCATTTAAAACCGTAATCATGTCAGCGATTTCGCTTCCTTTACGATGTTGGAAGGTTGGAACTGCTCCGCCATATAATTCATATCCAAAAATTGGATTATTATCTGGTGATAAGCCGTAATCTTTTTTGATTTGCTTATAAACTTCCATATCCACCATATATGGTTCTATATCAAAGATATATAAATTATTTTTATATGTTTCGTGCGCGTCATTATTGTCGTAAAGGACGTTATAATTGATATTTTGGCAGTCAGGACATGATTCTTTAGAAATATATAAGTTAAATTCTTTATTTTCACTGATATATGAATCTAAAACATTTTTTTCTAAGAAATATGCTTTTGGTAATACAATGTTTTCATCAGACCACTGTTTGAATGCTTCATAATTCTCAAACATCCTAGTTGCAGGATCATTAGCCTTGTAATATGGTTGTTTCACTAATTTGCCCCTTTTAAAAACTGCAACACTAGGCATGGCGATCTTTTCAAGATATAAACCAAAGGTTTCTGTTTCACCTGAAAATTCATCAACGTCGATATATTCAACTTTAGCATTTGTTTCGTTGATATATTTAGTGATGACAGGTTGGAATTTGCCCCAGCAAGAACAAGTCGCATTATAAATGACGAGCATAAATGATTCGTTAGACTCAACTTTGGCTTTAACCTTACTATATGTTAATTCCGTTAAATCAGTGATATTAGATATCGCATTTTCTCTAATATATCCATAATCTAAAAACACTTTTGAGTCAGTGCTATTTTGCTTGCAGGCTGCTAGAGAAATAGTGGAAGCTGCCATTAAAATCGAGAAAATAAATGTGTTAGTTTTTTTCATCATTTGCATATAGTATATTTCAACTGTTTTTTTGTTGCAAAAAATATCACAAAAAATACGCAAAAAAATACGCAAAAATTTTAAATTTTTTTTCGAAATTTTTTATTATAAATAATAAACAGTTCAAAAATCTACTCGAAAAACCCCCTCAAAAATTTGTGCGAAAAAAATTTGTTTGTTTTTTGCTAATTTTTAATATATATTTTTCGCGAAATATTGAACAAATATTCTCACTGTTTTTGAAAGGCTGGGGTACGTTATGGAAAAAGAAAACGTTATTATCTCACTTCAAGGTGTAAACAAGTCATTTAATGATGCGACTGTCGTCTATGATTTTAACCTTGACATCACGAAAGGTGAATTTGTTACCTTTCTTGGCCCTTCTGGATGTGGAAAAACAACAACATTAAGAATGATTGCGGGTTTTGAAACTCCTACAAGTGGCAAAATTTTATTAAATGGTGAGGATATCACTAAGATTCCTCCACACAAAAGACCAATTAATACAGTCTTCCAACGTTATGCATTGTTCCCTTATTTAAATGTGTATGACAATGTTGCTTTTGGTCTAAAACTCAAAAAGATTCCTTACGAAGTTACTAATAAGAAGGGTGAAACAGTAACTAAGTTCAGACATTTCACTAAAAAAGAGATTGATGAAAAAGTCATGAGAGCATTAAAGGTTATCGATTTAGAAGACCTTGAAACTCGTGATATTTCTACCTTATCTGGTGGTCAACAACAACGTGTTGCTATAGCAAGAGCGATTGTTAACGAACCAGAAATCCTTCTCCTTGATGAACCTCTAGGCGCTCTTGACTTAAAGATGAGAAAAGAGATGCAGCTAGAATTAAAAGAAATGCACAAGAAATTAGGAATCACATTTATCTATGTTACACACGATCAAGAAGAAGCCTTGACTATGTCAGATACTATTGTGGTTATGAAGAGTGGTGAAATCCAACAAGTTGGAACGCCAATTGATATCTACAATGAACCAGTTAATGCTTACGTTGCTAACTTCATTGGTGAATCTAACATTTATAACGCGACAATGGTTGGTAAATTAAAAGTTAAATTCTTGAATCATATCTTCGATTGTGTTGATGACTTTGCATTAAATGAAAAAGTTGATGTTGTTGTCAGACCAGAAGATGTGGAAATCAGCAAAATTAAAGGTGAAGTTGACTCCTCAAGACTTACTGGAAAAATTACTAATAAGATTTTCAAAGGTATTCACTATGAATATGTCATTATGGTAGGCAAGAGTGAAGTTATTGCTCAATCTACTAAGGATTATGAATTAGATTCAACTGTTTATCTTGATGTTGAACCAGAAAACATTCAAATCATGAAGAAGGAATTAACTAAGAACTTATATCCAGAAGCATATTTGGATAAAAATAATAAGCTTATTATTTCCGACGCTAAATTTGATGTTGATGTTACTCAACTTCTCAAAGGTAGCCATGTTGACGAAGACCTATATTTGATTGGTCCTGATGGCAAAAAATACGATTTAGATGATGCAGATGTCATCGCAGAAATCGGATTAAGCAATATCGAAATTATCGATGGTTATGATAACGGCAACGCTAATGGTGTGGTTGTTGACACCATCTATAAAGGTGATCACTATGCTGTCATGATTAGAACTGCTGAAGAAGAAGATTTCATTGTTGATACAATCGATACTTGGAACGAAGGAGATTTAGTCTCCATCAAAGTGGAAGCCAAAAATATCCTCTTAACCTTGAAAGGTAATTTAAAGGACTATGAAGTCGAATAAAGCCAAACGCTTTTTCACATTGCAAAGAAAATATCTTTGCATTCCATATGTAGTGTTCTTACTACTATTTATTATCGCCCCTATTTTAATTATTGTCTTTTATGCCTTTAGTTATGAGGTGATCGATCCAAATACTGGAATAGGACACTTACAAATTAGTGGACAAGCTTTCTTAAACTTCTTTACTGATTGGAGCAAGATTAATGTCTTAATTGTTTCATTATTTATTGCTTTAATCACTACAGTATTATGTCTACTTATCGGCTTCCCACTCGCTTATTTCTTAGCGGATAAAAAAGTAAACAAAAACGCTGTATTTATTACATTATTCATCGCCCCTATGTGGATTAACTTTGTTCTTAGAACAGGTGCTACTAGAGACTTATTAACTTGGATGGGTATTAATGGTGGTACGCATCCTTACTTAGCGACAATTATCGGTATGGTGCAAAACTATTTGCCTTTCGTTATTTTGCCTTTATACACCACAATGATGAAACTCGATAAGAGTCAAATCGAAGCAGCTAGAGATTTAGGAGCTAATCCTGTACAAGTATTCTTTAAGAATATTATTCCTCAAGCAGTTCCTGGCATCGTTAGTGCATGTTTGATGACTTTCATGCCAACAATGTCTAGCTATGTTATTTCAGATACATTATCCGAAGGCAAGATTACCTTATTTGGTAGCTACATCGAATTAGAGTTCACAAATAAAGCTTGGAATGATGGCTCATTCATGGCTCTTGTGATGTTAATTCTTATCGCAGTTACTATGGTCATCTCTCAAAGATTCTCCAAAGACGAGAAGAAGGAGGGTGGCAAATGGTAAAGAAAATTATTGGCCAATGCTATATTTGGCTCATCCTCATCCTTATGTATTTACCAGTCTTAGTGTTAATTGCTTTTTCTTTTACAGAAGCCACTAATGTTGGTAAATGGTCTGGATTCACATTCAACTTATATCCACGTTTATTCCAAAACACCGAGATTATGATTGCCTTAGGCAATACTGTCTTAATTGCTGTGATTAGTGCGGTTTTAGCAACTATCATTGGCACATTAGGTGCTGTCGGTGCTTTCTACGCTAAAAAGAGAGTGAGAAATACTATTGATTTAGCAACTCAGATTCCAGTTGTTAACGCTGAAATAGTGGTGGCGTTCTCTTTGACAGTTATGTTCGTGGCTATTGGTAACATTGTTAACGCATATATCTTCTCCTTCTGGACATTATTAATTGGACATATGTGTTTATCTATCCCATTCGTTTACATTTCTGTAAAACCAAAATTACAACAAATGGATCCAAGCTTATATGAAGCTGCTCTTGATTTAGGATGTTCTCCTTCTCAAGCATTAGGAAAAGTTATCGTTCCAGAAATTGTTCCTGGTATCTTCTCTGGCTTCTTATTAGCAATTACATTATCTCTAGATGATTTCATTGTTACAGCCTTCACTAGAGGTAATGGTCTCCTTTCAGGAGAAAAGAAAATTGAAACCCTTTCTACTTTGATTCAAGCCAAGATTAAAAAAGGCCCAATTCCAGTAGAAATGAGAGCTCTTACAACTATCTTATTTATCTTAGTTGTTATCGGAGTTATTGGTGTTTCCGTATATAGAAATTACCAAGCTAAAAAAATCGCAAATAGAAATAGGAGGGCTTTCTAATGACAAAACATCTTAAATTCCTCTTATTAACTGCCTTATTAATGGGCAGTGCGGCTAGTTTAACTAGCTGTAGTAAATCTGATAAACTCACCTTGAGAATCATCAATAGTGAAGATTATATCTTCCTTAAAGATGAAACAGATCCAGAATCCGCTGAGGATATGGTTGATCAATTCAAAGCTTATATTAAGGAAAACTATCCTCAATATGGTGATATTGAAGTGGTTTATGACACCAGTGATACAAACGAAACCCTATATAGCGAACTTCAAACTGGTAAATCAAATTATGATTTAATGAATGTTTCCGAATATATGGCGCAAAAAATTGTTTCTGGTAATTATGCAGTTCCTTTATATCGCCATAATGGTGCTTCTTTAAAAGAAACTCCAGATTACGATATGATTCCTAACTATAACGCATATGCTTCTGTAGAACTTAGAAATAGAATTGACACTATTGAAGCAGTGCAAAAAGTCTATGACGAAACTGAAAAGAAATATGTCGATCAAACCGTTCAACTAAAAGACTTTGCAGTCGGTTATATGTGGGGCACACTAGGATTATTATTTAATCCTAATTACAGCTCTTTTGATTCTATCGGTGCGGACCAAGTAATCACTGACATGATGACTTATGATTCATTATGGAGCAGCACCTATAAAGGCACTATTTCTATTAAGAATTCTATGCGTGACACATATGCATTAGGGCTCTTATACACATATAGAAGTGAATTCGCTGCTTTAAAAGCTGAATATGAAGAAACAGGCGATTTAGCAAAATATCAAGCTGCATTCAGCGAAATCTTCAATAGATGTAGTGAAGGACAAGTCAACGAAATTAAAGCTTCATTAGATGCTTTAAAGGCTAATATCTTCGGTCTTGAAGTTGACTCAGGTAAAGAAGATATCATCACTCAAAAGATTGGCATCAACTTAGCGTGGAGTGGTGACGCAGTTTATTCAATGGATCAAGGTGAGGACCCTGAAAAAGTTGGCGATAAACTAGTCGAATTATGCTACTCAGTTCCTGAAATGGGCTCTAATATTTGGTCTGACATTTGGGTTATGCCAAACTGTGCTAGAAGCCAAGAACAATACGAATTAGCACACTTATTCTTAGACTTTATTAGCGATCCTGTTAATGCCGCTCAAAATATGGATTACACCGGTTATACATCATTCATCGGTGGTGATGATGTTGTCGGCTTAGTTAGAGATTGGTATGACTATCGTACAGGCGAAATGTACGTTGATGAAGAATACACAATTTATTCTGCAAGCAGTAGCGAATTTGCAGCCTTAGAATATGGCGACTTCTTAACAAGCAGCCATGACACAAGTAGAGATGAAGAAAAACTCTATTACTTTGTACCTACCGAAGAAATGGAAGAGCCTGAAACACTAGAAGACTTATTATCTCAAAACAACATTGTATATGTTGAAGATGAAGAAGGTGAACCAACTGATGTTCAAAAAACCTTTGGTGATTTGACTATCGTTGACGCGGCCGACAGTGAGATTGAACAAGTTGACTTATCATACTTCTTTAATGGAACATTAACTGAATTAGTAGATAACGTTGATACAATCTTCTATAGCGATTGCTATCTCCCATATTATTATGAAGATGAGAATGGCAATGAGGTTCATAATGTCTCTGTTGGTAGACAATTCTTCTGCCAATATCCAAATGAAGAAACTATCAATAGATGCGCAGTCATGAAAGACTACGGTGAAAATAACAAATATGTCATGAAGATGTGGGAAAACTTCAAAAGTGATCCACTTCCAACCTGGGCAATAGTGGTATTAATTGTCTCAGTAGTGGCCTTATTAGGTTTTATCGCCTTCATTGTCATAGACAAAACACTTGTCAAAAACATCAGAAAGAAAAGAAAACTAAATAGTTAAAAACTTTCTTGATACAAAAATCATGCAGTGATACAATACTTATCGCTGCAGATATGGTTCCATAGCCAAGTTGGTAAGGCAATTGACTGCAACTCAATGAGCGGCGGTTCAAGTCCGTCTGGAACCTCCAAAATATAACTAAATATGGTGCAGCAAGAATAAGATGCGCTAGTAGCTCAGTTGGATAGAGTACCACACTACGAATGTGGGGGTCATGAGTTCGAATCTTATCTAGCGCGCCATTATCGGGACGTAGCGTAACTTGGTATCGCGTCTGATTTGGGTTCAGAAGACTTGCAGGTTCAAATCCTGTCGTCCCGACCAGAATCGCAATCAAAGATCTCATTCGTGAGGTCTTTTTTGTATTTTTTAAAATATTTTAATAAGATTTATTGACACACGCTTGGGAACGTTTTAATATAATTGAGTTAGTCATACCTAACTATAGATATGGCTTATATTTTTGGGAAGATAGTTAGTCTTCTCTAACTGGAGGTAATATTATGCCAATTGCAATCGCACCATTAGATACTGAATTAACAATCATTAAGGTATTAGTCGATGACAAAACCAAAAAACATTTGGAGTCTTTAGGAGTGGTGATTGGTGGAAAGATTAATGTCATCTCCGTTCATAAAGGTAATGCCATCTGTGTAGTTAAGGGTGTTCGTTTAGCCCTTAACGGAGACATTGCTAAAAAAATTCTAGTGGCATAAGGAGGGAGGAATTATGTTATTAAAGCTAGATGAAATGTCAAAAGGCGAGACTGGCCTTATTAAAAGAGTAGAAGGTGAAGGAAAATTTCGCCGCCGTTTATTTGATATGGGAGTAACTCCTGGAGCAGAAGTATACCTAAGAAAGAAAGCTCCTTTAGGAGACCCAATTGAAATCACCATTCGTGGTTATGAACTTTCTCTAAGGAAAGCAGAAGCTAGTTTGGTCTTAGTGGAAGTTAGTGAAAGAGATGGTGATAAATAATGGAAGAAAAGAAAATCACTGTTGCTCTTGCTGGTAATCCTAATTCAGGAAAAACCACATTGTTTAATTCTTTGACTGGCAGCACCGCACACGTTGGCAACTGGCCTGGTGTTACAGTTGATAAAAGAGAAGGTACTTATAAAAAACTAGAGAAGCCAATTCACGTTATTGATCTTCCAGGTATTTATTCGTTATCTCCTTACACTCCAGAAGAAGTAGTTTCAAGAAACTACATTTTAGACGAGAAACCTGATTGTGTCATCAATGTTGTTGACGCAACAAACTTAGAAAGAAACTTATATCTTACAACTCAATTATTAGAAATCGATGTCCCAGTAGTGGTTGCTCTTAACATGAGCGATGTTGTTAGAAAAAACGGCGACAAAATCGATGCTAAAGCATTAAGAGAAAAACTCGGTGTACCTGTTGTTGAGATTTCTGCTTTAAAAGAAGAAAATCTCGATGAATTAATGGGAGAAGCATATCGCGCAAGTTTTGAGAAGCGTGAAGGCAAAACCGTTATCGAGCAAAAGGAATTATTACATTTAATTAATGATATCAAAATTGCTTTTAAAGGTAAGGGCGTTGAAAACCCATTGTTCCACGCTGTTAAATTAGCAGAATTTGATGAACTTGAAGTTGGAATGCACCCAGATCTTATCGAAATGGTTAAAGAATTTAAAACTAGCCATCAAGATGAAGTTTTTGGTGATGATTTTGAAGCATTAATCGCAGATGCTAGATATACATATATCTCTAAACACTACGCAAGCGCTTTAACACGCGCTGAAGGTGGAGAAAAATCAAAAGAAGAAAAAGAAAAATTAACATTAAGTGACAAATTAGATAAGGTGTTCACTCACCGTATTTGGGCTATCCCAATTTTCATTGTCATCATGTTCTTTATGTTCCATTTCACCTTCTCTGAAGATTTGTTCTTCATTGGTAGATTTACCGCTCTTGCACAAGGAGTAGCGTTTGATGATTTGGAATTAATTAAAAATCCTGGCTGGGTAAGATTCTTATCCGCGGATTATTTAACACCTCTTGAAGATTTAGGAGCATTGAACGGTGTCCCTTCAATTGGTGTATGGCTACAAAGCCAGCTAGGATTCTGCACTGGATCTCTGATTGATGTCATCCGCCAAGGATTTGCAGGCATTGGATTAGAAGGCAATTGGTTCGCATCTTTGATGTGTGATGGATTATTCACTGGTTTAGACGCAGTATTAAGCTTTGTTCCACAAATTCTTATCTTATTCTTATTCATTGCTATCCTTGAAGATAGTGGTTATATGGCTCGTATCGCTTTTATCCTCGATCGTGCATTCCGTAAATTTGGTTTATCTGGCAAAGCATTTATTCCTATGCTTACTGGTTTTGGTTGCTCCGTACCTGCAATCATGGCAACTAGAACTCTTGAAGATGAAAGAGAAAAGAACCGTACAATTCGTTTAATGACTTGTTTCTCTTGTGGTGCTAAAGCACCAATCTGGGCATTATTAGCCGCTGTTGGTGTTTATGCTGGTTTTGATGGTGGTGTATTTGTCTTCAGTATTTATCTCATCGGTATTTCAGCTGCAGTCATCTATGCATTATTCATGAAGCTCTTCTCAAAGAGTCAATACGTTTCACCATTCATCATGGAATTACCAGCGTATCACTTACCACAATTTAGAAATGTTATGGCCCATTTATGGGAAAAACTTAAACACTATTTGATTAAAGCTGGAACCATTATCGCAGCCTGCACAATCGTGATTTGGTTCTTAAGTAACTTTAATTGGAATTTATCTTTAGGCATGGTCGCTATTGAAGAGTCTATCCTTGCTGATCTAGGCAGAGTATTCAATTACTTCTTCTACCCAATCGCACCTTTAGAAGGTGGTTGGACATATGCTCCAGCATGGGGAGTTGGAGATGGATGGAAATATTCTGTTTCTACCTTAACTGGTTTAATTGCTAAAGAAGATGTTGTTGCCACTATGGCAGAATTAGGCTTAGTAGAAGGCACAATTGCTCTTCAAGTTGAAGGCGTTTATTCCTTTGCTTTATATAACTTATTCACTATCCCTTGCTTCGCTGCGATCGGTGCAACTCATGGTGAACAAAAAGGCAAAGAATTCTGGCTCACCATTTTATGGTGGTTTGCAATGTCCTATGGTGCTGCTACATTATGCTATTGGTTGATGCACTTCTGTAGAACATTACCTGCACTAGGTTACCCACTATTAGTGGTATTAGTTGGTGGAGTAGTGGCAGCTGGTTTCGTTGTCGCTAGAAGACACAAAAAGGCTCTTTTAGCTGCTGATAACGCATAAGGAAGGTAAAAATATGCAGTGGTGGGAAATTGTTGCTATTATCGTCATTATTGCATTTGTTTTCCTCATGTTCTTCTTACATTTTTATAAGAAAAAGCAACATAAAGGTGGATGTTCATCTTGTGGAGGATGTAGTGGATGCTCTAACAAGAGTTGCTCTTCTTGCCCTGCTTGTCAGATGTATAAAGACCTTAAGAAAGAATTCAACAAATAATAAAATAGGGGAGCATTTGCTCCCCTTTAAACGTTTATGAAAAAAGAATATATAACTACAGAATTACAAATTGATGGCATGAGATGTGGAATGTGTGAAACTCATGTCAATGATATCGTTAGAAGAAACTTTAAAGTGAAAAAGGTCAAATCTTCGCATCGCACTGGTAAATTAGTCATTCTCAGTGAAGATAAGATTGATCTTGATAAACTAGAAGCATCTTTAAAAGAGATGGGCTATTACATTATCAAGTAATTATTTAATATATATTAAAGGCTTTAAAATTCATTATTTTTTCATAAGCCATAAAAAGGATATATGTTTTATAAAAATATCTTGATTTATTATTCCTTCTCTTGTAATAATATATAAGCGCTGGACCGTTGGTGTAGTGGCCTTGCATGCTTCCCTGTCACGGAAGAGATCACGGGTTCGAATCCCGTACGGTCCGCCACTTAAATTATCCCGAGAGGGATTTTATTATTAATAATAAGGCCCGGTAGCTCAGTTGGTAGAGCAGGGGACTGAAAATCCCCGTGTCGGCGGTTCAATCCCGTCCTGGGCCACCACGAATTTTAAATCCTTTGATACATTTGTATTGAAGGTTTTTTAATTTTCTAGTGTTTGATATAATAATCAAAATAGAAGGTTTAGCGTATGAAAAAAGTGTTAAAACCAAATGGTGAATTAGT
>CADCPC010000031.1 GCA_902803285.1 uncultured Erysipelotrichaceae bacterium | reverse complement strand
GTCATGGAAAACATTAGATATGGTCGACTTGAAGCAACGGATGAAGAAGTTTATGAAGCTGCAAAACTTGCAAATGCTTATGACTTCATCAGCAGACTTCCAGAAGGATTTAACACAGTTATCGATGGCAATGGTTCTAATTTGTCGCAAGGACAAAGACAATTAATCTCTATCGCACGCTGTGCGGTTGCAGACGCACCTGTAATGATTCTTGACGAAGCGACATCTAGTATTGATACTAGAACCGAAAAACTCGTCCAGGAAGGTATGTCAAAACTTATGGAAGGTAGAACCGTCTTTGTTATCGCACATAGATTATCAACCGTTCAAAACGCTGACGCAATTATGGTTTTAGACCATGGTGTGATTATCGAAAGAGGAACACATAAAGATTTAATTGCTCAAAAAGGTACATATTATCAACTATATACCGGAGCGTTTGAATTAGAATAATTCACATAAGAAAAGCGAGTCTTTAATGGCTCGCTTGTTTTTTATATTCTCTTTGTGATTTTATTGAGGTCTTTATAAACATTCTTTAACCTTGGGAACATTTCTAGATAAACACGTTTATATAGTTTTTCGTATTCTTTATGATCGGCCTTATTAGGAATGAATGTGGTAGTCTTATGAGACATCGCCTCCATTGCCTCTTCAACGCTTCCGAATTCTTTTAAGGCAGTAAATGCCGCAATAGCAGCGCCTAATGAAGTTGTTTCATAAGTTTGCACTCTACTAACTGGTAATCCGAATATATCAGCGGTAATTTGACAAATTGCATCACTTTGAGAGCCACCACCTGAAATTCTTAATTCTTTAATTCTGTGTTTTTGGCTCTTTTCGATGGATTCAAGGCCTTCTTTCAAGGCATAACCAATACCTTCAATGATTGCTCTATAGAGGTGTTCTCTAGTATGAATATCTGAGAAACCAACAATCGCTCCTTTAGCGAGTGGCCTTCTAAGTCCTGGTCCCCAATATGGTTGAAGCACTAAACCATCACTTCCTGGTGGGATTTGTGATAAATCTTTGTTAAGCATTTCTTCAACCGCCATCTTTTGAATCTTTGATTCGTCGATTAATTCAGAAGCAAAGTTCTTTGTAAACCAAGAAAGCATCCAATATCCACGATAGATTTGCACTTCCATGTTATACCAATCAGGTACTGCTGCTGGATAAGCAGGTAAGAATGGCTCTGGTTCGTGATATTTCTTGTTACTAACTTCAATAGTGGAAGCTGTTCCATAGGAAATAGCGCCAATATCTTTGCTTAATGCTCCTAATCCTAATGTTTCACATGCTTTATCACTGCCACTAGCAATTAATTTAATGCCTTTAGGTAGTCCACATTCTTTAGCGATTTCATCAGAAATAACACCCAACACTTCTCCAGGTTGTTTAAGAGGGAAAAGCATTCTTTGAGGAACGCCAAAGATGACGCCTTTCATCGCTTTTTCGCCTTGCCATTTACGGGTTTTGAAATTAATTGGGTAGTGCCCAATCACACTAGCAGCAGAATCCACTAGTTGACCGGTAATTTTATAGACTAAATATGTGGATATGTTGACGTATTTTTCGGTTTTCTTCCAAGTTTCTGGTTCATTTTCTTTTAACCAATGAGCGTGGGTTCTACTTCTGTTTAATTTAATAGTGTTTTCCATACCCACTACTTTAAAAAGTAGAGAGTAGATAGAAGGAATGTGTTCAGAAGCTTTGGCCATACGTTGATCAAGCCATAAAATACAGTTTCTAACTGGTTTATTATCTTTATCTAATTGCACTGAAGAATCTCTAAAAGTGGCGAGAGTGGAACCAATAATTCTATCTAACTTATCACCATATTTTTTTGATAATTCTTTCAAGCAAAAAATCAAATTATTGTAGTAAAAATCTGGATCTTGCTCAGCAAATCCTTTTTGTGGGGAGATATAAGCTGGATCATAAGGTTTCTTAATCAACCCTTCAATTTCGCCTTTTTTGTTGATAAGTGCGGTTCTCACTGATTGGGTACCGAAATCAATTGTTAGAATTAATGGATCTTGCATAAATAAAGAGCTCCTTCTTCACGAAAAAGTATATCACAGAGCAGTAAAATTACATAAAAACTTAGTTTTTTGCCCTTTTAATGTGAAAAGTCTTTAATATGCGCTCGTGGGTGTGATACGATAAAAAATGCGGGTGAGCGAAGACATATGCGCTCATCTAATGCCCTATAGGAGGAAATTTATGGCTGAAAAGAAATATGTTTACCCCTTCGATGAAGCTTACGGATTAGGTAAGGAACTCTTAGGTGGTAAAGGTGCTGGTTTAGCAGAAATGACACACATTGGTGTCCCTGTACCAGAAGGATTTACAATCACAACTGAAGCTTGCACCCTTTATTATGACAGTGGCAAAAAAATCCCTGAATTTGTCAAAGAACAAATCTTTGCTGCAATTAAAGACGTAGAAAAGAAAACTGGCAAAACATTCGGTGGAGATCACAACCCACTATTAGTTTCCGTCCGTTCTGGCGCTCGTGTTAGTATGCCAGGTATGATGGACACAATCTTAAACTTAGGTTTAAACGACACTACAGCAGCTGCATTAGCAAAAGAAACTGGCAATGAAAGATTTGCATTAGACAGCTTCCGTAGATTCATCCTCATGTTCACAAACATCGCTAAAGGTCATCCAAGAACCGAAATGGATAAGATGCTTGACGATTTAAAGACATCCAGAGGATACAAACTCGATACAGAAGTTACAACCGAAGAATTAAAAGTATTAGTTGCTAAATACAAAGAATACTACAAAAAGACATTTGGTGAAGACTTCCCAACTGATCCACGTGATCAATTATTAGAAGCAGTTGCAGCGGTCTTTAGAAGCTGGGACAACCCACGTGCTAATATTTACCGTATGCAATACTC
>CADCPC010000030.1 GCA_902803285.1 uncultured Erysipelotrichaceae bacterium | reverse complement strand
GAATGTTTATTAGTCCTTTCTAAAGCCTACAAAGCTTACAAAGCCACTCCAAAAGAAAGAAGAGTGGTTGAATCAGGTTACTTTAATAAAGTAATTGATATGCTTTGCGAAACTCACCCAAAATGGGAATTTGAAAACTATAAGATAGTTGTTGAAGAGAAACAAAAAGGTTCCAAATAATGGAACCTTTTAATTTAATTAAAACCCTAATACTGGTCCTATTATCTGCGTCCATAATAGGAAGTAAGTGATCAAGGAAATAATATCAACAAGTGTAGTGGTAATTGGACCACAAACAACAGCAGGATCTAAGTGAACTAGCTTTGCTAAGAACGGGAGAGAACAACCAACTAGTCTAGAGATAATCATTGTCACGAATAATGTCATTGCTACTAAAGCAGCTACAAGAGACATATATGCATATGGATTAGCACCCATCGCGGTAGCTCTTTCGATAACTGATTCGGTAGAGATAATGCCGACTGACATTTCAAGCATTAACCAACCAAAGGCGAATAATGAGACTAGGCCACCAATGATGGCGGCAACTCTAAATTCTTTCCATATGACTTTGAAGTAATCTTTTTTGTCAAATTCTTCTAGAGATAAGCTTCTGACAATCATAGTGGTGGTTTGTCCACCAGAGTTTCCTCCAGCATCCATGATGAGAGGAGTAAAGACTGCTAAGATAGCAAATTGCCCAATGCTATCTTCAAATCTTGAAAGAATCATCGCTGAGAATACTTGAAGAACCATCAATACCAAGATCCAAGGAGCGCATTTTAGCACTAACTTAAAGATTGGAGTTTTGAGATATGGCTCATCCATAGACGAAACAGCGTTCAATCTCGCGATATCTTCGTTAGCCTCTTCAACGATAATATCAACAACGTCATCGATGGTGATGATACCGACGATTTTGTTTTCAGTATTAACAACCGCCATTGCGTTTAAGTCGTAACGTTTAAACATGTTAGCGACTTCTTCTTGGTCATCATTAACGGAACAAGTGACAAAGTCACGGTTCATAATATCTTCTAATTTTTCATCTTCTTTAGCAAAGATTAATTCGTCTAAGTCGACGGTGCCGACAAGAGTTCTTTTAGCGTCTCTAACAAAGATGGTATATACAGTTTCTGCATCTCGTCCTTTTTCTCTAATGGTAGCGATAGCATCTTTAACTGAAGTGTTTTCACGCATTTCGATATATTCGGTAGTCATCACACTACCAGCGGTGTTTTCTTTGAAGTTTAATAGAGTATTAACGTCTTTTCTCATGTCCTTAGGACAAACTTTTAAAACACGGCTAACAACGTTAGCAGGCATTTCTTCAAGGGTATCAACGATATCGTCAGCGAAGGAGTTATTGATAAGTTCAATAAGTTCCTTATCAGTAAAGGCGTTAATGATTTTTTCTTGTTGTTCACTTGGAAGTTCAGCAAAGAATTCAGCGGAATACTCATTATCGACCACGCGGAAAATATATAGAAGACTTGCGACGTCATCGACTTCTTCTACAGCTTCAGCGATATCGATGTTAGGAACTGTATCAAAGATTTCTTTTAATTCTTTGGCGTTTCTACTCTTGATCGCATTGAGTACTCTAGTTTGTAATTCTTCCTTTTCTAATTCTTCCATAATCGCCTTATTATAGTCACATAAATGACTATTTGAAAAGTTTTTAATTTTTTTCTAGTGTTGTCAACTCATTTTGTTTTTTCTATAATGTTCTTAATCATACTTGAGTGTAAACACTCTAAAGGAGAAAAACATGCAAGTTTCAATTAGAAATAAGTGGATTAGTTTAAGAGGTAGCTCAACTGTTAAAGATGTCAATGAAAACGATGTCTTAAGAGTTAAAGGCAAATTCTTCACAGTTACTAGAAAGAAATTCATCCAAGATTTAGACGGCAATACAATTTATATCGTCAGAAATAAATTCTGGAGACTATTCGCATATCGTGCATTCGTTTTAGATGCCGATAAAAATATCATTTTTAGAATTAGAAGAAAAATCTTCTCATTCCATGATAGATATTTCTGCAAATCCGATTTAGGCGAAGTTGAGCTAAAAGGCAACATTTTAGGATTTGATTACCATATCTATCTTAACGGTGAAGAAATTGCTCACGTCTCTCGTAAGATTTCATTAAGAGATTCATTCGTTCTTGAAACTCTTGAGGACGACAAGATTGACTGGCGTTTATTAGTCGCATTCGTTATCGCAATCGATAACATTACTGATCAAAGACAAGCAGACGCTTCAAGTAGCTCGTATTAAAAAAAGATATACAAATTTATAATTTGCTACTATAATATGTGGCGTTTAACAAAGGAGACAAAAAATGACATTTGATACATGGTTCAATGAACAAAGCAGAATCGTCCAAGTCCTTCTTCTTATCATCCCATTCGTGGGCTGGGTTGTTGAAATCTTAGTTCGTTTATCTGCTTTATTAAGAAATCCAAGCGGAATTAATCTTATTGGCTTTATCTTATTTATCTTCCTTGGTGGTTTCTGGATTCCAGCTATTATCGACTTAATCTTCTTAATCATCGAAGGCAGATTAATTCTTACTGAATAATTAAGATAGAATTAAAGCAAAAATAGGGGTGTTGCCTCTATTTTTTTATGTCTTTTTTATCATTTTTTAACGAATTGTTAAGTGTATATGATATAATCAAAACACTTATTTTAACGGAGGTAATTTCATGATTAGTAAGAAACTTGCTATTGATGTATTAAACGAAGCTCTTGCCACCGGTGCAGATTATGCAGAAATTTTCTATGAAGATTCCAATTCCTATGGTGTATCCATTGAAAATGGAAAAGTAGAAACTTCTTCTTCGTCTTCTATGTGTGGAGCCGCTATTCGTTTACTAAAAGATAATCAATGCATTTATGGTTATACAAACGATTTAACAAAAAAAGGCTTGCTTGAACTCGCTAGAAGTTTAAGAGCGTCTTTACACGGCGAAAGACTTATCACTGTCACTAAGCTTGACATGATTAGAGCAAAAAACCGTAACCCAATTGTTAGAAGTTACAATGATGTACCTAGAAGCGAGAAAATCGCTCTTATCAAGGAAGGTACAGATTATATTGCTTCATTAAAAGATCCTAGACTTGTGAGATACATTGGTTCTTTTGGTGACAATCACCGCTTTATTGCAGTGTTTAATTCCAAAGGAAAATGGTTCAAACGCGAAAGCGAATTCGGTAGATTAGCTTTCCAAGTTGTCGCTGCTGATCAAACAGGATTTGAAACAGGATTTGAAGGCCCTGGCGCTCAACAAGATATCTCTTATTTCCATACAGTAGTTAATCCAGTTGATTGCGCTAAACGAGCAGTAAGAGTAGCTTTACAAAATCTAGGTGCTAAAGAATGTCCATCAGGTAAGATGCCAGTCATTATTGGTAATGGTTGGGGTGGAGTATTATTCCACGAATCTTGTGGTCACCCATTAGAAGCTAGTGCAGTTGCTAAAGGATTAAGCTGCTTTGCCGGCAAAGAAGGTGAATTAATCGCTTCTCCTCTTGTCAGTGCAGTTGATGATAGCACAATGCCACAAGCATGGGGCTCAATAGATATTGATGATGAAGGTAACTTAGGAACAAAACGTCAACTTATCAAAAATGGTAAGTTAACAGACTTCATGATTGATGATTTGAATGGACGTCGTATGAATAGAGAAGGCAATGGTGCTTGCCGTAGACAAAACTACCGTTATATCCCTACTTCACGTATGTCTAACACATATATTGAAAATGGTAAGTCTACACCTGAAGAAATCATTGCTGCTACTAAATTAGGTTTATACACAGTTGGCTTCAATGGTGGTTCTGTTGATCCTTCAACTGGTGAATTCAACTTCGGTTGTAGCGAAGCTTACATTGTTAGAGATGGTAAGATTTGTGAACCTGTTAAAGGGGCAACATTAATCGGCAAAGGATTTGAAATCTTAAAGAATATTGATATGGTTGGTAATGACTTAGCTCTTGGCCAAGGTATGTGTGGTGCATCTAGTGGTTCTATTAGAACTAACGTTGGACAACCAACTCTCAGAATTAGTGAATGCGTCGTCGGCGGTCGCGGAGGAGAACTTAAATAATGAAATACGATAAGTTTTTTGAACTTGCTAAATTAGCAGGCATTGAAGAAGCTGAATTATTTATCAGCCAATCATACAATTTATCTTTCTCCTTATTTCACGGAGAAGTAGATAACTATTCTTCTAACAATGGTTTTTCCATTCAAGCTAGAGGATTAGTAAATGGTAAATTTGGCGCAGCATCTTGTGATGTATTTAACAAAGAAAAAGCTGAATACTTAGTTAGAGAAATCGTCGCTAACGCTAAAGTCATTGAGAATGAAGATCCACAAATCATTTTCCATGGATCTCCAAAATATAAAAAAATCAACACCTTCAATCCATCTTTAGAAAAAATTTCTGTCGAAGAAAAGATTGAAAAAGTTAAAGGACTTGACGCTGCAATTAGAAGCTATGATCCACGTATCGTGGAAGTTCAAGCAGTTGAATATTCTGAAAGCAAATCAGTGACAACATTGATGAATTCTAGAGGCTTAAAACTCTCACAGAAATCTAACTACTTTGTAGTTGTTGGTGTTGCTCTTGCAATGGAAAACGGACAAGTCAAATCAGGCTATGATTTAGTTCTTGATAATGACTTCTCTAAAGTTGATATCCCTGCTCTTGGCGCTAAAATCGGTAAGAAGACTGTTGAGCAACTCGGTGGAGAACCATGCGATTCTAACCAATACAAAGTCGTTTTATCACCAAGCGTTGTCTCTTCATTCATGTCTGCATTAATTGATTCTGCAAGCGCTGAAGAAGTGCAAAAACACTCATCCTTCTTTGAAGGAAAATTAGGTAGCAAAGTTGCAAGTAGCAAAATCACTATCGAAGATAAACCATTAGCAAGAAATGTCTTTTCAAAATGGTTTGATGATGAAGGTGTTGCTACAAGTAATAGAGCAATTATTAAAAACGGTGTTCTCGAATGCTACTTACATAACTTAACAACTGCCGCTAAAGAGGGTGTTGAATCTACAGGTAATGGCCATAGATATGGCAGTAGAATTGAAGTTGGTCCAACATTCTTATGCTTAAAACCTGGCAAGAAATCCTTGGAAGAATTATTTGCAGAAGTTGGTAATGGCATTTATGTTACTGAAGTAAGTGGTTTACACGCTGGACTTAACGCTCAATCAGGTAACTTCTCGTTACAATCTAGTGGTTTCTTGATTGAAAACGGTAAGCAAGGCAGAGGACTTGATATCATCACTGTTTCTGGCAACTTATTAGACGTCTTTAAAGACGTTGAAACTGTTGGAGGCAATGTTGAAGTTTCACCAAGTGGAACAAGCTGCCCTTCTATTATTGTTAAGGAATTAACTATTACAGGTAAATAATTACGTACTAATATAAGAGCCCCTTTTGGGGCTTTTTTGTTAGATTGTTTTAGTTTAATATTATTATATGAAGAAAAGTATTTGCAAAATTTGTCTGCTTCCTTTGTTAATGTTTTCTGCGTGTTCACAAAGAAACGTTGATTCACAAATGACATTTGCTGATTGTGCGTTTTTTAGATGGGAATACTGCTGGTCAGAAGACTATTATCATCTTGATAGAATCACCATTATTTTAAATCATGAAGCTTCTATGTCTGATAAAGAATACACTATAGATGATTTTCCTGGAGCTAACTTATTGTCTGTTGAAATTGATGAAAACAATACTAGAGCATGTGGCGGATATAGAAAAGCACTGCTTGCTATGATTAATGTTCCAGAGTGTGGTTATTATTTGCCAAACACACCTGAAACAACAAAAAAAGCTCTCAGACAAAATCCGCTTATTTATTCAATAAAAGCGTGTCCTATTGAAACTACTTATTTTGAATTTAATAAAGCAGAATTAGAACCATCGTTTGTTGATGTGGCTTATGCAGATGCAATGATTGAATATACACAAAGCCAACACTTTACCGATCCGCAAACAGGCTTGCCCCCATATTATTATTTTTCAAAAAATGAGCTAATCTTAATACTTAAAAATGGCTGTCAAGATAAGGAGTATTCTATTTCTGATTTTCCTGAACTATCTATTACTGAAATTAGTGATAATTTTTATACTTGGCCACGTTTAGAGTCTCTTGCTGGTGGAAGAAAAATGTTGAAGGTTACAATTGATTGTGAATCACATCTTAACCTGTGCAAGAACATTAGAAAAATAGCCAACAATCCTTATGTTTTGTATGCCAATTTATGTTAATTATAAGATACGAATATGAGTAAATATTTCAGATTTGTTTCGATTGTGCCACTATTAGTTCCAATGTGTTTTATCCATATTAAAAGCTATTCTTTTCATTTGGAGTCAGTGATTGCTAATGATACAAACAGGTCTTCACAATGGGGATTAGATAAAATCAACATTAATGATGGTTGGACAATATCAACTGGTAGCAACACTGTTAAGGTTGGCATAATTGATAGCGGTGTTGACACATCACATCAAGAATTATCTATCAATTCCACATTGAGCAAAGGATATATAACTGATTACACAAACCCAGCTGTCGACAATATCGGACATGGAACAAATGTTGCTGGTATTATAGGGGCTGCAACAAACAATCAAAACGGAATGAGTGGAATATGCTGGAATGTAGATTTAATCTCGCTCCGTGTTGTTTGCGACGCAAATGGCAATTTTGACAATTGGGCAATTAGAAGCGCCATTATCTATGCAAAAAATAATGGTATTGATATTTTAAACATGAGTTTTGGTGACTATTCAAGCAATCTTTTGATAAAAAATGCTATAAGCAATTATTCAGGATTGATAGTTGCATCAGCTGGCAACGACACTAGAGATAACGATACTAATCCGCATTATCCGTCTGGATATCCATATGGCAACATAATTTCGGTAGGATCATCGGATTCGTCTGATGCGATAAGCAATTTTTCGAATTTTGGACAGACTACCGTTGATCTATTTGCACCAGGTTCTTCGATTTATACAACGGACCCAGTTCCTTCCAATTATAAATATGCTCATGGAACATCATTTGCCGCACCTCATGTAACTGCCGTTGCTGCTTTGATTAAATCAACAAACCCATCTCTTTCTGCAATTCAAATAAAAAATATAATTTTGAATAATGTTGATGCCATTCCTTCCATGACTAATAAGTGTGTAAGTGGAGGCAGATTGAATGCGTATAGCTCTCTTTTGGCTGCTATACCATCGGTAACATTGTCGTCTAATCAACACATTACCCCTTTGAAAAATATGTCAACAAATGATTATCAATGGTACAAAATAGTTGTTAATTCAACGTCAAATTATGAATTTTATGACAATAGTGGAGTTAATATTCAAGCATCACTTTACCAAGATATCCAGTCTAACCCTTTAATCACAAAGACTACTTCTTCCGCTTTTGGAGATATGTCGTTAACACACACTTTACTAGCAAACAATACCTATTATCTCAAGGTTATCAATCTCGGTTCTGGAAATTATGATATCTACGCAAGCAACCACTCTCATAATGATTTACATGGGTATATTTGGGCAAACGGAAATCAGCACAGAGTGTATTGCTCATGTGGCAATTCGACTTTAGAGCCTCATGTTGTCACGGTAGATGATAGAAATACATGCATTTTGTGCAACGGACATGTTGATTTGGGTGTCATTGGAAACAATTTATCTCCAATTTGGAATGATAGTTTTTTATCAGAAAATAAGATTATTATGCTTGGTAAAAATGACTATACAACTTTTATCCAATCCAATTGCAATTTAAAAATCTTTAGGCAATTAGTTGAAGAGCCTTAATAAAAAAAGACGCTGTAATTCAAAATGATTATATAATAAATAAGAACGGAGAAAACCTTATGAATAAGTATATGAGAATGGCGATTAACGAAGCCAGAAAAGGTATTAAACTTGGCCATGGTGGTCCTTTTGGGGCAGTCATTGTTAAAGATGGTGTTGTCGTAGGCAAAGGACACAATCAAGTATTAAAAAATAATGATCCAACTTGCCACGGAGAAATGATGGCGATTCATAAAGCATGTAAAAAACTTGGAACATTTGACTTAAGCGGTTGTGAATTATACACAACTGGTGAACCGTGTCCGATGTGCATGTCTGCAATTCTTTGGGCTAATATTGATAAGGTTTATTACGGCTGTAATATTATCGATACCGAAGGTATTGGATTTAGAGATAAGAAATTTTACGATATGCAACGTCCTGGCGAAAGAGAAAAACTAGTCGTGGAATTAGATAGAAAAGCTTGCCTTAAACTTTATGGCGAGTATATGAACCTCACACACCAACTCTACTAGAATAGTAAACTTGAAAAAAAATAAAATAGTGATAATCTAATTGTGTCAATGAATTTTAATTGGACAATCTAATCACTATTTTTTATGCACTTTTAAGTGTGTGTTTTTTTCTGTCTGAGAAAGGAACTAATAATAATTATGTATAAAAGCGCTTATTTAAATAATCTTCTCGCTGATGTTAAAAATAAGTATGGCAACGAAAAAGAATTCGTCGCAGCGGTTGAAGAATTTTTTGACTCCATGGATTTTTTAGTGGATAAGGATCCAAAAATCGAAGAATTTTCTATCTTAGAAAGACTTATCGTTCCTGAAAGAGTAATTCAAATGAGAGTCCCTTGGGTTGATGACCAAGGAAAGATTAGAGTGAATACTGGCTATCGTGTGCAGTTTAACTCTGCGATTGGACCTTACAAAGGTGGAATGAGATTTGATCCTTCTGTCAATTTGTCAATTCTTAAGTTTTTAGGTTTTGAACAAACATTTAAAAACTCCTTAACTGGACTCCCTATGGGAGGCGGTAAAGGTGGGGCAGATTTTGATCCACGTGGTAAGAGCGATGGTGAAGTAATGAGATTCTGTCAATCATTTATGAGTGAATTATATCGTCATATCGGCAAAGATACTGATGTTCCAGCAGGAGATTTAGGATTTGGGGCTAGAGAAGTCGGATACATGTTTGGCATGTATAAGAAACTCCAAAATGAATGGGGTGGAGTATTCACTGGTAAGAATGTTTCTTATGGTGGTTCTTTGGCTAGACCAGAAGCTACTGGATATGGCTTATTATATTTTGCCAGAGAAATGCTAAAAACCTATTTTAACAGCGATTTCCAAGGCAAGAGAGTTATTATCTCAGGATGTGGAAAAGTCGGTGGTATGGCCGCTCAAAAGGCCCATGAATTAGGTGCTATCTTGGTAGGTATGAGTGATATTGATGGATATGTTAGTAATCCTAACGGATTAGATGTTCCTTACATTGTCGAATTATCAAAGAAAAAAGGCTTATTCTCTAAAGAATATGCTTCAACACATAAAGGAGTGGAGTTCGTTCCTAATTCAAGAGGATTATGGTCTGTCCCATGTGATATTGCTCTTCCATGCGCTACCCAAGGAGAAATCTCTCTTAAGGAAGCAGAGATTCTTAAAAAGAATGGCTGCTATATGTTAGTAGAAGGAGCAAATATGCCTACTGATGTTGAAGCAATTAGATATTTCAACACTCATGACGTCTTATTTGCACCAGGCAAAGCAAGTAACGCAGGTGGAGTTGCTGTCAGCGGTCTTGAGATGAGCCAAAATGCGATGCACTTATCTTGGACATTCGAAGAAGTTGATCAAAAATTAGAAGAGATCATGAAACGTATCTTTAAGAACTGCCACGACACTGCTGTTAAATATGGACAACCTCGTAATTTAGCGTTAGGTGCTAATATTGCCGGATTCTTAAAAGTCTATGATGCAATGCTTGCTCAAGGAGTATGTTAATGATTAAAACCGTTAAAGCTTCTCGTATATTACTCCCTAAGAAGGGAGTGGATATGTCTAAATATGCTGTTATTGCTTGTGACCAATATACAAGCAATATTACATATTGGGATTCTTTGAAGAGTTATATTGGTGATGAACCATCAACTTTTCATATGATTTATCCTGAAGCATATTTAGAAAACACTAATAAGGCTGAATACATTAAAAATATTAATAACCATATTGATGATTATTTAAAAAATAATGTGTTAGAAGACATCGGTGAGAGTTTTATTTTAGTTGAAAGAATAACTTCATATGGAGTGAGAAGATTAGGACTTATCATCTCCATTGATTTAGAAGATTACGATTTTACTAAAGGTAGCCACGCTTTGATTAGAGCGAGCGAAGCTACAATCGTAGAACGCATCCCTCCTAGATTACAAATCAGGAAAGATGCGAAAGTGGAATTGCCACATGTCTTACTATTATTTGATGATAAAGATAAGACGATTGTCGAACCTCTATATAGTAGTAGAGACAAATTAGAAAAAGTTTATGACTTTGAACTAAATAAAGATGGTGGTCATATTCGTGGTTATAAGATTAGTGATACCGCTTCAGTAATTAATAAATTCAATGACTTATTCTATAAGAATAACAATGGTCTTTTGTTTATTGTGGGAGATGGCAACCATTCTCTAGCAACTGCAAAAGCACATTGGGAAGAAGTGAAAAAGGGACTAGGCGAAGAAGAAAGAATTTCTCATCCAGCTAGATATGCTTTGGTAGAGGCTAATAACTTATATGATGATGGCATTATCTTTGAACCAATCCATAGAATTCTATTTGGAGTAAAAGAAGACTTCATTCCAAAACTAATGGAATGCTGTCATGGAGAATATCACTCATATATTTACGAAAAAGAAATAGGAAAAATCGATTTCTTTATTGAGAAAAACGCTCCTCAAGATTATTTGAAAATACAAACTTTCCTAGATAAATATCTAGAAGAACATAAAGATGTGAAAATTGACTTTATTCACGATGATGACGAATTATTAAAAGTCGCTGATGAGAATCCTCATAGTGTGGCGATATTTATGCCATCTCTAACCAAGGATGACTTATTTGATTATTTAAGTAAAGACGCTGTCTTACCAAGAAAGAGTTTCTCGATGGGACACGCTAATGAAAAAAGATATTACTTAGAAGCCAAAAGAATTACTAAATAAAGGAGAATTTTATTATGGCAAGAATTTATAACTTTTCTGCTGGACCAGCTATGTTGCCAGAAGAGGTGCTTAAAGAAACAGCAGAAGAAATGCTTGACTACCATGGAAGTGGCATGTCTGTGATGGAGATGAGCCATCGTAGCAAAATCTTCCAACAAATCATTGATGAAGCAGAAGCTGACTTAAGAGAACTCGTTGGTATTCCTGATAACTATAGAGTTTTGTTCTTACAAGGTGGCGCAACACTTCAATTTGGTATGATCCCAATGAATTTAATGACTGTTAATAAGAAGGCTGATTATATTCATACTGGTGTCTGGACAAAGAAAGCGATAGCGGACGCTAAATTATTTGGCGAAGTGAGAGTAGTCGCTTCTAGTGAAGATAAGAAATTCTCTTACATTCCTAATGTCAAGAACATTAAATTTAATAAAGATAGTGATTACGTCTACATGTGTGACAACAACACCATTTACGGTACTAAATTTAAAGAATATCCAGATACAGGAGATATTCCATTAATTTGTGATATGTCTTCTTGTTTCTTAAGCGAACCAATCGATGTTAAGAAATTTGGCATGATTTACGCTGGAGCTCAAAAGAATGTTGGGCCTGCTGGAGTCACAATTATCATTATCAGAGATGATTTAGTAGCAAGAACTAACGAACTTCCTCTTCCTGCATATTTAAAATATGCTCTACACTGTGAAAATGGTTCTATGTATAACACCCCACCTACATATGGTATTTATATCTGCGGTAAGGTCTTTAAGTGGCTACTTAGAACTGGTGGTTTAGAAGCTAGAAAGAAATTAAATGAAGAAAAAGCAAAAGTCTTATATGACTATCTTGATTCTTCTAGTTTCTACAAAACAAGTGTTGTTCCTGAAGCACGTTCATTAATGAATGTTACATTTAAGACACCGAGTGAAGAATTAGATGCTTTGTTCTTAGAAGAAGTTAAGAAATATAAATACACAAACTTAAAAGGTCATAGATCTACTGGTGGATTAAGAGCATCTATCTATAACGCTATGCCTAAAGCTGGTGTTGAAGCATTAGTGAAATTCATGAAAGAATTCGAGGAGGCTCACAAATGAGAATCCATTGTTTAAATAAAATATCTCCTGTTGGTTTAAAACGTTTACCAGCAGATTATCAACTTGTTGATAACATTAATGATAGTGAAGCGGTATTGGTAAGAAGTGCCGCTATGCATGAAATCGAACTTCCAGCTCATACTTTAGCGGTTGCTAGAGCAGGAGCAGGAGTTAATAATATTCCGCTAGATAAATATGCTGATAAAGGTGTTGTGGTTTTCAATACTCCTGGAGCAAATGCTAACGCTGTTAAAGAATTAACAATTGCTATGATGCTTCTTGCTGCTAGAGATATCCGCGGTTCTTTGGAATGGGTCAAAGATAATAAAGCAGACCCAGAAATTAATAAAACGATGGAAAAAGCTAAATCAGCATTTGCTGGCACTGAGATATTAGGCAAAACACTCGGCGTTATTGGCTGTGGTGCTATTGGAGCTTTAGTAGCGGATGCTGCTAGTAAACTTGGAATGCGTGTCTTAGGCGTTGAACCAAGTGAAAAAACATTAGAAAGATACGCTGACTTATTAAAAGAAACAAAAATTGTTTCCTATGATGAATTATTTAAAGAAGCTGATTATATTACCATCCATGTACCATTAATGGATGCAACAAGAGGTCTATTAAATAAAGAAGCTTTTGGCAAAATGAAAGATGGTGTGGTTATTATCAATGCTGCAAGAGATGCTCTTGTGAATGATGATGACTTAAAAGAAGCTCTTGATAGTGGAAAGGTTAGAAAATATGTAACTGATTTTCCTAACGCCAAGACTGCAAACATGGATAAGGTAGTAGCAATTTCTCATCTCGGAGCATCTACTGAAGAAGCAGAAGATAACTGTGCTTCAATGGCAGTTGACCAAGTTGTTAACTATATCGAAAATGGCAATTTAATCAACTCAGTTAACTTCCCATCAGTTGATTTAGGAAAGAAAATTGATCATCGTGTTTTAGTCCTTGCCAGAGGAGAATTACCAACCGAATTATTATCTCTAGCTAAATGGGACAAATTAGCAACAGCCACTAAAGGAAATAGTGCGGTTTTACTTGCTGAAATTAAAGAGATTCCAGAAGGATTAGAAAATAAGATTAAAGCACTTTCAGGAGTGGTTAGAGTTAGAGCTTTATAAGACTTTGATGAAAAAGAAAAAATGGCGGTTTTTCGCCATTTTTTTATGCAAATTGCCAGTATTTTTTATTTATTTGATGATTGTTCCGCTTTTTTCATCGAATGCAAGAGCAGCGTTTTCTAGAGCAGCAATAATTGCTTTTTTACCTGGGCATTTATTTAAGAATTTGACACATGCATTGACCTTTGGATACATGCTTCCTTTTGCGAAATAATCGCCCTTCATATAATTCTTAATTTCTTCTAATGATACCTTCTCAAGTTTGATTTGATCTGGTTGTCTGAAATTGATATAAACGTTATCAACTGCGGTAAGAATAACTAGATAATCTGCCTCGACTAGTTCTGCGACTAATGCACTTGCGTAATCTTTGTCGATAACTGCAGCAACACCGGTTAGAGATTGGCCTTCTCTAATTACTGGGATGCCTCCGCCACCAGCACAAATAACAACATCACCAGCTTTAACTAGTTTAGAGATCATTTCTTTCTCTTCGATATCGATTGGAAGAGGTGAAGGCACAACTCTCCTATATCCTCTACCAGCGTCTTCTTTCATCGTGTAGCCTTTTTCAGAAGCGATTTTTTCAGCTTCTTCTTTGCTATAGAAACTACCAACAGGTTTAGAAGGGTTTTGGAATAGTGGATCATTCTTATCAACTACTACTTGAGTAATGATAGTAGCGACATTTCTTTTAACACCTTGATTCTTTAATTCGTTTTGTAAGGCATTTTGTAAATGCCATCCAATATATCCTTGGCTCATAGCCCCACATTCTGGGAATGGCATATCAGGAACTGATTTAGCGTCAGTGAAAGCAAGATTAATCATGCCAACTTGTGGACCATTACCGTGAACGATAACTACTTCGTGGCCATCTTTCATTAACTTAACGATGTTTTTAGCAACATTGCTCACTAAAAGTTTTTGTTCTTCGGCGTTATTTCCTAAAGCATTGCCACCTAAACTAACAACATATCTAGACATATTTGTACCTCACGCAAAAGTAAGTATAACATATCGGCAATTATTTTGATAAAATAATGTTATGTATCCGGATTTATTTGGCATTGAAGGCTTTTCAATGACACTAATGATTTTAATAGGTGCTATTGCTGCTTTAGCAGAGGTTTTGTTTTTCTTAAAATCAAGAAAAAAAGTTAAAACCAATTATGTCGATTTGTTGATTACTATGGTTTTTACCGTCCTTATTGGTATTGTAGGAACAATTATATTTGAGAATATCTATGAGGCTATTAAACACGCTGTTTATCATGAACCACAAGCGTGGACTTGGGGCATGACTTTCTATGGAGGTCTTATTTTTGGGGTAGTAGCGTTCTTACTTTTATATCGCTTTTTCTACTTAAGACACAATGAACCTATTTTGAAAGAGATGCTTAAGATTGCTCCTGCTTCTATTTCATTAGGACACGCTTTTGGAAGAATTGGCTGTCTGCTTTCTGGATGTTGCTATGGTAAAGATACCGATGCATGGTACGGCATTATGCTTCCAGGACATGAGCATCCAACTATTCCAACACAAGTCATTGAGATGATTTTCTTATTTATATTAGCTACTATATTAGCAATTCTTGCTTTTAAACAAATTACCAATTACACATTCCCAATTTATATGGTTAGTTATGGTGTATTTAGATTTATCATTGAGTTCTTCAGAGGGGATGAAAGAGGACAATTAGCAGGACTATCTCCTTCACAATACATTTGTATTGCTCTAGTTATTGGAACAGGAGTATTGTTCTATTTTTATAAAACCAAAATATTCGCGGAGGTAAAACAAGATGATGTTAAAGCGTAGTGATTTGCTAATCTTTATTTTACTTTTCATTTTTGTTGCTGCTTTTCCTGTTGATTTAATCAAAGTTGATTTGACGTATCAACTTCTTATTCAAATCGGATTAAGATGCTTACTTCTTACTTTCTATATTTATCTCATCATCAAAAACAGAATTAAGATTTTTGGAGTCGCTAGTTGGAGACACATATTAATGTGTTTACCTTTCTTATTAGCCACTGTTTCTAACATTATTGCTTCTTCTATTGATGGTGGATTTACAATGGTTTCCCTATCTCCTACTTTAGTAGGCTTATATTCATTACTTATCTTTTTAATCGCTGTTAGTGAAGAGATTGTCTTCCGTCTATTCATTCACAATTCTTTAAGCAACACCAGTTCTTTAAAGAGAATATTTGGTAGTGCTGGTATATTCGCGTTAATGCATCTACTTAATCTAGTTAATGTTTCAACAGTTGGAGCATTAGTCTCTGTATTAGTGCAAACGGTATACACATTCGGATTAGGCCTCTTACTTGGCTTCCTATATGAATATGGACACTCATTAACTTCCTGTGTTGTCTTACATTTCACATTTAACATGTTAAATAGAGTTATTTATAACTACGTGTTAGGTGGCTATTCAAGTAATATTGCTTTCTATTTAACCGCAGTAGTTATCGGAGTGATATTAGGAGTTTATGTCTTTCTTTTATATAAACTTTACTTAAGTAAATTAGATAGATATTTCAGAGCGTAATATGGATGGAATTATTTTAGCAGGTGGTAAATCAACCCGTATGGGGACTAATAAGTTGCTAATTTATGTTGATGGGCATCCTCTTTTATGGCACACCATCCAAAGCATGAAACCATTTGTAAATCACTTAGTGGTGGTTACTGGTCGATATGACAAAGAAATTAGAGAAGCCTTAAAAGAAGAAAAAGATATCGAAATAGTGACGAATGACAATTACGAAAAAGGAATGTTTTCTAGTGTCCAAACTGGAATAAGACATATTAATGATTCTTTCTTTTTAATTCCTGGAGATTGCCCATTTGTTTCAGAAGAAACATATCAATCACTATTAAATGGGAAGGGCGATATTCGTGTTCCAAGATATAAAGACACAGATGGTCATCCGATTTATATTGATATCAAATATAAAGAGGAAATTCTCCTTTTTCCGTTAGATAGTAATCTAAAACAATTTCGCGATAGCAAAAAATATGAAATAATAAATGTTAAGGACAAAAACATCGTTATAAATCTAAACACTGTTTTAGATGTTATAAACATAAAAAACTGAAAGGAATGATAGTATGAGAGCAAATGAATACTACCGCGCCTCTTCTCTAGAAGATGCATACTCTAAGTTACAAGAAGATCCAAAGAATGTTTTACTCGCTGGTGGACTTTGGATCAAGAAAATGGGTCAAAGCTATAATGCATTGATTGATTTGTCTACCCTTGGCTTAAACAAAATAAGCGAGACAAAAGAAGAAGTGATCGTTGGTTCAATGGTTACAGAAAGAGATTTTGAAAATTCTCCACTTATTAAGTCTCTATATGGTGATGCGATTAGCTTTGCTACTAGAGAAGTAATGGGTGTCAATTTTAGAAATTTGGCCACAATTGGTGGCTCCATCATGGGAAGATATCCTTTCTCTGATGTTATTACCGGTTTATTACCATATGATGTCACTCTTCACTTCTATCCAGAACAAGAGATGAAGTTAGAAGAATTCTTACTTTTCCGCGGAAAGATAAACGCCATATTAGTGGATATTCGTATTAAAAAACATGTAGGAAAAGGCTTCTTTAAGAAAGTAAAGACGACCGCTCTTGATTTCCCTATTGTTAATATTGCAGTTAGTGAAGTTAACGATAAATACACAATTGTAGTTGGTGCTAGACCAATGGTCGCTGCTATTGCTCATAAGGCTAGCGATTATATTAATAGTATCTCTTCTCCAAGTAGAGACGACTTTGTCAAAGCAGCAGAGATAGCAACTGAAGAATTACAATTCTTAGATAATAAAGATGCGAGCAAAGAATATCGTATTGATTTAGCTCGTGTATATATTAGACGTGGACTAGAGGAGGTAAGTAAATAATGAAAGTATCATTCTATCTAAATGATGTTTTGGTTAACTATGATGTTAATCCAAATGAATACCTCTCTCATACATTAAGAAGTCACGGTGTTAAGTCTATTAAGATTGGCTGCAATGAATCTACATGTGGTAGTTGCACATTATTGGTTGATGATAAGCCTGCAATGAGTTGCTCAATTTTGACTGCTCAAATAGAAGGCAAACACATCACAACTGTTGAAGGCATACAAGAAGAAGCCGCTAAGATTTCATATTACTTCTCTGAAGAAGGAGCGGATCAATGTGGATTCTGTAATGTTGGTTATGCCTTAGTAATTTATGCTCTTAAAAGAGAATTAAAAAATCCAACTGATGAAGAGATTAATGACTACATCGTTGGTAATTTATGCCGTTGTAGCGGCTTACAGAGTCAGATGAATGCCATTAAGAGATATCTCAAGGAGGATTAATCATGATTATCGATAAGAAAAAGATGAGAGTGGTTAACCAAAAAACTCACTCTGTAGATGGCAAAGGCTTAATGCAAGGTAGAAGTTTCTACACTGATGATTTAGCCGATCAAAACTCATTAGTAATTAAAATACTACGTTCTCCTCATGCTTTTGCGCATATCAAAAACATTGATGTTAGCAAAGCTAAGGCTCTTAATGGAGTTGCTTTAGTCTTAACTTATAAAGATGTCCCACATGTTTCTTTTTCTAGAGCAGGTCAAGGATATCCAGAACCTTCACCACATGATAAATTCATCCTAGATGAATATGTGAGATATGTTGGTGATGAAGTAGCGATGGTTGCCGCAATTAATGAAGAAATCGCGGAAGACGCTCTTAAGTTAATCGAAGTTGAATATGAAGTTTTAGAACCTGTTTTAGATTTTGAGAAAGCAGTGGATAACCCTTCTATTATTCACCCAGAAGATGGCATTAAAGAAATGTTCCCAATTGGCTTTGAACCAAAAAGAAATATAGCCGCTGCATATGAGATGCAAGTCGGCAATGTCGAAGAAGAATTAAAGAAATGTGATGTTGTTGTTGATGGAACATTCTATTCACAAGCACAAGCACATGCGATGATTGAACCTCATAGTAGTAACGCTAGACTTGATGAACATAATAGATTAGTTATCTATTCTTCAACACAAACTCCTTTCCACATGAGAAGAATTATGGCTACTACATTAGGTATGCCAGTTAGTCAAATTAGATTTATTAAACCTCGTGTTGGTGGTGGATTTGGTGGTAAACAAGCATTCCACGGTGAATTCTTCTGTGCCTTAACAACATTAAGAACAGGTAGACCAAGTAAAATGGTCTATACCAGAGAAGAAGTTTTTGGTGCTTCTTATACACGTCACCCAATGCGCATTAATATGAAAATTGGGGCAATGAAAGATGGCACAATCAAAGCTATTGATTGTCGTTCATTAAGTGATACAGGCGCATATGGCGAACACTCATTAACAGTCTTTATGATTGTTGGTAGTAAAGTTTTACCTTTATATAACAAAGTCAACGCGGTGAGATTTGGTGGAGAAGTTGTTTACACTAACCACGTCTCTGCAGGCGCATATAGAGGATATGGTGCAATTCAAGGCAACTATGCTCTTGAAAGTACAATTGATATCCTTGCAGAAAAATTAGGAATTAATCCACGAATTCTTCGTGAAAAGAATTCCATGAAAGAAAAAGAAACTTCCCCAATTTTTGAAATTATGGGTGAAGGTACCAAAGGTACTGCGATGATTATGGAATCATGTAAACTTCCATATTGTATTAAACGTGGTGCTGAATTAATTGGTTGGGAAGAAAACTGGCCAAGAAAAGTTATCAGCGACACTAAAGTTAGAGGGTATGGTATGGCTATTGCTATGCAAGGAAGTGGCATCCCATTTATGGATATGGGAAGCGCTTCTATCAAACTCAATGATGGTGGTTCATATATGGTTACTGTCGGTGCTACCGATATTGGGCAAGGTAGTGACACAATTATTTCTCAAATCGTTGCTGAAGAATTACAAACAACAGTAGATAAGATTCTTATCTATTCTTCTGATACAGACTTAACTCCATTTGATTGCGGAGCTTATGCTTCTTCAACTACTTATATAAGTGGTAACGCTGCTTGGAATGCTGCTCAAAAAATGAGAGCAAGACTTATTAAAGAAGCAGCAGGATATCTTGAAGTTAAAGAATCCACTGTTGAATTTGATGGAGAAGTATTTACTAGTGGAGATAAAAAGGTCTCTCTCAACGACTTATCTGTCTTATGGTTATATAACAAAGACCAACATCAGGTTTCTGTAACAGAGAGCTATATCGGACACGTTTCTCCTCCTCCATTTATGGCGGCTTATGCTGAAGTGGAAGTTGATTTAGAAACAGGTGAATATGAAGTTCTCAATTACGTAACTGTCACTGACTGTGGAACAACTATCAACCCAATGCTTGCTAGAGGACAAGTCGAAGGTGGCATTGTTCAAGGCTTAGGTATGGCTTGCTTTGAAGATGTGAAATACGATAAGAAAGGTAATTTGTTAAGTAATAACTTCTTAAATTACCATATCCCTACACATAAAGAGATCCATAAACTAACAAGTGAATTCGCTGATTCTTATGAACCAACTGGCCCATTTGGTGCTAAATCAGTAGGAGAGATTGGTATTGATACTCCTCCTGCCGTTATTTGTAACGCGATTTATAACGCTACTGGAGTAAGAGTACATACTTTGCCAATTACTCCTGAAAAAATTCTTAAAGGTCTTAAGGAACTTAAAAAATAAAATGCTTGATCTACTAATCAAAAATGGTGAAGCCTATATAGACCATCACTTTATTAAAACTAATATTGGTATTAGCGGGGAAAAGATTTCCTATATAGGAAATGAAGAGCCTGATGCTAAAGAGTGTTACGATGCTTCCAATAAAAAGATTATTCCTGGGCTAATTGATCCACATGTTCATTTTGAATTATGGTGTGGGACGGTTACTTCAAGAGATGACTTTTATAGTGGAGGCAAAAGCGCTGCCTTAGGTGGAGTTACCACAATTATTGATTTCTTAGATCCTAGTAGAAACGCTGAAGAGTTAGAAAAATCTTTTAATGAAAGATTAAAACTCGCAAAGAAATGTCCTGTGGATTACCATTTCCATGCTTGCATTAGGGAACCTAATGGCGATTTAGAAGAATATGTCTTAAAGATGAAAGAACTTGGTATAAACACTATCAAGTTATTCACCACGTATTCAGAAACTCATCGTAGAACAAACGATAAAGACATCATTGAATTACTAAGACTTTCCAAAAAATATGATTTCGTGGTAACTGCTCATATTGAAAAAGATGAGATGATTAATCGAGATCCTACTCTTAAATGCACAGATATATCAGAAGCAAGAAATAGCGAATGTGAAACTAGTGAAGCTTTAAAACTTTGCAAATACGCAGTTGAAACTGATGGACATCTATATATGGTCCACTGTTCAAGCGGATATACACTTAAGAAAATTATTGAGCAATTTGGTGAAAGTCTAAACAAAAATATTTTTATCGAATCTTGTCCTCAATACTTTGCTTTAAATAAAGACCTCTTAAATGGCGAAAAAGGATATCTATATACATTTGCTCCTCCACTAAGAAGTGAAGAAGAAAGAAGATTAATGTGTGTTAACTTTAGTCATGTTTTCGCTATTGGTACAGATCACTGTTCGTTTACTAGCGAAGATAAGAAAACTCACCCATTATTAGCAGGTCATCCACTAGGCATTGGAGGTATTGAACATTCTTATATTGTCTTACACAAAATGTTTGGCGATGAAGTTATTGATAAAATGAGCAAAAATACTGCAATACTTGAGAAATTTACTGACAAAACTGGAATTAAAGTTGGAAATTTAGCGGATTTAGCGATTGTGGAAAACCTTGATGGAGTAGTTAAAAAACCTCATGGGAATGTCGACTATTCTATATATGAAAATCTACCTACTGACCAAAGAATTACTGATACATTATTAAGAGGAAAATTCATTGTTAAAAATGGCGAGTTTATTAATAATGTTGGTAGGTTAGTAAATTGTGATATTAAAAGGAGCTAAATATGTTTAAAGCGATTATTAATGTAAAGATATTTGATTATGATAATTTTATCGAAGATGGATATATCGTTTTTGATGATATCGTTCGTGAAGTTGGCCCAATGAGTCAATTCAAAAATAACTTCTATCATGTCATTCACGGACATGGTCAAATCGTTATGCCTTCATTTGTTTGCGCTCATTCACATATTTATTCAATTTTTGCTAGAGGCTTATCTCTTCCATTCAATCCTAAAAACTTCCAAGACATCTTAGATCAAATGTGGTGGAAGCTTGATGATAAGATTGATAACGACATTACTTATTATTCTGGCATTGCAGCCGGAAGCGAATTTTTACTTAATGGTGTCACAACAATAATTGATCATCATGCTTCTGGAGAAGAAATTGTTGGCTCTTTGTCATCACTTCAAAAAGCATTAGTGAATAAACTTCACATGAGAGGTTTGTTCTGCTTTGAAAGTAGCGATCGTTATAACATCAAAGACTGCATTAAAGAAAATAGTAGTTTTGCTTCCAAACATGTTGGTGGTTTATTTGGCATGCACGCTTCTATGTCACTTAGTGATAATTCGTTGAAGGAAATCGCTAAGAAACAAGGAGATACACCTATTCATATTCATGTTGCTGAAAGTAAAATGGACGTCGATGATTGCTTGATGAACTATCAAACTACAATTGTTGAAAGACTAGACAAGTATCATCTTATTAAACCAGATTCACTACTAGTGCACTGCACATTTACAACTGCAAAAGAAATTGAAATCATCAAAGAAAGAAAAGCTTATGTTGTTATTAACCCATCAAGTAACTTAAATAATGCGGTTGGCATTACTGACATTAGAAGCATCATTGATTCTGGGGTTAAAGTAATGATTGGCAATGACGGCTTATCTTCATCGATGACTACTGAATACCTCAACACTTACTATTTAGGACATCTAAAAAATAGTTCTCCTTTAGGAGTTTCGCTTGATGATATTAAAAACTGTATTGTTAATGCTTACGAATACGTTAGCAGAAGACTTGGTGTTAAGATTGGAAAACTTCAAAATGGTTATGTTGCTGACTTCCTAACAGTGGATTATGTCCCATTTACTGAAATGAATTATAAAAACGCATTTGGACACATCTTCTTTGGCCTATTTCCTAACTTCAAACCAAGAAACGTCTATGTTAATGGCAAACAGCTTGTGAAGAATTATGAACTCACATCAAACAGCGTTAAAAAAGAGTTGGAAAAATCCAAAGAATATAGCAAAGAGCTATGGAAAAGAGTCACTGATTAACAGTGGCTTTTTTATTTTTTTCTTAAAAACAAAATTAATACTATATATAATATAGTCAATGAGAGACGTAACTATTTAACAATGAAAATATTTTCCTTGTTATTTTATTTTGCGTCAGAAGGAGATAATTCATGGATCTTTCTACAAAATTTGATGGCCTTGTTCTTAAGAACCCTTTAATGCCAGCAGCAGGACCTCTTGTTGGCGATGCAGAGAAGATTCTTTGGCTTAAAGAAGCTGGTTTAGGGGGACTTGTCGCTAAAACTATTTCCACTAAAGATGCTCATATTCCTCATCCATGTATCATTGGAGAAGGAAACGCTATTTATAACTGTGAGCTTTGGACAGAATATCCAAAAGAAAAATGGATTAATGAATTCCTCCCAGAATTAAAAGCTAAAAAAGGAGACACTCCTCTAATTATCTCAGTTGGTTACACCAAAGAAGATATGGAAGAACTCATTCCATTATTAGATGAATTTGCAGACGCTTTTGAAGTGAGCTGCCATTATGTTGGAACTGATCATGAAAAGATGGGTGAAGTAGTTAGAACAATTAGAAGCCTAACCACAAAGCCTTTCTATATGAAAATATCTCCACACATTCCAGATCCTGCTCATTTTGCAAGAATTATTAAAGAGAATGGTGCTAATGGTGTGGTGGCTATTAACTCATTAGGACCAAGCATGGTGATTGATATTGCTAACCGCAAAATGGCGTGTTCTAACGATAAAGGATTCGTGTGGATGAGCGGACCAGTTATTAAGCCTCTTGCTTTAGCAACAGTCTACACAATCAAACAAGCTGAACCTAGCTTAACAGTTATTGGGGTAGGTGGAGTTTCTTCCGCAAAAGATGTCATTGAATTCCTTTTAGCAGGCGCTAGTGCGGTAGGCATGTTAAGCGCACCTATGCTCAAGGGAAAAGAATTATATGCAAAAGTCATTGCAGACTTACCAAAAGAATTAGAAAAATACGGATTTAGTTCCGTTCAAGAAGTTATCGATACGCATCTTACAAATATGGTGACTTATGAACACGAATTACCAGCAGTTGATAAGGATAAATGCACACATTGCAGATTGTGTGAAAGAAACTGCCCATATTTTGCAATCGATATGGTAGAAGGTTGTCCTTCGTTTAACAAAGATAAATGCTTTAGATGCGGATTATGCGCTTCTAGATGCCCAGTACGAGCTATTAAATTCTAAAATGCTACCAGAATACAAAACCTCAGTTACTAAAGTAGATAACGCTGATAAGATGGCTGGCAAAGCCATATTTACTGGTGACATCCAAATGGATGATCTTTTAACTGCGGTTTCTGTAAGATCAACTATTGCTAAAGGCAAAGTTTTAGATATTAAATTACCTGAATTACCTAAAGGGTATTACTTTATTTCCGCTAAAGATATAGTGGGAGAAAATATATGTAATATCATATTTGATGATTGGCCAATATTTGTTGACAAACAAGTTAACTATTTAGGTGAGACTATTGGTCTTATTGTTGGAGAAGATAAAGGCAAGTGCTTAGACTTGGCTGCTCAAGTCAATATTACCTATGAAGAAGAGACACCAGTATTTGAAATGGTGAATTCTTATATTTACAAAGAATTTACTAAAGGTAACCCAGAATTATTTAAAGGTGCTGCTGAAATTTATAGCGAATCCTTTGCAACTGGTTATCAAGAACAAGCATATTTAGAAACTCAAGGCATGATTGTTTATTTCGACAATGATGTCATTACCGTCAAAGCATCAATGCAGTGTCCTTTCTATATCCATAAAGCAATTATGAGAGTGACTAATTACCCAGAGAATAAGGTAAGAGTTATTCAGCCAGCAGTTGGTGGTGCTTTTGGTGGGAAAGAACATTATCCATCTCTGATGGGTGGACAACTTGCCACAGCGTTATTAAAAATAAGGAAACCAATTAGGATGATATTTGATCGTCCTGAAGATATTGCATTCACTACTAAAAGGCATCCAAGTAGAACAGAGATATCTGCTTATTTAGATAAGCACAAAAACATTATAGGTTTGAATATCCATGTTCATATTGATGGTGGCGCTTATAAAGGTTGTTCAGGAGTTGTCTTATCTCGTGCCCTAATTGCGTGCACCAACGCCTACACATTTGATAATCTCATCGTTAATGGTGATGCTTATTGTACCAATAAAGTTCCTAGTGCAGCCTTTAGAGGATTTGGTTCTCCTCAATCGATTTTTGCAATTGAATTATTTATTCATCATTTAGCAAATCATCTTGGAATTGACCCATTAGAGCTCAGAAACAAATATATGGTTAAACAAGGAGATATCACTTCTACAAACGGTATCTTTAGAGACCCAATCGTATTAAAAGAACTACGCGATAAAGCGATGAAGATGTCTGATTATGAAAATAAAGTAAAACTTTATTCTAGACCAGGCAGCAATCGCGGTATTGGAATGAGCTGGTTCCTACACGGCTGCGGATTTACCGGTGGTGGTGAAAGCGATATTATCAAAGCCAAGTTAAGAATTAAAAAAGACAAAGACGGAGTGGTCACATTCTACACATCACAAGTTGATTTTGGGCAAGGTAATAGAACTACCTTAAAGCGAATTGTGGTGGACACTCTTGGAATACCAGAAGATAAAGTTATTTATGATGCACCTGATACATCATTGACTCTTTCTACTGGACCTACGGCTGCTAGCAGAACAATTATCATTGTTGGTGGTTTAGCGGCTAAAGCTGCACAGCATCTTAAAGATATTTGGGTAGATGGAGAAGAACAAGAAATTATTGAACCATATGTCGCTCCTAATTTCATCCATTGGGATGAAGCAACAATGCAAGGAGATGCCTATCCAGGATATGCTTGGGGAGTCAATATTGTGGAAGTATCTTTTGATCCTCTCACTTATCAAATCAAAGTCGATGGTTGCTGGTCTACATATGATGTAGGTCACTGCATAGATGAAAGAATTGTTGTTGGCCAGGCTGACGGTGGAATTGTTCAAGCATTAGGCTATGGCTATTTAGAAAACGAAGTAGCAATTGATGGAAAATTTAGACAAAGAAATTTATCTGATTACATCATCCCTACTATTGAAGATGTTCCTGAATTAGAAACAGGATTTGTTGATAATCCATTCCCTTATGGTGCTTTTGGCGCTAAAGGAGCGGGAGAATTAACTTTTGTAGGAGGAGCTCCTGCAATTGCTCTTGCCATAGAAATGGCAATTAAACACAAAGTAAACAAAGTCCCTGCTAATCCAGAATATATTATGGAGTTATTGAGCCATGAAGATTAATTTTGTTATCAACAAACATAACGTTACCGTTGATGTTGATCCATCAATGAGGCTTTTAGATGTTATTAGAAACGAATTACATCTCACTGGCACAAAAGAAGGATGTGGCGAAGGTAGTTGTGGTGCTTGCACAGTTTTAGTAGATAATATCCCTTATGATTCATGTTTAACTCCTATTGCAAATGTCATTGGCAAAGAAGTAATGACTATCGAAGGCATTAGAGAAAGTAAAGAATACAATGTTATCGCTGATGCTTTCGCCAAGATGGGTGGCAGTCAATGTGGATTCTGTACACCAGGAATGATTATTGCTACATACGCTTTATTACAAAGTAATCCTCATCCAACTGATGAGGAAATTAAAGTTGCTCTTTCTGGTAACCTATGCCGCTGCACTGGTTATCAAGGAATTATAAATTCAGTGAGATTAGCATCTCAGAAAGGAGAAAAGAATGATTAATCATTTTATTCCTAAAAATCTTTCTGAAGCATTAGATATATTATCTAATCACGATTGCTATATCATTGCTGGTGGCACTGATTTAATGGTGCAAAAACATCGTAGTAGTGGGCTACTTCCAACTTTTGAAAAAGATGTTCTATATATCTCTAATCTTGAAGAGCTTAACTTCATTAGAAGTGATGATAAAGGGGTTCATATTGGGGCTACCACAAAGTATCGCGATATCTCTTCTAGTGAATTAGTGCCTCAACTATTTAAAGATGTTATTAGTGAACTAGCCTCTCCAAACATCAGAAATATGGCGACATTAGCGGGGAATATTGGCAATGCTTCTCCTGCTGGAGACACTTTGGTCGCATTATATGTTTTAGATGCTTATTTAGTGCTACAAAATAAAGAATCAAAACGAGAAATATTAGTAAAAGACTTCATAAAAGGAGTTAGAAAAATAGATCGAAAGCCTGACGAAATGATAACTGAGATAGTTATCCCACATCATGATTTACATTACTATTGGAAAAAAGTCGGTAGTAGAGCCGCTGAATCAATTTCTAAATTATCTTTCTTAGGCGCATATATAACTAAAGAGGGCATCATTAAAGATTTAAGAATTGGTTTTGGCAGCGTTTCTATAACAGTAGTTAGAAATAGAGACATTGAAAAACAATACATTGGACTAAAAATCGATGAATTTTCACAGCAAATTCCAGAAATTATCCGCAAATATGATGAAATTATTAATCCAATAACTGACCAAAGAAGTACTAAGGATTATCGTAAAAAAGTGGCGATGAACTTATTAAAAGACTTCTTAACAAAAATCAAATAAAGGGGTGTAAAGAATATGAGCTACATTAAAGGATATCGATGCACAATATGTGGTGAATTCTTTGAAACAAAAGATAACCTTTTAACCTGCCCACATTGTGGTGAAAAAGGCATTTTAGATGTTGAATATGATTATGAAGCTTTAAAGAAAGTCCTAACAAAAAAATATTTTGAAAATAACAAAGATTATTCGATGTGGAGATATGCTCCTATGATGGGGATACCTACTGACCATATTGACGAAATGTTAAGAATTGGTTGGACTCCACTCATCAAATCTCATAATCTCGCTGACGAGTTAGGGCTAAAGAACCTATACATTAAAGATGATGGATTAAATCCTTCTGGAAGTAGCAAAGATAGAGCCAGTGGTGTTGCTGTTTTAAAAGCAATCGAATCTGGAGCAAAAGTTATTGCTTGTTCTTCTACTGGTAATGCTGCTAGTAGTTGTGCATGTCACGCTGCTCATATGGGCTTACCTGCTGTTATCTTTGTGCCGAAAAGAGCACCTATTGGTAAATTAACTCAAATCTCATTATATGGCGCAACTTTAGTAGTTGTTGATGGCGACTATAAAGCAGCGTTCAAATTATCAAAAGAAGCAATTGCTAGACATCACTGGTATAACCGCAATGCTGCCATCAATCCATTCATGGTTGAAGGAAAGAAAACAGTGTCTTTAGAAATTGCTGAACAACTTAATTTCAAACCTACTGATTGGGTAGTTGTCTCTGTTGGAGATGGCTGCACAGTTGGTGGTGTATATAAAGGGTTCTACGAACTACATAAAATTGGCTTAATTGATCGAATTCCAAGAATTTTAGGAGTTCAATCCACTGGTTGTGAGCCTTTCGTAGTTGCTAGCAAGAATCATGAACCTCTTAAGGAATGCGAAGAAAACACAATCGCTGATAGTATTGCAGTTGGCATTCCACGTAATCCAACTAAAGCTTTGAGAGCCATTGAAAACTCTAAAGGAGCGTGGATTAGTGTGCCAGATGAAAAGATTATTGAAGCGATGGCTCTTCTTGGTCGAAAAGAAGGCGTGTTTGGTGAACCAGCAGGCGTTGCTTCTTTAGCAGGACTTATTAGGGCTCTTGAAGAAGGAATCATTAGCAAAGATGAAAGCGTCACAATCATTGTGACTGGCAATGGATTAAAAGATCCTAACAACGCTCAAAAGGCAATTGTAAAACCAGAACTAATGGAACCTAATATTGAAAAGTTAGACATTTACTTAAAAGGAAAAGGAGTAATTTAGATATGTCAAAAATTCCATTTGGTCCAACATATGATGAAATGTTGAACCCAAATCACCAAGATCCTGAGGTGAGAAAGCAAGCTTTAAAGGCTAAAAAAGAAAATGAATTAGACCCTATTAACTTGTTTAACATCACATGGAAAAATGAGAATAACGAAGTCAACAAAATCGTGCTTCCTAAAGAACTTACTGGAGTTGACGCAAATATCGTTGTTCTTCTTGGTAAATACTTCCCAAGTGGAAGCCATAAAGTAGGACCAGCCTATTCTACTTTAATTGAAGGATGTGTGGATGGAGAAATCATTCCAGGTAAACACACAATCTTAGGACCAAGTACTGGCAACTTTGGTATTGGTGTTAGTTATATAACTAACTTAATGAAATATGACGCGATTGTCATCATGCCAGATAACATGAGTAAAGAGAGATATGAAAGAATCGCTAAATACGGCGCAAAACTCGATTTAACACCAGGTAGTGAAAGCGATGTCATTCTCACTCTTGAAAGAACTTACGAATTAAAGAAAGATCCTAAAAATAGAACCTTAGCTCAATTCGAATTATTACCAAACTATCGTTTCCATAGACATGTTACTGGTAATTCTTGTATTGAAGCAGTTAAGGGCATTGGTAATGGTCGTGTTGCTGCTTTCTGTAGCGCTCCTGGTAGTGCTGGAACATTAGCAGCTGGTGATCAAATTAAAGCTGTCTTCCCAGAATGCAAAATCGTTGCATTAGAACCACATGAATGTTCTACATTAACCAATGGTGGTCGTGGACAACATAGAATTGAAGGCATCGGCGATAAGATGTGCACCTTAATTCATAACGTTTTGACCACAGACTTCATCACTCAAATCGTTGATGATGATTGTGTAAGAGGCTTAGAAGTTATTCACGAAGGTACTGAAGTATTAGTAAAACACGGTATTGATAGGAAATTAGCAGAATCAATGGTTAATCTCTTTGGTGTTTCCGGTATTTGTAATATCTTAGGCGCAATTAAAATGGCTAAATATTTAAGACTTGGACCAGATGATAACGTCGTTACTATCGCTACTGATAGTTTTGATAGATATGATTCAGTTATCCAAAACCTCAAGGAAAGAGAATTAGAAGTTACTCCTAATGTCCTAGAGAGATGGTTTGAAGATATCTTTATGGGAGCCGACACAAAAGGTATCTTAGATACTCGTAGTGAAGAAGCTAAAGAAAAACTCTTCTTACAAAAAGAAAGAGATTGGTTACCATTTGGATATTCTAAAGAATATCTCGATAGCATGAAACATATCGAATTCTGGGAAAATGAATATAACAAGATTCATGAATATGACCGAAAAATCTTAGAAAAGAGAGGAAAGGAATTATAAAGATGAAAGTATCTTTTGAAGAAGTTCTCAAGAGAGCTCAATTTTACAAAGAGGATATGGTTAAATTCCTTCGCGATATGGTTCGCATTCCAAGCGAGTCATGCGAAGAGAGAGAAGTAGTGCTTCGTATTAAACAAGAGATGGAAAAAGTGGGATTTGATAAAGTGGTTATCGATCCTATGGGAAACATCTTAGGTTATATTGGACACGGAAGTCACTTAATCGGTATGGACGCTCATATTGATACCGTTGGTATTGGCGAGATTAAAAACTGGACATTTGATCCTTATGAAGGATTTGAAGATGATGTTCATATCGGTGGCAGAGGCACTAGTGACCAAGAGGGCGGTATGGCGGCAATGGTCTACGCTGCTAAAATCATCAAAGACTTACATTTAGAAGATGATTACACTTTGGTGATTACTGGTACTGTCCAAGAAGAAGATTGCGATGGCTTATGCTGGCAATACATTATCGAAGAAGACAAAGTGAGACCAGAATTTGTCGTTTCTACAGAACCGACTTCCTGCCGTATTTATCGTGGACATAGAGGAAGAATGGAAATCAAAGTTTCTGTAAGAGGCATTTCTTGCCATGGCTCTGCTCCTGAAAGAGGAGATAACGCAATCTATAAAATGGCTCCAATCATTGAGCAAGTTAAAAAAAAAAATGAAAAAGGTTTAGCGTATGATCCGTTCTTAGGAAAAGGCACAGTTACTATCAGTGAAATCTTCCATAAATCACCTAGCAGATGTGCAGTCGCAGATGGTTGCTGGATCAGCTTAGATAGAAGACTCACAGTTGGTGAAAACGATAAGACTTCTATTGCGGAAATTCAAAATTTACCAGCAGTTAAAGCGGCTAACGCAAAAGTCGAAATGTATAAATATGAAAGAGCAAGCTACACTGGTTTGCTCTATCCAACAGAATGTTATTTCCCAACTTGGGTTATTCCAGAAGAAAGTATCTTCGTTCAATCAATGAAACAAGGTTATGAAGAATTATTCCATAAAGCCCCTATCATTGACAAATGGACATTCTCCACAAACGGAGTTTCCATTATGGGGAGATACGGCATTCCTTGTATCGGATTTGGACCAGGAGATGAAAAAGAAGCTCATGCTCCAAATGAAAAGACAAGAAAAGAAGACCTTGTTATCTGTGCTGCACTATATGCAGTACTTCCATCACTATACTTAAAGAATCTTAAAAAATAAGGAGAAATAAATTATGGAAAAAGTAGCACCTAGATTTGCAGGTAGACACTTAATTACTCTTGAAGATTTCACGAAAGAAGAAATCGACTACATGCTCAAAGTATCTCGTGATTTAAAAGATGCTTTCTACGCAAACGAACAAACAGATTGGCTAACCAACAAGACTGGTTTCTTGATGTTCTTCGAACAATCAACAAGAACTAGAAACTCTTTCGAAAGTGGTATGGCTCAATTAGGCGGACACGCTACATTCTTAGACACATCTATGATGCAAATTGCTCATGGTGAAAGCGCAAAGGATACTGCAGTTATTCTTTCTAGCTTCGGTCACATGATTGCTTGTAGATATTGCAACTGGGGATTAGGTAATAAATATATTCGTGAAATGGCTAAATGGTCCACAGTCCCAATCATCAATTTACAATGTGACTTATATCACCCAATGCAAGCATTAGCAGACTTAATGACTATTGAAGATGAATTTGGTCATACAGAACACTTAAAAGTTTCTGTTATCTGGGCAATGGCCACTACACATAAGAAACCAATTTCTGTTCCAGTTTCACAAGTCTTATTATTCCCTCGTTATGGAATTGATGTCACATTAGCATATCCTGAAGGATACGATTTACCAGACTGGGTTATTGAAAAAGCAAGAAAGAACGCAGCTGAAAATGGTGGTAGCTTAACTATTACTCATGATATGGATGCTGCTTATAAAGATGCAGATGTCGTCTTCCCTAAGAACTGGGGTAGCTGGGTTACTAACCAATCCACAACGGTTGTTGATGATGCTTTATTAGCATTAAAAGCTTGGAAATGTACACCAGATAAGATGGCGCTAGCAAAACCAACTTGTAGATATATGCATGCTCTTCCAGCAGATAGAGTTAACGAAGTCGTTGATGAAGTTATCGACGGACCACAATCAGTTGTTTATGAAGAAGCAGAAAACAGAATCCATACTGCTAAAGCAGTTATGGCACTATTCGTTCACGACAAACTCCCTGGAGATAGACGTTAATATTTAGTGCTGATAATTAGGATAGTCCAACATTGACTATCCTTTTTATTTTTCATATAGTTAATGAGAAAGAAGAATATAGTTATGATTGCAGTTGGTATTGACGTTGGTGGTACTTCTATTAAAGGCGCCACAATTAATGAAAAAGGTGAAATCTTAGATAGATTTTCTATGCCTACAGATAAATCACTTCCTCCAGAAAAGATAATTGGAGAATTATGTGATTTAGTTAATCAAACATTATCTGAACATCATTATGATGACAAAGTAGTGGGTATTGGCATTGGTATTCCTGGTACATTCAATAAAGAGACAGGAGTTATTGTTAATCTCCCTAATATTCCTTCCTGGAATGACTTTAATTTAAAGACATTTATGGAGGAGAGATGCCATCTATATGTCAAATTAGTTAACGATGCGGATGCTGCTGCATTAGCAGAAGCTAAGTTTGGTGTCGCTAAAGAATTTAATTATGTTCTTATGATTACATTAGGCACTGGTGTTGGTGGTGGCATTGTCATCAACAAGAACCTATATAACGGCAACTTAGGTATGGGTGCTGAACTCGGCCATATGGTTATTGAACTTGACGGTAAAGAATGTGGATGTGGTAGACATGGATGTTTTGAAGCTTATGCTTCCGCTACTGCGTTAATTAGAGATACCAAAGAAGCGATGGCTAAGGCACCAAATTCTTTGATGAATGAAGTTGCTAATGAATTAGGACAAATCGACGCGAGAGTGCCTTTTATTGCTGAAGAACGTGGTGATTTAACTGCTAAAGAAGTAATAAATAATTATGTTAAGTATCTTTCTGAAGGATTACTTAATTACTGCAATATCTTTAGACCTAATGTTATTGTTCTTTCCGGTGGAGTGGCTAATGAAGGAGAAAACCTCCTTTCAAGAGTTAGAAGTTATATGAAAGCACATCACTATGGGATGGAGAATGCTCCTGAAGTTGAAATTAAACAAGCTAGTTTAGGATACGATGCTGGTAAGATTGGTGCTGCCGCTTTATATTTATAAAAACATTTGAAATCATATTGATAAGCAATTATCATATATTTCGCTTGGGCCATTAGCTCAGTTGGGAGAGCGCATCGTTCGCAACGATGAGGTCGTCGGTTCGATCCCGATATGGTCCACCAATCATACTAACTTGTCGTCGGCCAAACCCACTTATCCGGTTTTGCACAAACGACTTATCCAACATAGATGAGGCCTCCATGTGAGGTCTTTTCTTGTGTCTCAGACCAGGCTCGAACTCACGATCTCTTGCGAACGATACGCTTTCCCAGCATGAGCTAGCCATATTCGAGTTCTAAGGAACGTTATATAAATATAAAGCATTTACTTACTTGCCTGATTTCTGAGTCCCAGGTGGCTTGTTTTAACTGTCACTTGTGGAGAGACGCATGGGCTGGTTATATAACGTAAAGTAATGGTGTGAGCAATAGAAGTAGCCTCACAAGCCATAGTAACGCGTTTGTTTAAATATTACGCGAAGTATCTCCATTCTAAAGCTGGCCTACTTGCTACTTCAGGGCTGGCTTTTAATTTTATTAAACTAAATAGCGTTCAGTACCCCGTAGGCCCTTTAAAAGAAATATTTTGTTTTTTAGTTAGCATGGGCAAAGATCCGCGACATAATACGGATAGAGACTTTTGTGCTATTCTTGATAGATGAGTTTGTGTAACTACAAATAATCAGAAAGTCCTTAGCCATGGGACTTTCTTTTTTTGCCTTAATAATAAAGTAACACTGTAACTATATTGTCCCAACGCTTAAAGGTCGTGTTGATAGAACGAAAGAATTGATCAAGTTTATTGAGAGCATTTTTAATGAGTGAAATATTTTATATTTTAAGATAAAATACCTATGTTCAAAGTATGACAAAGAATAATCCAAATTTAAATTTCTATAACCCACTAAGATTTCTTGGGGCAGTCATCATTGCATGTATCGTGCATTTGCCATTCATGCCGCTTGAGAATCCATCAACTTTCTTTGTGTTTATTCAAAGAAATGGCGTTTTCTTTGTTGAGATGTTCTTTGTTATTTCTGGCTCGTTGTTTTACACATCATTTAAAAGACTAATTAACGAAGAAATAACAATTGGCGAATTCTTTAAAAGAAAAGTGGTTCGATTGTTCTCACTTGTTATCCTTACATCTTTATATATGTTTATCTTAACTATTGCTAGACTTAACACAATGGGAGGCAATCCGATTAGATCGTTAGACATTTATAACATCATTGGATCTTTCCTCCTTGGAGGATTTGGTGTCATCTCTCCAGGAAGTGGCCTTAATGGTGGGCTATGGTATATTTTTGTATTGCTCCTTTGCTTCTTCCTTGGCGTTTTACTAACTCTATTTTCTAAACATCACAATAATTCAAAAATATTCTTTTTACTTCCGATTTTAATCGGTATTGGAATGTACGCTATGTATAAAAAGAATATCGATTGGATTATTTGGTCGCATGAAATACCACGCGGTTTAATAACTTTCTTCCTTGGTTTTTATTTAGGGGTTCTATACGAAAAGTTTGATTCCTTTGACCAAAAGAAAATGTTATTAACTCGTATAATATCTTTTGTTGTTTTAGCTTGTTTTGTCGCACTTATGTGTTTGCCAGAGGTTAGAAATCGCTCTGTCGGTAGAGACATTGCCTTATCATTTGGAATAGTGTTTTTCCCATCACTATTTGTTCTGCTATATCGAATCGATGTTTTAAATAAGTTCTTTGGCTATAAGTTCTTCAAATATTTAGCAGAACTATCTTTCCCAATATACGCATTTAATGAACCGATATTGATGACCCTTAGAACTCTAGATACAGATTTCCTTTTTTCAAAAGGTCTCGGACCTTGGTTTTTATTGTTTGTCTTAGCTATTAGTTTAGCTATTTCCTGTTTATATCTATTTGTCGAAAAGCTAATTGCCAAGAAACTAACAAGCGTTAAAACCGTTTAGGTTTATGGAAGAAACCTCAAAAATAACTAAAAAACGTATAACCTGGGTTGACTGTGCGAAGTTTATTGGGATTGTTTTAGCCATCATTGATCATATCATAAAGGTTGTTGATCATAATACCGGACTTGTTCTGTCCCGAAATAGTAAGAGGTAGCGGGTTATTATCGTAACCCTTCTGGTCCACCAAAATTAACCAAATTGTCGTCGCCCAAAGCCACTTATCCGGTTTTGCACAAAACGATTTATCCATAGACAGCCGTCCGGAAGGGCGGTTTTATTGTATTATAGGACAAAATGACCTATTAATATATATTTATTAGGACAAAATGACCATATATTATTTACAATATAGGACAATTATGATACTATACTTTTGGGTAAAGAATATGAAATTAAAAGAATTAAGAAATGAATACAACTTATCGCAGTTAGAAGCAGCCAAAATTTTGGGCAT
>CADCPC010000029.1 GCA_902803285.1 uncultured Erysipelotrichaceae bacterium | reverse complement strand
GATTTAATATTTAAACTAATGTTTTCTAAAGTATTCTTCTCTGCATTTTCAGAATATTTAAAGTTAACATTATCAAAGATAATAGAGCCGTCTTCTACTTCCATAATTGGATTTTCTGGATTCTTAATGGTTGGTTCTTCTTGTAGAACTTCACCAATTCTACGAATACCTTCAAGAGAAAGAACTAACATAACCATGATCATAGAAATCATCATTAATGACATAAGAATTTGAATTCCGTATGTGATTAAAGAAGATAATTGACCAATGCTTAAGTCGCCCCAAACAACGATAGTTTGTCCTTCTTCTGTAACTTTTGTATATGCAGTTTTTGCAATGATAGAGGCACCTAGACCCAATATTAAGATATTGGATAAGTGAATCATTGTGTTCATTAATGGGTTGTTGAGAGCAACAATTTTTTCACCATGAACAAATTCACCAGTCATACCATCGCTTGCATTGTTAAATTTAGATTTTTCATATTCTTCACGAACATATGATTTAACCACTCTCATACCAGAGACATTTTCTTGTACAGAAGCATTAAGAGCGTCATATTTCTTAAATACTCGAGTGAAAACTTTCATTGCCGCTCGGATGATTAGGAATAAACCAAAACCAACAACTGGAATTAATCCAATGAATAGGAAGGCCATTAAACCGCCACTAATAAATGCCATAACAGCAGAGAAAATCATCATTAATGGAGCCCTGACAACAATTCGAATCATCATTGCAAACGCCATTTGTACTTGCGATACATCTGTTGTCATTCTTGTAATTAAAGAAGCAGTAGAGAATTTATCGATGTTACTAAATGAGAAAGTTTGTAATTTTTCGTATAAGTCATGTCTTAAGTTTGTGGCAAGGCCAACTGAGGCTTTGGCAGCTGTTCTTCCACCTAAAATACCACAAGTTAGTGAAACTAAAGACATACCGACTAGAATCATAATTAACCAAAATAAAGAAATCCAAATACCATTTCCAAGATGGAAGTTTGGGTTATCGTAGAAATATGGAGTCATAATGTCTCCCAATGTTTTAACTTTACCGATAGTGTCGATAAAAATAGACATCACAAAAGGAAGAGCACATTCCATAAGTGCTTCGCCAAGCATAAAAAGAGGAGTAAGTATTGCATACTTCTTATATTGACGAACGCTTTTGAGAATTAATTTAATTTTTTCTTTCATCTTCTACCTCCTATCTTTTAACAGTGAATTCATTATTATTTCTGGCTTTGGACATTTGAATTTCTTTTGTCCAAGGTTGATCCTGTAGAACGCTAAGCCAGTAAACATACTTAATATCGCAATTGTGGATTCAGTGATATTCTGTTCTATAAAATCACCTTCATTTATGCCTCTTTCAATGGTGTCATACATCCAATCAAATATTCGTTTTCGTTTGCTTGTAATCGGTGGTTTTGGAATATATTGTGCTTCTAATCTAAGCTTTAATAGCAAATATAATGTGCAAGCTTTTTCATCATCGCTACTCTTAAGAGTTTCTAGATAGGCGTAAAGCAGATCATACATAACAAATTTAGCTTTTTGATTAAAATCAACACCTGCAATAATTTCTTTATTTTTAGGGATGACATAATTTTCCATTAGGCTAATAAATAGAGCCTCTTTGTTTGGAAAATAATGATATAAAAGGCCATGAGAACAATTCGCTGCAACTGCAACATCATCAATAGTGGTGGAAGCATATCCTTTTGTCGAAAAAAGCCATAAGGCCTCTTTTAAAATAGATTTGGATCTCTCTTCTTTGATTTTTTCAAATTGTTCTTTGGTTCTAGGCATATTAATTGACTGATTTGTCAATGAAAATCTTAAACGCGCACAGGCATATTTTCAATAGAAAACTATAAAAAAATGTTTATAATATCTCCTGTATGAAAAATGTATTACTAATTTCCGCTGATTTTCCAAAGACTTACTACCAATTTGCAAAAGCGTTCAAAAAGAATGGCTGCCGAGTTTTAGTTATTGGTTCAACAACTTATGATCAACTCCATCCAGAATTAATTGCAAACGTTGATGAGTACTATCAAACATGGGAAATGGAAAATATTAACAAAATGTATGAAATTGTAGGATATTTCCAGAACAAGTATGGCCCAATTGATTTTTTAGAAAGCAATAATGAATATTGGCTACAAAGCGATGCAAAAATTAGAGAACATTTTGGAATTAAGAGTGGATTATATCCACACGAATTAGAGCTCTATCAAAGAAAATCATCGATGAAGAAAGCTTTTATTGAGGCTGGTGCTCACGTAGCTCCATATATTATTGTTCGCGATTATGAATCTCTTAAAGCGTTCGCTGATAAATATGGTTATCCTGTTTTTGCTAAACCAGATATCGGTGTTGGAGCGCATGGTAACTATAAAATTAATAATGAGGCAGAATTGAAAGATTTCTATGCAAAAAAGCCATTAATTGATTATATTTGTGAACCTTTTGTACAAGGAAGAGTTATTTCTTTCGATGGTATTGCTAATGACAAAAGCGAAATTGTAATTTGTGATAACGAGATATTCCCTAAAGAAATTTTTAACTTTAAAAGTAAGAGCATTGATATGTTCTACTATGTTAATAAAAAAGTTCCAAACGAATTATTTTTGTTAGGAAAAAAGATCATCAAAGCATTAGGTCTTAAAAATAGATTTTTCCACACTGAATTATTTTTAGCAGAAAACTCTGTTAAAGATAGTTTTAAAATAGGCGATATTGTTGCTTTAGAGGTTAATATTAGAACACCAGGTGGGTTCACTCCAGATCTATTAAACTTTGGTTTATCCACAAATCTATACCAAATATTCGCTGATGTTATTTGCTTCGGAAGCTCAAATGAATATGTTGGGCAACCATATTTTGTTGCTTGCGCTTCTAGAAAGCATGAAAATAAGTATTTCTTCTCTCATGAGGATATTTTAAGAACGTTTAAGAATGAAATATGTAATCACGGAGAATACCCTGAAGTATTTTCTGATTTGATGGGCAATTATTTCTATATGGCAAAATTCGATAACGAGAAAGATGTCATTTTATTTAGAGATTATGTTTTAAGAAGAAGCGACACAAGCTTAGATGACCATAAAAATTCCCCTTCTCATTTAGTTGGAGAAGATAAAAGAATTTTAGATGAACGTAAAAGCAAATCATCTTTTGAAGATGGTTTATCAATTTGCGACAAGCATATTGATGGCGCTTAATGCTATAATATTTATATTATGATTCAGCTTTATACTTTTAATGATAATTGGCGATTACTTTATAACCGTGAAAAGCACATGGTTTCTGCTGCTTTAAAGGGTTATAAAATTAGCTCAATTGAGCATATCGGAGCCACTTCTGTCGTGTTATGCAACACAAGCGGTACTATTGACGTGCTTGTTTCGATACCTTCAATTTTGGATTTGTTTACTATCAAAAATGCTTTATCAAAAGTATCTGGATATGAGTGTGTTGAACATAAATCTAATAATCATCTTTTGTTCTTTGTGAGAAGAAATGAAAGAAAACAAATAGTCGCAACTATAAGAATTGTGGAATATGCTTCAGCGGAATATAACAAAATTCTATCTTTCAAATATTATTTAAAACAAAGAAATAGTAATGTCATTAGATATAACCAATTTAGACAAGCTTTGGCAGAACACTATCAAAATGATTATCGTGGATATCAAAAGGCTAAAGAATCTTATATCCAATCGATCTTAGAAGAATACTGCAAATATTAATATGAACGGACTAATTATTGTTAATCAACATTTAGGCCATAATGAGCATAAAGTCAGAAGGCTAAAAGAAGAATTCGCCAAACTTAACGTTCGTTTGGACGTTTTTGTTAATGATGGTTCTTTAGCGGTAATCAGAAATAACAGAATTCATATTAAACTTCCAAAAGCAGATTTTGTCATTTATTTAGACAAAGATATTTATTTAGCTAAGCAACTTGAAAAGGCTGGATATAGATTATTCGATAAACCAGACTTTATTAAGTTATGCGATGATAAGATGCTCACTAATATTTATGCTGCAAATAGAGATATTAAGACACCTAAAACCATTTCAGGACCTTTATTCTATGATGGTAGACCAAAAAAGGAAAACTTAACCTTCTTAAATGGTGTTATGTATGATTTAGGAATGCCTCTAGTGGTCAAAAGAGTATATGGTTCATTAGGAATGGGTGTCTTTTTAGCAGAAACAAAAGAACAACTCATCAAAATCTATAAAAAATACTGTCACGAGCCAATTCAGTTTCAAGAATATATCAAAGAGAGCTATGGAAGAAGTATGAGAGTAATTGTCATCGATCAAAAAGTCGTAGGCGGTTTTATCAGATTTAACAAGTGTGATTTCCGTAGCAATTACGGTCCTAACGCAAGCGCTAAAAAAGCGAGAAATTGTGATAAATTTTTCGATTTTGCTGAGAAAATTGCTAAAGAATTTAAGATTGAATATGCAGGAATTGATATTTTGTTTGGATATAACAACGAACCAGTTTTATGCGAAATTAATTCCAATGCATTCTTTGAGGAATTCGAGAAAGTAACCAAGATTAATGTAGCCAAAAAACTTGCTAAATATATAGTCAAGAAAGTTAAAGAAGAAAATGAACAAAAATAAACCAAGAACGCAACATTTTAGCAAAGATTATAAGAATATCCGCCAATATGAAGTTAAACAAGAATGCGAACTATTGGAATTTTTACTTTTAACCCTCAAAGACCAATCAAGGAACTCTGTAAAATCGCTTTTAAGCAACCATAAAATCGCTGTTGATGGTGCTCCTATCACTCAATTTAACTTCAGACTTTTCCCTGGAGATACCGTCATTATTTCTAAGACACCAATCTATAAGAAAACTAGAAGCAATCTCCCTATTATTTTTGAAAACGATGAAATTATCGTAATCAATAAGCCAAGTGGATTGTTAAGTATCGCTAGTGATAAAGAAAAAGGGTCTACGGCTTATAGAATGCTAACTGAATATGTTCAACAAAAGGATAAACATAATCGTATTTTTGTTTGCCATCGACTCGATGAAGACACCTCTGGAGTTTTAATGGTGGCGAAAAATGCCAAATTAAGAGATGCTTTGCAAGATAAGTGGAACGAACTGGTTACAAAACGTGGATATTACGCAATTGTTGAGGGCCATCTCAAAGAAAAATCAGGGACTATCAAGAGTTATCTTAAGAAGAATAGCGAAAATTTGATGTATTCTTCTAAAAAAGCAGGAGATGGCCAATTTTCAGTTACACATTATAAAGTTTTACAAGAAATCGAAGGTTATTCTTTATTAGATGTGCACCTTGATAGTGGCCGCAAAAACCAAATTCGTGTCCATTTAGGCGATCTTGGTCATCACGTTATTGGCGATGATAAATATGGAAATCCATCTAACCCAATTAAAAGATTGGGCTTACATGCTTACGAGCTCGAATTAAAACATCCATTTACTGGTAAAACTCTTAAGTTTACCGCTCCGATTCCAAAAGAATTTAATATTCTTTTCCCTACTTTCAAAAAATAGTTATTATATAAATAATTATGTAAGTATATAATAATAGCCATGAAGAATAGAATTCTTAGGTCGTTATTATCTGCATCACTATCAATTATCCCTATCATTTTGATAGTTTTTATTTTATCTCTTTCTGAAATTGCCCCTATCGGTAATACGTTCACAAGAGGTGATTTGGGTTTCAATAACTATATCTTATTAGGTGTGGGTGCAGTGATTATGATTATCGGTTTGGCTTTATTCCAAATCGGCGCTGAAAAAGGATTGAGCAAAGTTGGCGAATATATGGGTGCTTCTTTGTCTAAGCAAAAGCGACTTATTATTGTTATTATCTTTGCCTTCGCGTTAGGAGCTTTAATTACATGTGCTGAACCAAGCATCATGATTGTTGCCAACCAAGTTAACATTAATAAATGGGCCTTAGTATTCTCTATTGCTGCTGGTGTCGGCATCTTTGTTGTCATTGGTATTTTAAGAATTGTTCTTCAAAAGTCCTTAAATGTTTGGTATTTGTTCTACTACTTATTAGTATTCTTACTAATTTGTTTATTACAAGTTGATGCGCAAGCTCAAAAATTCTTGCCATTCATCTTTGATGCTGGTGGTGTTACCACTGGTAGCGCGACTGTTCCTTTCATATTGGCGTTAGGTGCTGGCGTTGCTTCTACTAGAGGCGGTAAAAATAGTCGTGAAAGTTCATTCGGCTTGGTTGGTTTAGCCTCAGTTGGTCCTATCTTAACTATGACAATTTTGATCTTGGTTAATCCAAGCGGATTCTCTGAATATGTTGTCCCAACAGTTGATGTTTCTAATATCTGGTCAAGATTCCTAGTTGCTATTATGCCAAGTAGTAACTTTGCATCAATGGGCTCAATTATTGAAGTCTTGATGGCGTTAATGCCAATAGTCATCGTATTTTTTGTCTACGAATTAATCTTTATTAAATTGCCTTGGAAAAAGGTTGTTCAATTGCTAATCGGATTCCTTGTTTCGTTTATTGGTTTAGTGCTTTTCTTAACCGCTGTTAGTGCGGCTATGAACCCAATTGGTTTACAAGTGGGATTTGCTCTAGGTAGTCAACCAAAATGGTTAATTATTGTTGTGGCTTTCATACTTGGCCTAGTCACTATTCTTTGCGAACCTGCTGTTCATGTTTTAACTTCACAAATCGAAGATATTTCTGATGGTCAACTTAAGAAAGTAACAGTTTTAATTGCTCTATCTATTGGTGTTGGTGTTGCAATTGGATTATCTATGGCAAGAGCGTTATTCAAATTCTCAATTATGTATATAATTGTGCCAGGATATCTATTATCGTTTGTGTTAATGTTCTTTGTTCCTGATACATATACCGCGATTGCCTTTGACTCTGGCGGAACTGCTTCAGGTCCAATGTCTGTATCATTCATTTTGCCTTTAATTATTGGTGTTTATAGTACAATTAATAATCAAACTAGCGGACTATCATTCTATGAAGATTGCTTCGGTGTTATCGCCTTAATTGCGTTAACTCCAATTCTTGCAATTCAAGCCCTAGGCTTGGCAAGCAGATACAAAGAATACAGCTCGTACCGACTCATGCGCGAGCAACTTGCTGATTCACGTAATGATGAAATCATTCACTTTAACTAAAAGGAGGTCTTTTTATGGCGGAAATTAAAAAAGAAAAACCTATAGATCCAGCAGAAGTTGAAAAGAAAGCTGCTAATAAAAAGGCTGCTATCGATAGACTTGCTCAAGCAAGAGCAAAGAAAGCTAAAAAGAAAAAAGAAGAAGAGAACACACCATTTGAAGAACGTGAAGATCTTAAAAAGCTTCTCTTCTATGTCATTATTGTCAATTATGGACAAGGTGACACTGTGGTGAAACTTCTAAAGAATAAAGGCACTTCTGCACAATTTGTGCAAATTGGAGAAGGCACTGCAACTAAACAAGTCTTATCTGTTCTTCATATAGAGGAAACTAGAAAAGAAATTATCTATTCATTTATTAGAGATGATTTGCTTCCTGATCTAAAGACAGAATTAGAAGCATACTTCTTGTCAAGCAAACGTAATGCAGGAATCGCATTCACAATTGATTTAAATACAATCGTTGGAGTTAAGTTATATAAATTCTTAACTCAAACAGTGAGGGGGTAATTATGGCAGACAAAAATGAAAAATTTGAAATCATTATCGCTATTGTTAATGAAGGCTATTCTGATGTTTTAATGGATGCCGCTAGAGAAGCTGGAGCACGTGGTGGCACTATTGCTCACGCTAGGGGAACTGGCACTAAAGAAATTGAGAAAAAATATGGCATCATCATTACTCCTCAAAAAGAATTAATTTATATCTTAGTCACAACAAAGATTAGAGACCAAGTTATGGCGGCTATTAACAAAGCTGTTGGTATGGGCACTAAAGGACAAGGAATTATTTTCTCATTACCAGTTTCTAATGTTTCTGGATTAAAATTTGATTAATAAATCAACATTAAGGCGAGTATAATAGAAATATAATTTAGGAGATCAATATTATGGCAGAAAAAAAACCTGAACCAAAAAAAGCAGGACCAAGCAAAGAAGGGAAACGTGTTTATCATCTTTCTAAAAGAAAAGAAGATGGCAAATGGGTAGTTAAGTTTGCTGGTGGAGAAAAAGTCATTAAGACTTTCGACACTCAAAAAGAAGGTCTTGAATACTGCAACAAAATGGCAGAAAACCAAGACGGAACAGTCTTAGTTCACGCTAGTAAAGGCGCTCAAAAAGGCAAGATCAAATCTAAATAATAACTAGAGAATAAGGAAAGCGATATTTGTGTATCGCTTTTTTTATTTTGTTAACGGGTATATAATGTATGCGCGTTATGAAAGGTTTTAAATCAAAATCGCTAATATTCATGTTTTCTGCTTTTTTATGTGCAGGAACATTTGCTTTTGTTGCTAAAAGCAACGACTTACAATTTAAGCCATATATTGAAGTTAATGCGGCCGCTGATTATGGCAATTATTACTATGACGTCAATGGAAACGGAACCACTTTATTATCCTCAATCCAAAGTGTTGTATCTAAAGCAACAACAATTGGTTATGATGGATTATGGTCAGCGTATAAAACTACTGACATAGTTCCTGGAACATCCAAAATATGGGATATGTATGGTGGCTTCCAATTTACATACCAAAGTGGTGGAAAAAACTACTCTGATGAAGGCGATTGCTATAACAGAGAACACTCAATACCTAAGTCTTGGTGGGGCTCCACAAAAGACGCAAGGTATAGTGATATAATCCATTTGGTTCCAACTGATGGATATGTTAACAACAGAAGAAGCAATTATGCTTTCGGTGAAGTGGATTCGCCAACTTATACTCATTCATTTCCTGCTAGAAATGATGGAAATGGTAATGAAATTCAATCCGCTGGAACCTCTAAATTAGGTACCGCAAAGTCAATTAATGGTGTTTCATTCCCAAAAAGCGATGTTGTTTTTGAACCGGATGACCAATACAAGGGCGATTTCGCTAGAATTTACTTCTATTATGCATCCAGGTATGGTGGAGTTGCCACTTCTGGAGATGGATCTGCAATGTTTAAAAGTTCAGCACCTTATCTTACAAACTATGGGAAAGAGCTTTTACTCAAGTGGCATATGCAAGACCCTGTTTCAGAAAAAGAGATTAATCGTAATAACGGAGTCCAACAATGCCAAGGCAATAGAAATCCATTTGTTGATCACCCATCATGGGTAGACCTCATTTGGGGTGGCAAATATACTGGCAAAAATGCAGAAAACACAAGTTCTGGAAAAGTTGTTCATGGAGAGCTTAGTGGTGACGCACCAATTGAAGAAGTCACGCTAACTAGCCTCACAGCTACTGGATATACAACAACATTTAATGTTGGCGATGCATTTGTGTTTGATGGTGTTGCGAAGGCTCACTATAGCGATGGTTCTTCAAAGACTGTTACACCTACTATTGCTACATATCCTAATATGCAAACAGTGGGTAATAAAACAGCTAAACTAAGCTACACCGAAGAAGGCAAAACTGTGTATTTCGAATATACAGTTACAGTTAATGCAGCAGAACCTCAACCAGAGCCAAAAACATTATCTAGCATCAGTGTAAGCGGTCAAACAACTAATTATGAAGTTGGAGATACATTTACTTTTGATGGTGTAGTAACTGCCCACTATAGTGATGGTTCGTCAAAAGTTGTTACACCTACATCTATTTCAAATCCAAATATGTCTGTTGCAGGTGAAAAGACTATTACAATTACTTATAGTGAAGAAGGAATTACCGAGTCAACGACATACACAATTACAGTCACTAATCCAGTCGTACCTGTTACATTAACTGGGCTCAATATATACGACCAAAGATTATCCTTTACCGTTGGTGAAGAATATGATTTTGATGGAACAGTTGTAGCGTCCTATTCTGACGGAACTACTAAAGTAGTTGAACCAACCACAGTATCAGAACCAAATATGGATGAGGCTGGAACTCAAAATGTAACAGTTACATATGAAGAAAATAATGTTTCTGTATCAGCAACATTCTCTATTGTTATTAATAATCCAGATACTCCTCAACAAGTTATCTTGTCTTCTATTTCACTAAGCAATCAAACTACAACGTTTTATGTTGGCGATGCATTTGTGTTTGATGGGGTATGTACAGCCTTCTATAGCGATGGTTCTTCTAAAGAAGTGGAACCAGTCATTTTAACTCAACCAGATATGACTACTACTGGTAGTAGAACTATTACAGTTCAATATCAAGAAGACGATGAGACTGCTCAATCTGTTTATACAATTTACGTAATAGAACATGAAGTTGATCCGGAACCAGAGCCTGAACCAGAGAGGAACCCTGTTAGTTTAAGAGTGGATAATCCTCGACTTGAATATAACATTGGAGAAGAGTTTGAATTCCCTAATGTTTATCTTGTTTACGATGACGGATACGAAGAAGATGTTACAAACAAAGTGGTAATTAGAGGCTTTAATGCTTCTAAAGCTGGTGAAGTTACAATCAAAGTAATTTATGAAGCACCTAGCGGTGAAATCTTCTCAACTAGATATGTGATAAAAATTAATGGAGCAAATGGTTGCCAAGGCAGTATTGCTACGACGAGCATAGTTGTTTCTTTATTGTCCTTAGTTGGTATTAGCTTGTTATTAATAAAAAGGAAGCATAATTATGAAAAATAAGAGAATGATCCTTGGAATTACAATTGCAGCGATGTCTATCGGTGCTTTTGGAATCGCTTTATCAACAACAGTTAAAAAGGAAAGCCCAATAGTTGCTGAAGCCGCTCAGCATGCTGGTAATTTCGATTTATACACCTATAGTGGATCCTACTATAACGGTATTGCTACTGACGCAAGCTACGGCATGAATGGTTCTTTAAGAACAACATTAACTAGCTTAATTTTCCCTAAAGGCTGGTACAAATATAGCAGTGATGGAAGTGGAACATTATCTGAACAACTTCAAAAAGCAGATGAAGACCCTACAAATTCATCCAATATGGTTCTTCTATATACTAGAAACTCCATAACTAAATGCTATTCAAAAGGCGCCTCTAACTGGAATAGAGAACATGTTTGGCCACAAGCCAACTCTAACGGCAACTGGGGCCAAGATGAGGCTGGTACTGACTTGTTACATATTAGGCCAACTTATGAGACTCCTAACGGCACAAGAGGCAACTTAAAATATGGCGAAACTACAACTAGCAGCCCTCTAACATATAATGGAATGAATTATGGTTATAAAGCCGGTGGATTCTTTATGCCTCTAGATGCCTCTAAAGGTGATGTCGCTAGAATTTGTATGTATGTTTGGGTTGCTTATAAGAGCACATATAGCAACTTACCAGAAATCACTAGTACATTTAGAGATTATGACACTTTAATGAAGTGGCACTTAGAAGATAAACCAGATGAACTTGAAGGCAATCGTAATGACTATGTTCAAAGTTCAAAACAAAAGAACAGAAATCCATTTGTGGATCACCCAGAATATGCATGGATGATTTTCGGTGAAAAGTGCTCTGCTGATGTGCTTGCGAGAGCAAAAGAAACATACCCAGCAAGTGGTGAAATTGTTGAAAAAACATTAAGTGATATTACCCTTTCAAATGTAGTCACTGAATACCCATTAAACGGCACTTTTGTAAAACCAACAGTTATTGCTACTTTTAGCGATAATTCCACAGAAAATGTGACAAATCTCGCATCTTTTTCAGGATTTTCACTTTCTACAGAGGGTTCTCAAACCGTAGAAGTATCTTATACATATAATGGTGTAACTAAGAGTAAAACTTATGAAATTACAGTGTCTGCAGAAGCTCCTCAACCAGAGCCTGAACCAGAAAAAACTCCTGTCAGCATAAGAGTGGATAATCCAAAAACTGAATATTATCGCGGAGAAGAGTTTGTCTCTCCGGATGTATATCTCGTTTATGATGATGGGTCAGAAGAAGATATTACTGGTAGAGTGGTGTTTAGAGGATTTGATGCTTCTAAAGCTGGTGAAGTTACAATCAAAGTAATTTATGAAGCACCTAGCGGTCAAATATTCTCTACAAGATATACAGTTAAAATTATCGGTGCTAATGGATGTGGAGGAAATATTATTGCTTCTAGCGTAATATTATCAGCCCTATCACTAGCAGGCATTACGTTATTGATAATTAGAAAAAGAAAAGCAAGAGTTCATTAATTCTCTTGCTCTTTTTTTACATGTGCCTCATGTTTTTTACGTTCGGCAGTATTTAATATCTTTTTCCTCATTCTATAAGTTGTAGGAGTAATTTCTACTAGCTCATCAGAATTGATGTAATCTAAACATGCTTCTAAAGACAATCTTCTAGGTGATTTTAATACAACAGTGTTATCCTTGTTTGAACTTCTCACATTTGTGAGGTTTTTCTTTTCTGTGATGTTGACCGCTAAATCAAAGTCATAACGATGTTCACCAACAATCATACCTTCATATACTTCGGTACCTGGATCAATAAACATTGTTCCTCTTTCTTCAACGTGTTCAATCGCGTATGGAGTAGCTTGTCCTGCTTGAACAGAGACGAGAACGCCAATGCTTCTTTCACCAATTGAATGGCTAGCGATTGGACGATATTCTTTGTAGGTATGAGATAAGATGCCATAACCTTTGGTTAAGGTCATGAAATTGGTCATATAGCCCAATAAACCTCTAGAAGGAATGACATATTGTAATAATGTCACTGTTTCTTTAGCATCCATATTAATGAGCTCGCCATTTCTATCTCCGATAGTGGTCATAATATCGCCGACATATTCATTAGGAACATCAATTGTTAAATCTTCATAAGGTTCGCATTTCACGCCATCGATTTCTTTGATGATAACTTGTGGTTTGCTGACTTCTAATTCAAAGCCTTCTCTTCTCATATTTTCAATTAAAATTGAAAGGTGAAGTTCTCCACGGCCAGAAACAATCCAAGATTCAGTATTTGGAATACGAGAAACACGTAAGGCGACGTCTTTTTGAGTTTCACGATATAATCTTTCTTCAATCTTTCTTGCGGTTAATAATTTGCCATCTTTTCCAGAAAGAGGAGAAGAGTTAGTGCCGAAAGTCATTTGTAAAGTTGGTTCATCTAATCTAATTAGTGGTAATGGTTCGACGTGTCCGCTTTGACAAATAGTTTCGCCTACGTTAATATCTGCTAAACCAGCAACTGCAACAATATCTCCGGCGTGAGCTTCATTAATTTCTAATCTCTTTAGCCCTTGGAAACCAAATAGTTTTAAGACTCTGAAGTTTACAACCGAGCCATCTAATCTACTAACAGAGACATTATCGTTAACTTTGATAGTACCTCTTTTAATAGTGCCGATACCGATTCTTCCGACAAAGTCGTTATAGTCAAGAAGAGAGATTTGTAGTTGTAGAGGAGCGTCCTTATCCATGCTAGGAGCAGGGATTTCATCAATAATAGATTGTAAAATAGCGTCCATACCGTTTACTTGATCAGCAGGATCTTCACTCAGTGAAGAAGTGCCTTTTAATCCGGAAGCGTATATGGTTTTGAAATCTAAGAATTCATCAGGAGCACCTAATTCAATGAATAAAGTAAGAACTTCGTCAAGCGTTCTTTGGATGTCAATATTCGCTCTGTCGACTTTATTAACAACAACAATTGGTTTAACGTGATTTTCTAATGCCTTTTTAAGAACAAATCTAGTTTGTGGCATAGTACCTTCAAAAGCGTCTACTAATAATAGACAGCCATCGACCATGTTCATAATTCTTTCGACTTCTCCTCCAAAATCAGCGTGACCAGGAGTGTCTAAAATATTAATTTTAGTGTCGTGATAAATGATAGAAGTTGTTTTTGCTAAAATGGTGATTCCTCTTTCTCTTTCGAGATCATTAGAATCCATAGCTCTATCATTTAGTTCTTCGTTGCTTCTAAACGTTTCTGAAGCTTTTAATAGTTGATCGACTAGAGTAGTTTTGCCGTGATCAACGTGAGCGATAATTGCGATGTTTCTTACTTCCATAACTTTTCCTAATTAAAAAAATCTTTTCAATAATAGAAAAGATAGACGTTAATTTCAAGAATTATATTTATTTAATTAAGTCTTTTATGTAATTTTTCTTAACTTTTAGGACTTCACAAGTGAGCTCAATAGCGTCTTTTTTGCTTAATCCTTTGTTAATGAACCATTCAACTTTTTCGATGAGTTCTTTATCGCTAATAGCAATCTCTTTTTGATTACCTTCAACAACTATAACCATCTCTCCTTTTAAAGAAGATAAGTCAAAATTATTTAGTTCAGATAAAGTACCATAAAGCTTTTCTTCATTAAGCTTCGTTAGTTCTCTTTGAAGAGAAACTTTTCTATCACCAAGTTCTTCAAAAAGCACTTTTATCGTATCTACGATACGATGAGGAGCTTCATAAAAGATTAAAGTTTCTGGTTTTTCTCTTAACTCTTTAAGTTCTTTTCTAGCTTCTGACTCTTTTGGAGATAAGAAACCATGGAAGTAAAAATGATTGGTATTTAAGTTAGATGATGTTAGCGCATTAATGAACGCTGAACTTCCTGAAACCACTGAGACTGCGATATCTTTTTCAATACATAATTTCACTAAAATGTTGCCTGGATCACTGATGGCAGGATATCCAGCATCTGATACATACGCAACTTTTGTCCCATTTAGCAAATCTTCAATAACATGATGAGAAGCTTCTATTTCATTGTGTTCTCTAAGAGATACCAATCTTTTAGAAATATTAAATTTTGCCAAAAGGTCTTTGGTGTTTCTAGTATCTTCACACGCTACATAGTCAACCTCTTTTAAAACATCTAACGCTCTAGGAGTCATTTCCCCTAGATTACCGATAGGGGTAGCGATTAAATATAACAAAGGATGAGTGTTATTGAACGACTTTATTTGCTTCATGCTTTGGTTTTGGCTTTTTCCAGCCTGTTTGCTTTTTAAAATCTTCTAAAGAAAGAACTTTGATGTCGTTTGGACTATCAACTCTAACTGTTTTAGAAATAACGTTAATTGAATTAACAACATATTCAACTTTGTCGATAAACACTTTGGTTCCGACATCTGGGAAGAACGCTTTTAAATCTGTATAAGCATCATCTTCAAATTTTAGACAGCATAGTAATTTGCCACAGTGGCCAGATAACTTAGGAATATTAATAGCAAGCATTTGGTTTTTGGCTCTACTAATGGAAATGCCATCGAATTCGTTTAGGAAAGTGGAGCAGCAAAGTGGTAAACCACACATACCGATACCACCCACCAATTTTGCTTTATCTCTTGAGCCGATTTGTCTGAGTTCAATTCTAGTGTGTAAACGACTTGCTAAGACTTTTAATAATTCTCTGAAATCCACTCTATCATCAGCGACATAAGTGAAGATAATTTTGGATTTATCAAGAGTGTATTCACAGCAAATCAAACGCATGTCTAATCCGAGCTTTTCTACCTCATTTTTGCAAATATCTAACGCAAAAACGGCATCTTTTGCATTGATTTCGTGTAATCTAAGGTCAACGTCGGTTGCTTTTCTAATTACTGGTTTAAGCTCTAAAACACTCTTGTATTTTTCAATTTCTACTGGTTCATATGAGATGGTGCCGACTTCTAATCCACGCACCGTTTCGACAACGACTTTATCGCCTTCCTTAAGCTCTAATCCTTCACTGCCAAAATAGTATGATCTTTTATTGTGATCAAAAGTCACACCCACATAATGAGTGAAATGATTTGGTGATATATTTGTATTTTTTTCTTCTATCATATTTATTCCTTTGTGATGTAAATGATTAAGTGATCTAGTTGCAATGAGATATTAACATTAGTGTTTACTAGGTTCCTCTGCTTTAATAATTCGACCAATGATTCGTTTAGATGAGGAAGCTTATTTGCTAAATCGTATAGTATTGTATCATAACTTTTCAAAGTTATATCACGAGAACATTGAATATTTACTAAATCTTCAAACGCTTCGGTCAACATATCAATGAAAAATCTCATTGATTCCTTGCTTTTAACTAATGGAATAATCTCTTTATCGACATAATATAATGCATCTTTACCATTTCCATCTTTTAAAACATTTAGAAGCCCTTCAAATGCTTCTTTGCTAGTTTCATAGTTATCCTTTTCATCCTCATCTCTTAACAAATCAAAGATAAGTTCAGGATCGTTATAGAAATACGATAATAATTCAGCGTCTTTTCTATCGACTCCCATTTCCACAGACTCATTGATAACTTCTTTTCTAGCAACATTTTTTAAATGTAAGATTTGGCATCTAGATAAAATGGTTGGGAGAACATTATTTTCGTTATTTGTGGTTAAGAAAGCGTAAATTTTGCTTTCTGGTTCTTCTAAAAATTTAAGGATGGAATTAACTGCCTCAGTAGTCATATTTTCCACAAGATTAATGATGTAAATCATTATTCCTTTACTTTCAAAAGCGGTTTTTTCAAATCTCGATTCTATATTTAAGACATCTTCTTTTTTGATAGTGGCTTTGCTTCCGTCTAACGTAATGATATCTGGGTAATTGTCGCTTTCAATTCTTAGGCAAGTAATACAGTTTTCGCACGCTAATGGGGTTGGGTTGTCGCACAAGATAGACTTAGCTAAAAATTTAGCTACTTCAAATAGTGGTGTTCCAGTATGTCCCACTAATAAATAAGCATGGGAAAGAGTATCGCTTGTCAAAGCGTTAACAAATGTTTGATATACGACGTGTTGTGAATTTCTTAAATATTTTTCTATTTGCATAAGCGAGATAATATCGCTTCTAAAGTATCTTTAGCGACCTCTTCTCTGCTCTTACTAGCATCGATAATCACATATCTATCAGGATATCTTTTTGCTAATAGCAAAAATGAATCTCTTACTTTGTGATGGAATTCTAATTTTTCCAAGTCTAATCTATTCACTTCTCTAGAAGCGTTTGCGGCGATTCTTTTTAATCCCTCTTCAGGAGTAATATCAAATAATAATGTTAAATCTGGCCATGTGTTTTCTGTGGCAAATAAGTTGATGTTTAATACATCGTCAATTCCTAGTCCTCTAGCCCCACCTTGATAGGCTAAAGAAGAATCTAAATAACGATCACAAATAACAATTTTACCTTCTTTTAATGCAGGCCATACCTTTTCTACTAAGTGTTGTCTTCTACTAGCAGCATAAAGAAGGGCTTCTGTTCTTCCATCCATTGCTGTGTTATTTTTATCCAAAATAACATTTCTGATTTGCTCAGAAATAGGTGTACCACCTGGTTCACGAGTTCTGACTATTTCATAGCCCATTTCTTTTAACTTGTTAACAGCGGTTTCAACAGCAGTTGTTTTTCCTGATCCTTCAGGTCCTTCAAGTGTGATAAACATAATGTTTCTCCTTTAGATTTTATGTCTGCCTTCTAAAGCTTTGGATAATGTTAATGGATCCACATAATCTAAATTACCACCCATCTGTAAGCCATAGGCTAAACGGGTAACGTTAATATGATAAGGTTCTAATGTTTTGGCTAAATAGTGAGCAGTGGTTTCTCCTTCAACCGTAGGGTTAGTAGCAATTACTACTTCCTTAATGTGTTCTTCTTCAATTCTCTTATAAAGAGAAGCTATATTTAGAGATTCAAGACCAATGCCTTTGGCAATGTTAAATTCGCCACCAAGTACATGATATCTACCGTTATATGTTCCACTTTTTTCAATAGTGATAACATCCTTTGGATAAGAGACAATTAATAATGTATCGTCATCTCTAGATGTATCCTTGCATATCTCGCATTCATCTTCTTCTGTTATCATTCCACATTTCTTACAGAAATGTATATTTTGTTTTAATTCTCTAATGGCATCACTGATTTCGATTAAGTCTTCATCAGAAAAATTAAGCATAGCATACGCCATACGCTCTGCTGACTTTTTGCCAACTCCTGGAAGTCTAGCTAAAGCCTCTTCTAATCTTTGCAAAGATTGAAGTTTTTCCATTTTAGAATCCTAATCCTCCAGCGCGACCAGTGATTTTCTCATTGATAGCTTCGCTTTCTGCATCTATTTGTTCAAATAATTCGTTAATAGCAGAAACAACAAGTTCTTCGACCATTTCTTTATTGTCTTTGTCGAAGCCGTCTTCATCGATAACGACTGATTTAACTTCTTTACTTCCTAAAACTGTAACTGTCACTAAACCTGCTTTAGTAACTGAAAATTCTTTTTTCGCTAATTCAGCCTGAGCTTTTTGAAGCTCTCTTTGCATTTTTTGGGCTTGAATCATCATTTGTTGCATATTCATACGGATTATTCTCCTTCAAATTCTAAAACAATGTCTTTTGCCTTAGGTAGTTGCCCTAATTGTAGTAGGCTCATGTAAGCTCCTTGAAGTTCCACAGATGCGCTTCTGCTGACAGCGTAAGCGTACATTCTACGACCAAAGACTTGAGATAAGACTGTTTGTATTTCTAATTGGTTTTCTTTGAGATTAACTTTTTCAGCGTTCTTAGCGAGTTGAAACTCGATAATAACAACCTTATTATTCGCCACTAGTGGATGACCATCAATTAACATTGCAGCGGCTTTGCCTAAAACAGGATGAGTAATGAATTTTTTAATATTTTTCCAACCTTCTAATAGTTCGAGTTTAATGTCTCTTTTAGCGGTGACCATAATTTTGATCATTAAGTCATCGTCGATTTGGAAACAATCTTCCGCTTCTGCATCTTTCAAATATAAGACTGAATCATTAAGAGGAATCTCGTTGAAAATAGGGGTTGCTGGTTTTTCTTCAATGGCTGGAGCAGGCTCTTCTTTTTCGATAGGTTTCTCTTCAATAACAACAGGTTCTTCTTTGACCTCTTTTTCCACTATTTTTGGTGAAATAATAGGTTTTTGCACAAATTTTTGAGGTTTTTGTGCTTCTTCTACTGAACATAATTTCAATAATGTAATTTCAAATAGTGGGACAATAGAAGTGACGTTTTTATAGTCTTTAACAGTGCCCATCAAGATATCGATCATTTTGACTGCTGTTTGGCTATCAACAATCTTGCAGAAGTCCAAAGCTTCTTCTTCGCTTAAGATTTCTAAATAATCAGCGTTATAGGAAGCATTATAAATCAATGTGTCTTTAAGGATAGTTAAGAGATCTTCGGTAAGTCTCTTAATGTCTGTTCCTCTTGTAACATAGTTATTTAGTCTATCTAAAACATCTTTCACATTTTTATTAAGGATTGATTTTAACAATGAAATTTTTTCTTCTGTGCTTTCTAATGAGAAGATATCAAAGACATCTTGCTCGTTTAATGAGTTGCCAGAGTACGCTAAAACCTTTTCTAAGATTGAAAGAGCGTCTCTCATGCCGCCATCAGCAAGTTTAATAATTAAATTAATAGCTTTTTCGTTATATGGGACATTTTCTTCTTCTAAAATGATTTTGATTCTATCTCTAATGTCTTGATCGCTAACTTTTTCAAAATCATATCTTTGGCATCTAGATAAAATAGTTGGAAGAATCTTATGAGGCTCGGTAGTTGCTAAAATGAAGATGACGTGTTCAGGTGGTTCTTCTAATGTTTTTAACAATGCGTTAAAAGCACCAGTTGAAAGCATATGAACTTCATCGATGATATAAACTTTGTATCTACCAAGAATAGTGCCATATTTGACTTTGTCAATTAGTTCTCTGATTTCATCGACGCCATTATTACTAGCAGCGTCTAATTCAAGGACATCTGGATGCGAGCCATCGATAATTGCTTTGCAATTTTGACATTCATTGCATTGACAGCCAATTCCATGTTCACAGTTTAATGCTTTGGCAAATAATTTTGCCATTGTTGTTTTTCCTGTTCCGCGAGGGCCTGCAAATAAATAAGCATGGGCGATTTTGCCGCTGCTTAAAGCGTTCTTTAATGTTTTAACAATGTGTTGTTGTCCTGCTACTTCTTCAAATGTTTGAGGACGATAAGTTCTATATAATGCTTTGTATGCCATAAAATACCTTGCTAATAGTATACAAAAATGAGACCAATCTTAAAAGAGTTAATAATTTATATTAACAAGAAAACTTTTCTCACTTTTTCTCTCGTCGCTTATATGGTAGTATAATAATCGCGAAATCGAGGTTACTATGGAAGACAGCATGTATCAACGCTTAAAACAAGCGTGCAAAAGATTAGAAGAAATTGATAAAGAACTACTTGATGAATCTACAATGAGAGATCGCAAGCATTTTCGTGACATTTCTAAAGAGAGAGCGATATTAGAACCTCAAGTCGAAGCTTTTAATAAATATGAAAAGAATCAATTAGATTTAGAAGGCGCTATTGAGATGTCTCATGACTCTGATCACGAGATAGCGGAAATGGGCAAAGAAGAAGCAAAGAGGTTAGAAGCAGAACAAGAATCATTAATTGAAAAATTAAGAGAATTATTATTACCTAAAGATCCAAATGATGATAAAAACATCATTATCGAAATTAGAGGTGCTGCTGGAGGAGATGAAGCAAACATCTTTGCAGGTGATTTATTTAGAATGTATACAAGATACGCTGAAACCCAAGGCTGGAAGATTCAAATGCTTGATGCTTATGAATCTGATGCTGGTGGATTCTCACAAGTATCTTTTATGATTAAAGGCAAAATGGTTTACTCCAAACTTAAGTTTGAATCAGGCGCTCATCGTGTTCAAAGAGTTCCTAAAACTGAAGCAAGTGGAAGAATTCATACTTCTACCGCAACTGTCTTAGTTATGCCTGAAGCAGAAGAAATTGATGTTGAAATCAATCCAAACGATTTACAAGTCGATACCTACCATTCTCAAGGTGCAGGTGGACAGAACGTTAATAAAACAGAATCTGCTGTCCGTATTACACATATTCCTACAGGAATCGTGGTGGCTTGCCAAACTGAAAAATCACAAATTCAAAACCGTGAAATTGCTATGCAAATGTTAAGAGCAAAGATGTATTCTACTTTGCTTGAAAAGCAACAAGAAGAAATTGGCAATGAAAGAAGATTAAAAATTGGCACTGGCGAAAGAAGTGAAAAGATTAGAACTTATAACTATCCTCAAAACCGTGTTACTGATCACCGTATTGGCTTAACCATCCAAGCTCTTGATAGAGTAATGGAAGGCGATTTAGAAACTATTATCGAAGCTTTAATCCATTATGACCAAGCTCAAAAAATTGCAGGTGAGAATTAATGACTTACCGTGAAAAATATTCAGAACTTAAAAAAATAGAAAACAAATATATAAACAATACAGTTATCAAAGCCGTGCTCATGGATGATGGTGGTTTTGATGATTTTACTGTGCTTATCAAAAATTTTAATGAACAACTTAAGGATGAATCCAAGATAGATGCTCAAATAAAAAGAATACTTGACGGTGAACCTCTTCAATACGTTTTAGGATATGCATATTTCGTGAATAGTAACTATTTTGTAAACCCTGATGTTCTTATTCCAAGACAAGAAACTGAGGAGCTTGCAGTAGCGACAATGAGTCACATAATGAAAAAGTATGGAAGAGACGCAAAAATCACGATTGCTGACGTCGGAACTGGCAGCGGAATTTTAGCGATTTATCTTAAAGAATATTTTCCAAATAGCAAGGTTATTGCAACCGATATTTCTGAAAAAGCACTGGAAATTGCTGAAAAAAATGCAGAAAAACACAATGTTTCTATCGATTTTAGACTTGGCAATATGCTTGACCCTATTAGTGAAAAAATTGACGTTTTAATTTCTAATCCACCTTATATTGGCTCCCCTGAAACAGTAGACCCTCAAACACTAAAATATGAACCTCATTTAGCGTTGTTTGCAGAGCCAAAAACCAAATACTATGATGAGATTTTGTCCCATTTAGAAAAGATGAATAAAAACTTCTTTATCGCCTTTGAAATTGGAGAGGATATGGAAGAAATTTTGACTGAGAAATTAGAAAAAGAGCTCCCTGGTATTGGCTATAAATTCACAAAAGACATCTATGGCAAAGTTAGATTCTTATATATCATGAGAGAGAATTGGAAAATATATGAAACCTAATGATTATTTGTTAGCTAAAGAAGCCCTATTAGATTCCAAGATTATTGCCTTTCCTACTGAAACAGTAATGGGTTTAGGTGTTATTTTCGATGATGAAGACGCTTATCATTTATTAAATCAAGTCAAGAGAAGGCCAGAAGACAAGCCTTATACTCTTATGCTTGGCAATGTAAAAGATATTGAAAAGTATGCTTATCTCAATGATAGAGATTTAAAAATCATTAATGCCTTTATGCCAGGTAGTGTAACGTTACTACTAAAGAGTAAAGACAATATTCCTAACTACGTCACACATAACACTGGAATTATTGGCATCAGGGTTCCTGATTTTAAAGAAGTTCAGGATTTAATTGATGTAGTTGGAAAACCTCTATTAGTACCTAGCGCGAATAGATCAGGTCAAAGACCTTGCCTAACGTTTAAAGAAGTTGAAGCTGTGTTTAAAGATGAAGTAGCCTATGTTATGCAAAAAGATGCCATCGGCGCAAAACCATCAACAATAATTGACCTCACAGGTGAAGATGTTAAAATTATTAGGGAAGGCCCAATATCTCTTAGAGATATAGAAAGGATATTAAAAAATGACTAGAATTGCAGTTGGATGTGATCACGGTGGACTCGAATATAAAGACGCCATTAAAAAACACCTTATCGAAAAAGGATATGAAGTCATTGATGTTGGCACAAATTCTTTAGAATCTTGTCATTATCCTATCTTTGGGGCTGAAGTTGGAAGAAAAGTAGCCAGTGGTGAATGCCAATTTGGTGTTGTTGTTTGCACTAGCGGTGAAGGCATTAGCATCGCTGCTAATAAAATTAAAGGCGTGAGATGCGGAATAGCCTATAACGATGATGTCGCAAGACTAATGAGACAACATAATAACGCTAACGTCATCGGCTTTGGCCAAAAGTTTATGGCTTTAGAAGATGTATTAAGAAGAGTAGATATTTTCTTAAATACAGAGTTTGAAGGCGGCAGACATCAAACAAGAATAGATCTAATTTCCGAATTAGAGAAATAATATTACAAAGATGAAAAAGTTGGGCAAAAACCCAATTTTTTTATTTTATTGTGCAAATTTTTGCATTTTTTACCTATCTAATAAATGAGGGGTGATTATGCAAAATGAATTTGTGTGTCCAGTATGTGGAAATAAAGATATTCGATCAATTGGATATCTAAACGGCAAGCCGTATTGCCGCATGTGTATTAAATATATTAGAAGAGAAGAAATAAATAATGATGCTTTTCCTAAAAATGCTCCTATATTCTTGAATTATAGTCTTTCAGAAGAACAACAAGAGTTATCAAATAGACTTTTAGATAATTATAAACGTGGAATTGATTCCTTAGTGGCTGCTGTATGTGGAAGCGGCAAGACAGAAATATCTCTTCAGGTTATTCAATACGCGATTAATTGTGGAGAAAAAGTTGCTTTTGCTGTGCCTAGAAAAGATGTTGTTATAGAATTAACAAATAGGTTAAAAGAAATATTTAAGAAAAATAGGGTTATTTCTGTGTATGGAGGGCATAATAAAATCGTTAATGGAGACCTTATAGTTCTAACAACACATCAGTTATATAGATATAATCATTTTTTCTCGTTAATTGTCCTTGATGAAATTGATGCTTTTCCTTTCAAAAATAATAAAGTCCTGGAAAGCATGTTTTATGGTTCACTAAATGGCCACTATATCATGATGAGTGCTACTCCAAGCGATGAGGTTCTCAAGCATTTTAAACAAAAGGACAAAGATATACTAAACTTAGATATTAGATTTCACCGTCATCCTTTACCTGTTCCTATCATTTATATAAGAAATAAAGTATTACTTGTCATTAAGCTTTTGTCCCTTTTGGATAAGTTTTTAAAAGCTAATAAACCAGTCTTTGTTTTTGCCCCCACTATCGAAGAATGTGAAAACGTATTTGGGTTATTAAAGTATAGGTTTAGAGGTGGTAATTTTGTTCACTCAAAAAGAGAAGAAAGAAACAAGATAATAGATGATTTCAGAAATGGTAAATATCGTTTTTTAGTGACAACTTCAGTCTTGGAAAGGGGCGTTACAGTTGAGAACTTACAGGTTATTGTCTATCTAGCAGCCCATCAAATATACGATAAAGGAACTCTTATTCAAATAGCGGGGAGAGTTGGTAGAAAAAAGGAAGCGCCAACTGGAGAAGTTTATTATTTATCGGATAGAGATAGTATTCAAATGGACCTAGCTAGAAAAGAAATTATAAGAGCTAACGAGTCATTAAAAAAGGAGAAACATGATGATTAAAGATACGCTCATATGTAAGAAAAATATATGCAAAATTTGTTTTAAAGAAATAAGCGATTATTCTTTCTTCTCATTGTTAAATCCAAACAATAATTTATGTGAGGATTGCTTTTCAAAATTCTCTCCAAAATTTATTCATTTCAAAATTGAGAATTATGATGGTTTAGCCATATATGAATACGATCAAAATATTAAGGAATTACTTTATACATTTAAGGGATGCTATGACTATGAACTGAAAGATGTATTTTTAGACCGTTACATCCGGTATTTAAGAATGGTTTATCATGGTTACATAGTGGTGCCAATTCCATCATATTATTTAGACGATGATAGAAGAGGTTTTAATCATGTTATAGAGATATATAATAGGTTAAAACTAAAGGTAGAAAAAGTATTGATCAAAACCAAAAAAGAAAAACAGGCGAATAAAAAATTAAAAGATAGAGTAAAGGTTGGAGATATATTTGCGATTCGACATTTAGAAACCGTCAAAAACAAAAAGGTATTAATTGTGGACGACGTAATGACAACCGGCTCTTCCATTAAAGCCGCAATTAATTTGATCAAGCAAGGGCATCCAAAGAAAATAAAAGTTTTAGTAGTAGCAAGAGGCGTAAAAAAAGCAGCAACATAGTTAATTATTTGAATATTTGGTATTTTGTATTAGGTAAATCTAATACAGAAATGATATATTAGTTAACGAGTATCCACTCTGTTTATTTTAATAAAAATGAGTAAAAGGAGATGTTATGGGATTTTTCGATAAACAAGCACTTAGAAAATATTCAAAAATAGCCGATAAAGTATTGGCTCTTGAAGATCAAATGAAAGCTCTTAGCGATGATGACTTAAGAGCTAAGACTCCTTATTTTAAAGAAAGATTAGCTAAAGGTGAAACTTTAGAAGATATTAAGGTTGAAGCATTTGCGGTAGCTAGAGAAGCCGCTAGAAGAACTCTTGGTGAATTCCCTTATAAAGTCCAAGTCATGGGCTCACTAGTTTTACATGATGGCGATGTCGCGGAAATGAAAACTGGTGAAGGTAAAACCTTAACTGCGACTATGGCAGTCTACTTAAACGCGCTTGCTGGTAAGGGTGTGCACGTTATTACAGTTAACGAATACTTGTCTGAACGTGACGCCAATTGGATGGGACAAGTTTATAGATTCTTAGGCTTAACAGTAGGTATCAACTTACGTAGTAAGACAACTGCTGAAAAGAAAGAAGCCTATTTATGCGATATTACTTACACAACCAACTCAGAATTAGGCTTTGATTATCTAAGAGATAATATGGCAGTTAGTATGGCTGGTCGTGTTTTAAGAGGCTTAGATTTCTGTATCATCGATGAAGCTGACTCAATTTTAATCGATGAATCTAGGACCCCACTTATTATTTCTGGTGGTGCTAGAACAAGCGCTTCACAATATACTGTCGCAGACAGATTCGTTAAGACACTAAAAAAGGAAGTCGACTATGTCGTCGATGTTAAGGAAAAAACAGTTAACTTAACTGATGCTGGCAATGCCAAAGCTGACCGTATGTTTGGAATTAAGAATTTATATGATCCTCAATATGCTGACTTAGTTCATAGAATCGCTAATGCTCTTAAGGCGAATTATATTATGGCAAGAGATGTCGACTATTTAGTCGATGCTGAAGGACAAATACAAATTATTGACCAATTTACAGGCCGTGTTCTTCCAGGCAGAGAATGGTCTGATGGTTTACATCAAGCTGTTCAAGCAAAGGAAAATGTTGAAATTAAACAAGAAACCATCACAATGGCGACTATTACATATCAAAACTTCTTCCGTCTTTACAAGAAGATGGCAGGTATGACTGGTACCGCTAAAACCGAAGAAGAAGAATTTAGAAAAATCTACAACATGAGAGTTGTTTGTGTTCCACCTAATAAACCAATTCAAAGAGTAGACGCAATCGATTATGTGTATGCACATAAAGGGCCAAAATTAGCAGCTCTTATTGAAGAAGTTAAAGAAAGACATGCGAAGGGCCAACCAATCTTAATTGGTACTGTTTCAGTTGAATCTTCTGAAGAAATTTCTGAATTATTAACTAAAGCAGGACTTAAACATGAAATGTTAAATGCAAAGAACCACGCTAGAGAAGCTGAAATCATCAAAGATGCCGGTAAGAAAGGCTCAATAACCCTTGCTACTAACATGGCAGGTCGTGGTACTGATATTAAAATTGATGACGAAGTCAGAGCGTTAGGTGGTTTATGTGTTTTTGGTACTGAAAGACATGAATCAAGACGTATTGATAACCAATTACGTGGTCGTAGCGGACGTCAAGGCGATCCTGGATTTTCCAGATTCTACGTATCTTTCGATGACACTCTATTAGTGAGATTCGCTGCTGATAAGATGAGAGACTTTATCGAAAAGAACTTTGGCGATGAAGCTCTTGAAGCAAAAATGGTCACTAACGTTATTACAAGTGCACAAAAGAGAATCGAAGGACAAAACTTTGATATTCGTAAATCACTTCTTGAGTACGATGATGTTTTAGCAAAACAAAGACAAATTGTCTATGACAAACGTAACCGTATTATTGAAGGTAAAGATATCAGCGATATTATTGATGAAATCTTTAAAACTACAGGCAAGTTCCTTGCTGAGAAAGCAATTCCAGCAGGCTCACAATCTAAAACAATTTCAGGTGAGTTACTTGTTAAACAAGTAGAACCAAGATTTTTACCTGCCGGTAGTATCAATGCATCTTTATATGATGAGGCTGATGTAGATGACGCTGGAGCAGAAATGGCTGAATGGATTTTTGATTACTATAATGAACGCAAAAAAGAATGGCCAGAAGATGCAGTTGATCAAGTACAAAGAAATTATATTTTGAGATGTATTGACCAAAACTGGACCAAGCATATTGACGCAATGGCTAGACTAAGAGAAGGTATCTTCTTAAGAAGCTATGCTAACGTTAACCCATTACAAGATTATGTTAATGAAGGCTATAAGATGTTTAGAGAATGCTTAGACGTTTCAAGCGTTGATGCAGTTTTAAACTTAGTTAATGTCAAAGTCGAAAGAAAAGAACCTAAACCAGCAGAAGACGAAGGCAAAGTAGTTGATGCTGAAAGCAAAGATAAGAAAGAAGACAAATAATGAAAGACCTCGTTACTTTAAGACAGGAACTTGGTGCTGTTGGCGAGAGAATCCGTCAACTCGGGTCTTCTCTTTGACCTCGATAAATTAAATTCCGAGATAAAACAACTAACAGATATAAGCGAAAAAGAGGATTTTTGGAACGATCAAAAAGCCGCTTTAAGTGTCATCTCAGAATTGAACTTTAAACGCAATTTAGTGGAAAAATACACGCAAATCTCCAGTAATTTGAAGGATTTAGAAGAATTGATTGATATGGATGATGAGTCAATCTTGGAATCAATTAACGAATCTTTTGAAGAACTAAAAACCAAAACAAAAGAGTTTGAAACAGAAAGACTATTTTCAGGCGAATTCGATGATTTAAACGCCATTTTGGAAATTCATCCAGGCGCTGGTGGAACCGAAGCTCAAGATTGGGCAGACATGCTATATAGAATGTATGTTTTATATGCTGAAGAGCACCATTTTAAGATGCAAATTATCTCTTTTGAACCAGGAGATGAAGCTGGCATCAAATCTGTCACCATTAAAATCATTGGTAAAAACACATATGGACTACTCAAAGGCGAAAAAGGCGTCCATAGATTAGTAAGAATATCTCCTTTTGATGCAAACAAGAGAAGACACACATCTTTTGCTTCTGTTAACGTCATTCCTGAATTTAAAAATGATTCCATAAATATTGAGATCAACGATGCTGATTTAAAAGTTGATACGTATCGTAGTGGTGGCGCTGGTGGACAAAACGTCAATAAAGTTGAAACTGCTGTTAGAATTACCCATTTACCAACCGGCATTGTGGTTTCTTGTCAAATTGAAAG
>CADCPC010000028.1 GCA_902803285.1 uncultured Erysipelotrichaceae bacterium | reverse complement strand
TTCATAGAGATCACATCCTTTCTCTCTTGGTTACCTTTTCGATCAGTGAAGTTAATCAGGTTATCAAGAAATCACAGGAAAGAACTTAGCCTGAGCAACTAACTTCGCGAAAAGATAGTTGCCCAAGAGGTAATATTTGAGAGAAGTTAAATTAGCCCCTCTCATATATTTGAATAGGGTGATTTCTTAATAAAGTTTCAAAAATATTCCCACAAAAGAAAAACCACAGTTTGACTGTGGTTATTTTTTATAAATTTGTTAATCTAAATCAACTTCTTCGATTTGAGGAACCTCACTATTAGAGGCAATCGCATCAAACTTATTAGTAATTCTAGAAACTCTGCTATCAAGTTTTTCTCTGGTTTTACTAGCGGTGTCTAATTGTTTAGAGAATGACTCCCACTCTCTAGAGAAGAGTTCAAATTGTTTGCCAAGTATTGATAATTGTTTGCTAATTTCTTTGACGTTCTTCGCTCTTTCTGTTTCTATTCTTACCATATTAATGGTAACTAATATTGCAGGCAATGTACTTGGAGAAGTAATAATAACTTTCTTTTCTCTAGCATATTCCACCACTTCATTTAATTCATGATGAATAAATGCAAAGACTCCATCATTAGGGATAAACATCAATGCTTCAGGAGCGGTTTTGCCATCAACAATATATTTATCTTTGATAACTGTGATGTGTTGTTTAACTGCGCGAGCAAATTCTTTTTTATAGTTATCTCTTTCTTCATCACTTTCCGCATTGAACAATCTCTCATAATCTTGAAAAGGGAATTTAGAATCGATACAAATCATTTTGTTTGGTTCAGGCATAAATACAACTGCATCTGCTCTAACATCATCCCCATCTCTACTTCTCTTAATTGTGTATTGCTCTTGATAGCAACCCACTGTATCACCAAAGACATTATTAAGAACCATATTGAGTTGATATTCACCATATTGTCCTCTTGATTGGTTCCCTTCCATAATGTTTCTTAAGGAAACAACATCCTTAGAGAGATTTTCCATGTTCTTTTGAGCTTCATCAATAGCCTTTAGTCTTTCTCTAACTTGAGCCATGGTTTCAGTTGTGCCTTGGAAACCTTCTTTAAGCTTATCTTCGACTTTTTTATTGATCTCAGTCATCTTATCAGCAAGTTCTTTATTGATGTGCTCAAATCTTGTATTTAAGGATTCCACAATGGACTTTTGAAATCTTTCAAGTTTCTCGTTGCTGAGTTCTTGGTTTTTCTTATCGCTTTCAGCGACTACAAGCATTTCTTTGCTAACCGCTAAAGCGATATCCTTATTAAGAGCAGATTCAAGATTATTAATTTGATTGATAATTTGTCCTAATTCTTTATCAGTAGAAGAATTATCAACTGTTTTATTTTTGTTTTTTAAAACAATAACAAATAGAATAGCAACCGCTACTAAAGTAACTCCTGAAATTACTAAACAAATAATATCAATCATAGGCTATCTCCTTATTTTGTTTTAAAAGTCTTGTTGCCATCACTAAATGGCATGTTTTGTTCTAAGTTTGAATACTTAGTGTGATATGTGGCAGGGTAAGGGAATCCAACTTTGCCAATTGCTTTAGTGGAAACATAAGTTCTAACTTTATCAAATTTACCTTCAATTGGTTGTTCTACCACTGTTGTACGTTTAGAAGCCTCATGCTCTTGAGCGCAGTAATCTGTACATTCATGTAATAGCACTGCTCCTCTAGTTAATGAAGTAGTAACTTGATATGTTTTACCTTCTTTAAGGTTGTTCCTAATTGCAATCAAAGTACCTAAGGCAAGAATAAACCCTGGAATATAATCTAGTGGAACACCATTTAAGTTAACTGGATGTTCTAATGAGCCGTTTCTTACTGATAAACCGGTGATATCTTCTGCTAAAGGAGCCCAACCTGGACGAGATTTCCACACTGTATCAGAGAAGCACATTAAGTTAGAGTAAATGACATTAGGATTTAGTTTTCTAATCTCTTCTTCGCTTAAACCAAACTTATCAAAACAACCATTTTGATATGAATAAGTAATAACATCAGCTTCCTTTATGAGCTCTTTAATTCTCGCTAAATCTTCAGCCTTATTCAAATCTAATTGGATAGAATCTTTTCCAGCCCATCCATCTAATTCAAGCATTGCTTGTTCTTGATCAACGAATTTACCTCTTCTAACAAGAAGAACATCCGCTCCATATTCCGCTAAAATGCGAGAGCATGCTGGTCCAGCAATAATATGTGTTAAATCTAACACTTTAATGCCGCTTAATGGTCCTTTAGATAAATCACTATTATCTAATTCCATTTTATGGCCTTTGTGTTCAGTAAATCTAATCAAAGGCATATTGTTGACTGCTTTACCGACTTCTGTA
>CADCPC010000027.1 GCA_902803285.1 uncultured Erysipelotrichaceae bacterium | reverse complement strand
TTCATAGAGATCACATCCTTTCTCTCTTGGTTACCTTTTCGATCAGTGAAGTTAATCAGGTTATCAAGAAATCACAGGAAAGAACTTGGCCTGAGCAACTAACTTCGCGAAAAGATAGTTGCCCAAGAGGTAATATTTGAGAGAAGTTAAACTAACCCCTCTCATATATTTAAATAGGGGCAAAATATTTATTTTTTAAAAATTATTTTTTATTTATGAAAAAAGCCCTATTTGTTATAGAGCTTCTTTTTATAGGAGATTGGTTCTTCAGTAACTCTGATACCTAATCTAGTTAATGTCTGTAAGTCAACTTCTGATAGTAATGTAGAAGCATGTGCTTCACAACCATCTAATTTCTTAAGCTGTTTTAACGCTAGTTCGGCAAGAGGATTAGTTTTTGCTTGAATTGATAAGGCAAGTAGAACTTCTTCTGCTCTAAGTCTAGCGTTACTACGATGTAAGAATTCCATTTTGAGTTCTTGCATAGGCTTTAGCACCACCGGCATCAATAAGTACATGTTTTTATCAATCTTTGCTAAATGTTTAAGAGTGTTTAATATTGCCGCTGCACAAGCGCCAAACAAATCGCTTCTATGGCCAGTAATGATTTTGCCGTTAGGTAATTCGATAGCAAGAGAAGGCTCTCCTGTTTCTTCAGCAACCTTTAAGCAGGCTTTGACACTCTTACGCATATCAATAGATACTTGCGCTTTGTTAAGAACAATCTCTACTTTCTCAATAGAAGATTCAGGTAGTCTACCTAAATAAACATTCTTACGAGTTTGATAATATCTTCTAACGATTTCACGGTAACATGCTTTTTTGACTTTCTCATCATCATCGATGGCAAATCCGACCATGTTAACTCCCATATCAGTTGGGGAGAAATATGGAGATGCACCATAAATGTGTTCAAAGATATTCTTTAATAATGGGAATACTTCAACATCACGATTGTAGTTAACCGCTAAAGTGCCATATTTTTCTAAATGGAATGGATCAATCATATTGACATCATTCAAATCGATAGTTGCAGCTTCATAAGCTAAATTAACTGGATGATTTAAAGGTAAATTCCAAACAGGGAATGTCTCATATTTAGCGTATCCCGCATGAACACCATTTTTATTTTCATGATATAACTGGCTCAAACAAGTAGCCATCTTACCACTTCCTGGTCCAGGAGCAGTCACCACAACGATTGGTTTGGTAGTCTTGATATATTCGTTTCTACCCAAGCCTTCTTCGCTAACGATAAGAGGGATATTTTGAGGATATCCATTAATCTTGTAGTGTCGATATGTCGCAATGCCGTTATTATTTAATTTAGTCATGAAGTTATTGATGCTAGCGTTATCGTTATAGAAAGAGATAACTACACTAGAAACATATAATCCAACTTCACGATAAGTATCAATTAATCTCTCCACTTCTTCTTGATAGGTAATCAAAGTGTCATTTCTAACTTTATTAGAGATAATATCATTTGCGTTAACAACAATTACCATCTCTACTTTGTCTTTAATGCCTAATAACATTTGGAGTTTAGAGTCACTCTTAAATCCAGGTAAAACTCTAGAAGCATGATAATCATCGAAAAGCTTACCACCAAATTCGAGGTATAATTTGTCACCAAATTCACTAACCCTATTTAAAATGTTAGCCCTTTGAATCTTTAAATATTTTTCATTGTTAAAAGGTGTCTTTGCCATGATAGTTCTTTTAAAAAAATATGCATTTATAGTATCACAATCATTTTTCAATGTTTATGAAAAACATAAGAAATTATCTTTTTAAAGAAGAAGCCCTTTTCAGAGGCTTTTACTTTCCTTCTATTTGTTTATATATCTTTTGTTTAATTTCGTCCCCTAATAGGGTTTTTATGATTTCTAGGCCAAATGGAACACTATATAACATACTTCTACCAGTGATGATGTTATCGTCATGTTCAACTTCGCTTCCAGTAAACACTCCATCGAGCCCTTCATTACATCCAGCAAAGCAAGTATATCTCTTATTATGTAATAGTCCTAATTTAGCTAACACCATTGGAGCCGCACATATTGCACATATTAGTTTATGTTCTTTAGCAAACTTTAACACTACTTCACTAACTAATTCTGATTTTAATAAATTTTGAGTTCCTCTTCCTCCACCAGGAAGAATAACAAAATCATAAGAATCACTATTTACTTCACTTAATAAAATATCTGCGTTTAATAAAACTCCATGAGAAGTAGTCACATTAAAAGAATTAGAGATAGAGGCAGTAGTCACCTTAACTCCTGCTCTAATTAATAAATCTCTAGGGGCTAAAGCTTCAACATCTTCAAAGCCATCTGCTAGCAAAATTAATCCATGCATAATAATCACCTATGTTATTCAGTTAATAAACCGATAATTGTGTCTAATGTAGAAGATTCAACTCCTGTTTTAGCAATGAGATAGTTTCTAGCTTTTTCACTTAGCGTAGATCCTTCGCTATCATCAATACCTTTAACATATAGACTCTTAATGCCGTTTGCTCTAACAACATTATTAGCGGTAGAAGTAATTTTAGCAAAGTTAGAGAATAAGTAATCTAACATTAAGTCTTCTTTGGACATACCTAATAATGCTCCTAAAGCGTAAGCTAATCCACCAGTTCTATCTGTTCCTCTTATACAGTGGAAGGCAATTGGATAATTAGATTCTACTGCTAGAGAATCAAAGAATAATTTAAGCGAATCTCTATTAATACTTTGAGTGTAGATATTTTTGCCACCAAACACCATAGGACAAGAGATGTAGTTGATTCCTAATGGAGAAGAAGTAATACCGTTAACTTCATCATTACCATCAAAATCTTTGGTTCTTCTTAGATCGATATCAGTTTTAATACCTAATTGTTCTAATAATACTTTTTTACCTGCTTCTGTAGGAACAGAAACAAAATCATTATCTCTTCCACCATAATTATATTGGGCGGTTCTATATATCATTCCTTGTTTATAGGTTTTACCACCTTCAAGTTTATAGCCACCTAAATCTCTAACATTTTCCACTCCTTCAACATCTAGATTTCTAATCTTTGTATCTTTAGTGGTGAATTCCTTTACTTCACTAGTAAATGTTGTTTTAAAAGAAGCGTTAACAGTTAAGTAATATTTATAGTTAACTTTGAGATTATTGATATAGGTATAATCTTTTTCTCCATCAAATCTATATGAATTAGACATATCACTGTGTTCTGATATCTCAACCCAAGTAGATTTAGCTTCTATTCCCAAATCATTAGTGACGATATATGTAACTTTATATTTATTTGGAGCGGAATTAGAGAAAGTCGCTAATTCGCTTTTATGATCATAAACAAAACTATCTGGATCATTACTATTTAAATATTCATTTTGAAATTCAGTGTGTATATCAATGACATTAATATCATCAATATTAAATATAACTTCATTAGGATTTTTGCTACATGAAGTCAAAGATAATGCGAATATCACAGAGATTACAAAGATATATTTGTTATGTTTCATATAAATCACCTATTACTATTATAAATAATATATTTATTTCGAATAAACACAAAATAAAAGGACCAGGGTTTTAAGGCCCTAGTCCTAATATTTAATTCACTATATCAGCGAATGATTATTGATATTGAGCTCCCCAAACAAGTACTCTCTCTGTGGAAGTGAATGTAATTGTTGTTTCATCTGTAATACCGGATAATTCAACAGTAACAAAATAGTCTTCAACATTTTCAATTGTAAAGGCTTTTCCTTGGCCAGCAATGTTTGAATTTGCAACTGGATTAAATGAAGATGGAGTAGCTGTTGCACCAGTGAGTGAAACTGGATAGCTACTGCCGCCTTTACCATTCCATGCAACAGCGTAGAATCTTAATTTTGTAGTGCCTGCAGGAACAGTGATAGTCATATTACCACTATTGTTACTCTTGCCCATTTTAATTGAGCGTTCACCATTGATAGTGCAATCGTCATAAGAATTTGTATTTCCTTTGACCATTGTTGCATCATGCCAAACTGCACCAGCAGGAGTGACTGTAATTTCTTTAGTTGCGCTGACAGAACCAGCTGTAGCAGTAATTGTAACTGTACCTTCAGCAACTGGAGTAACAACACCACCAGTGACAGTAGCAATGCTTTCATCGCTAGAAGACCAGCTAACTGCTGCACCTAATGAAGTTGGATATGCTGTACCAGTTAATGTTAATGTGTCGCCTAATACAACTTCTACACCACCAGAGATTTTAACTAACGTTGGTTCGGTTGGGACTGTAACTTTAACGAATTCGCCCTTATTCGTTTCGTGTGTTGAATTATAAACAGTTAATTTTGCCTTAACCATTAAGATATTACCAACAGCGATTTGATCGCTTTGTGCTTGAGTTGCGCTTACTGAATAATATTCAAATAAGTTTTCACCATTTTCATCAGCTAACCAACCAGTAACTGTTGGGTGTTCTTCGCTATATGTATAAACGACTTGAGAAACAACACCTTCAATGTAGAATTCAGTATTTTTGTCTGTAGAGGCCAAATCATAAGCTTCTTGAGCAGAAAGTGGATCAGCTTCAGTTGTGCCGTGTTTTGGATTAACTGTAACTGCGCAAGTTGCACTGACACTACCGACTGTAACTGTGATATTGGCTGTACCAACTGCGACTGCAGTAACAACACCATCAGCGACTGTTGCGATGTCTTCATGATCACTTGACCATGCCACTGTATCAGTAACTTCAGCTGGAGTAGTTGTATAAGTTAATGTAGCACCTTCTCCACCTAATACTAATGTTAATGTTTCATGATTTAATTCAACTGCTGTAGCGTGTGTTTCACCTTCAGTAACTGTAACTTCACATGTTGCAACGATTGTTCCAACTGTAGCAGTAATATTTGTTGTACCAACACCGACGATTGTAACAAGACCAGAAGTAGAGACTGTTGCAGCGTCAGTATTGCTTGATGCCCAAACAAGACCTTCTAAAGAAGCTTTTGCTGGAACTGGAGTTGCTGTTAATGTGAATGGATCAGCACCAACAGCGACTGTTTTGCTAGTTTCACTTAATGTGATAGCGGTTAAATCAATACCGAGAGATTCAACTTCGGTAGAACCGATTAATTCTGGAGTTGTAACGCCATCTTTGACGTATTTTTGTAACTTACCAGTAACTTTAACTCTTTCACCAACTTCTAAAGCTTCGAAGTCTGCTTTTGCGCCAGCCCATCTGAAGACTTTAATACCAGTTGTAGCTTCTATAGAAGCACCAATAACGAAGTCAGCGTTATTGAAGGAGTCACTCCAAGTACCCTTAGAAATGACATAACCTGTAACTGCGTATTTATCAGTTGTTGTTTCATTATCTGCTAAGCCTGCAAAGACTGCTTCAGCTTCTGCGTATGTAACTTCGTGAACGATAGCTTCATCGCCTGATTCAAGAATTTCAACGCTAGTAGGCTTATTGGTTTCATAGGCATATTTACCAGCAGTTGAAGTAGAAACATAGTGTTTCAAAGTAGCTGTAACTTTAACTTTTGCGTTAAGAGTAATTTCCTCTTCACCAGCAGGAGTTTTCCAACCATAAACTAAGAAGTCATCTTGAGTTGCATCTCTAGCACCTTTTTCATCTGCGAGATAGAAATCAGTACCACTGAAAGCAATAACATAACCTGTAATGACATAAGTGTCTAATGAAGATTCGTTATCTGGTAGCAAAATAGTTGCTTGTAATGCTTCTGCAACTGTAGCTTCGATAACTTGACCTTTTTCACCTGCGGTTGCTCTATGGATAGTACCACCAGCGTTAATTTCTGGAGTGTTGCCATTATAGTTAACTAATGTACCAGAAACGATAACTTGTGATTTAGGTCCGATGATTGTTGGGTCGATACCTTCGCCTGGTTTGACACGATAACATGTAACTGATTCTGTATCACCAACTGCGTCAACAATCTTGAAAGACATGTTGCCATATGCGTCGTCGTATTCGCCTGTAACAGCGCTGACTTGACCGGCGACAAAGTATTCAATTGTGGTAGATGTAGTACCTGTTTCCTTACAAATAGCAATTGCTTCTGCAACTGTTAATGGATCATCGATACTCTTACCATGTGTGTCTGCTTTTGTAATTGTGACAGTAACACTGTCAACTGCTCCAAAGTAACTTGCGGTGATAGTAGCAGAACCTTCACCAACTGGAGTAATGTTCTTTCCAACGACAATAGCGACAGCTTCATCACTTGTTGTAAATGTTAAATCGCCATCGGAGATTGCTTCTAAAGCGTTTTGTTCTTCACCATTTTTAGTAATGGTTAACGCCATAGCGCGACCTGGAGCGTCAGAAAGCCATTCTGCTTCAAGTTCAGTTTTGTTGTTAATACTACATGTATAGACGACAGCTTTAGGTGTGCAACCAACGACAGCACCAAAAAGCATGCCTACTGTAGCTAAGAGAGTTGAAGCAAATAACCCTTTTCTCATAACTTTCCTCCTTTTTTGAAAATTAAGAATGTGAGTTTTGTTCGTTATATCCGTATTATTTATTGAACGAACGTATCGTTATTAATATCTTTAAGTACTGCTGTGTAAATTCTCTTCCTCTTTAAACCAAGAAGAGTGTGATAAACTCCGAGCACTACTAAGACTACGGAAACGATTGCTAAG
>CADCPC010000026.1 GCA_902803285.1 uncultured Erysipelotrichaceae bacterium | reverse complement strand
CTAAGCAGAGTGATTGAGCTCTAGGAGCTCTCATATAACTGTTGTCAGTTATTTTTGTTTTGGTTTATGGTTACCAACCGCTGCAGTTTTTGCCCTGCCATTCTCCGTCGAATCCTATTCGACCCCATATTACTCTTCGAAAAGAGTGATAGCATTTTAACACAAAACACTATAGGGGTTAAGTAAAAATATTTTTACTACTTGAGATAGGTGGATGCCTATTTTGCTTTACAATAAATGAATTTCCTTATAAACTTTATCTTGCTACTTAGCAAAGTGAGAAAGATATTATGGCAAATAACAATTCGAAAAAGTTGAAAAAGAAAAGAAAACCTATGTCACCAGAGGCTAAAAGAAATTTAGTCAATGGTTTTAAAAGTTTAATCAGCAACCAAGCTGCAATCGATTCCGCAAAAGAACTTCCTTGGTGGATCGCTTTAATTTTATTTGTCGTTTCTTTCTGCATTCCTGTTATTCCAACAACAGTCTCACTTAGCAAAACTTATGGTGCTTCATTTATGAATGGCAATAACTACGGCAGTGATCGTGGCTTATTAAATACAAGTGAAACATTCAAAGGTGAAGGATATGAATTCAAAGTTGCTAACGACAACTTATTACACTTCTATAAAGCTGGGAGTGAATTAACTGGCGAAATCGATGAGATGCGTGGCGATGTATTTGAAGGATATTACAATTTCACATATTTCATCACCAGTAAAACTGGTTCTGCATTAAATGACTATGTCACAAATATTGCTAATGCTAAATATCTCAAGGGAACCACTACTCGTGTTGATAACCCAAAAGATGAAGATAAAGATAACTATTACACTCCTAGCTATTTAATTCTTGCTCCAGATACCTTAACAATGGCGGTTTATAAAAACCAAAAGACTGATAGAGCAACAGCATCTGCTGCTGGATTAAATTGGAAAAACACCACTAAAGGTGAGGATTTATTAACACGTGTCTTAACTGTAAAAGCTGAGTCTACTACTGAAGTGGCTCAATTAAAAGATGTTTATGATAATTACAAAGGTGTCTTTAATGAAACATATTTAGACGCTAAAAATATTCAATGGAGAAATTCCTCACTCCTATACTTAGGAGTCTATGCAGGACTTATTCTCTTCTTAGGATTAATGGTCTTCTTGTTAACTAGAGGACGCAATAATCCATATCACTTCCTTAATTTCTTCACCTGCCAAAAGATTGCCTGGTGGGCAAGTTTCACTCCTGCAGTACTTGCTTTAATCTTAGGATTTATCTTCGGCACTAATATGATTGGTCAAATGTCATTCATCGTCCTCGTCTCTCTCAGAGTGATGTGGCTCAGTATGAGGCAACTTAGACCAATGTAAAGAGAAGTCTTTGACTTCTTTTTTTTGAGGTAACACTATGGAAACAATTGAAGCATTATTAACTAGAAAGTCTGTCAGAAGCTTTAAAAGCCAAGAGGTTGATGAAGAAACCATCAACACCCTTTTAAAGGCCGCTATGGCCGCTCCAAGCGCTGTAAATCGTCAACCTTGGGTATTTTACGTTTGCAAAAGTCAAGAAGTGAAAAACGCAGTTATTAAGGCTATGCCTTTTGGTAAATATAAATCGCCAATTATCATTGTTCCATGTATTGATGAAAGTAGAGCCATTCCATTTATGCATGATTTAGTTAACTGTGACCTTTCTGCCGCCACTGAAAATATCTTATTAGCCGCTCACGCTTTAGGTTTAGGAGCGGTATGGTGTGCTGTCTATCCTGATAAGAAAAGAGAAAAAGATATCGCTACAGCAATAAAGTGTAAAAAAGGAGAAACACCGTTCTCCGCAATTTATATTGGTTTTCCTGATGATGAGGATAAATCAAAAGTTAAAGATAAATATAATCATAAAAATGTTGTGATTATTTAATCACCATAATCACTACCGCGAGATTTATCTTCTACAAATATATGGAGAGGATCGGTAATATCGGTAATTTCAAGGATGATATATCCTTCCTTTTCAAAAACATTAGTCTCAAAGTCACCTATAAAGATGACTTTTTTATTTTTCTTCACTCTTTCAATAAGCGAATCAATGATTAATTGATATTTGTCTTCATGTCTTTCCTTAAATCCTAATAATTGAGTATAGAAAATAGGCTCGATATAAAAATCTACTCCTTCTTCTATTTCATAATGAGGAATGAATGGATTATCTTTATCCGTAATATCTTTAAATTTTGTAAATTCTTCAATAATCATTTGTGATAAGTCTCGTTATTTATAATTTTAAAAGCTCGATAAATTTGTTCAAGTAGTATCAATCTTGTCATTTGGTGGAGGAATGTTAACTTCGATAAAGAGATTGATTCATTAACTCTTTTTTTAAGTTCATCGCTGAGGCCATAACTACCACCTATAATAAAAGAAATGTTACTGCCATTTTGTTCTAATTTTTTCAGCAAAAGCTCAGAAAATTCCAGCGAATCTGGCTCTTTTTTGTTTAAATCAAGACCAATTAGGTATTCTCCAGGTTTCAAATTTTTCAGCACTCTATCCCCTTCAATATCCTTGGATTTTTTGATTTCGCTATCGTTAGGATGATCACTGATAGGCTCATCTTTAAGTTCCACTACTTCGATTTTGCAGTATGGATTAATCCTCTTAAGATATTCATCACATCCACTTTTATAGAAGTCTTTGATTTTACCAATCGCGTAAATCTTAATTTTCATAATTTCCACCTATTACGCTTTCGTATTGTCTAGCACATCTAAGCTTATAATCGTTTACGTCTTTATGAGCGTATTTAAATACTTTTGTATATGCTTCAATAGCTTTTTCTTCAGTATTAGCCTCTTCAGATAAATGGGCTAAGATAATTTCTTTTGTTCTATCACCAATAATCTCTAAAGTCGCAAAAGCACTATCTTCATTACATAGATGCCCTTGATCCCCTAAAATTCTTTGTTTTAATTCAAAAGGACGATTGGTTTTTAATTCCATAGAGATATCATGATTGCTTTCGATAACCAAATATGTTGGGTTTTTAATTAGCGGAGTATTGGAAGATAAATAACAACCTGTATCTGTCATATAAACTAGTTTATCTTCATCATCTTCAATCATAAAACCACATGGATTAGTCGCATCGTGACTAGTTCTAAAAGCAGTGATTTTAATCTCATCTAAATAAAAAGGAGTATTTAGTTCAATAACTGTGTTTAGTGATCCAGGTAATGTTCCTTCTAAAGCACATTGTTTTTTAGGAGAAATACATTTTAATCCGCGGTAATGATCAGCGTGATCATGTGTTATCAAAAGAAGCTCAACATCTTTAATGCTCTTATTAAATTTATTTAATTCTTCTTCCACTTGTTTTAGAGGGATACCAAAATCGATCATTATTAAATGATTCTTACTAAAAACAAGGGTTGCATTGCCCTTTGAGCCACTGGCAATAATATCAAAAAACATAGTTTTTATTGTTCTTCAGCAATTTCGTTCATTGCTTGTTCCCATTCAGGAGAAGGTTGGTCAAATCTAATGTAATCTTTGTAGAAGAATAATCTAGCGGTGCCGGTTTCACCACTTCTATTTTTCGCAACAATGACTTCTGTATAAGAAGCATTGCCTGGAATTTCAGTTCCTCTTTCTTCTGTTTGTTTTTGTTTTGCAAGTTCAAATTTGTCACGGCCAGTAAGTTGTGAACCTTTTTTATTAGCCGCTATATCAACCGCTTTATTTTTTCTACTTCCATCGTAATAATCATCACGATATAAGAGAATAACAATATCAGCATCTTGTTCAATGTTTCCAGAGTCACGTAAGTCACTCATTAATGGTCTCTTATTATCACCACGAGTTTCAACAGAACGGTTGAGTTGGCTAACAGCAATAACTGGTACTTTTAAATCTCTGGCTAATGCCTTTAAAGCCAATGAAATACGTCTAACTTCTTCTTGTCTATTATCAGGTTGTCTTCCTTTAGAAGAAACTTGCACTAATCCTAAATAATCAACAACAATTAAACCTAAATCTGGTTCATGAGCTTGGAGCTTAGTTGCTTTAGCAATAATATCGTTTAATTTGATATTTGGTGTGTCATCAATATAGATTTTGCTGTTAGCAAGTTCTTTAATGCCGTTATTGACCTTTAATCTATCAGCAGCAGTTTTAATTCTACCTGAATTTATATCTTTTGCGGAAACACAGCTAGCAATTGCCACTAAACGGTTAAAGAGTTGTTCTTTGCTCATTTCTAACGAGAAAATAGCGACTGCTTTCTTGGCTCTAGTAGCAATACGATATGCAAAATTTAAGCATAATGCAGTTTTGCCAACAGCAGGACGAGCCGCAACAATAATCATCTCTTCTTTTTTAAAGCCTTGAGTAATCTTATTTAATTTGTCATAACCTGTGGTTACACCAATAACATCGCTATCAGTTTCGCTGTCTTGTAATTTTTCAAGATTTGCTTGAATGATTGGAGCAATTTCTCCAGTGGTTAGGAATTGTGAAATATGTCTTTTGGAAATGCTGTCTTTGAAACTAGTTTCACTAGCTAATATGAAATCATTAATATCCTCGATTTCTTCTTCCTTATATTGACGGTCAATTTCTCTGATTGAGTTAAGCATAGATCTTAAAACAGAATTATCTTGAACGATTTGAATGTAGTGTTTTAAAGAACTTCTTGCTACGACAGTATTGGTGCATTCCGCTAAATATTTAGCACCACCAATATTTTCTAATTCTTTTAAGTTTTGTAATTCCTCAGCTGCTGTTAAAACATCGACATCAATGCCTCTTTCTACTAAAGAGACAATCGCGCGGAAAATGAGTTGGTGTTTTCCCAAGAAAAAGTCTTTCTCCTCAAGAGAATTAACAACATCTAAGCAATAATCTTTGGTGAGCATTGCGCTACCAAGAACAACCTTTTCTGCTTCTTGGTTAAAAGGAAGCTCTTTAGCGGCCTTTTTAACGGTTTTCTTTTTATATGTATTATTCTCAGCCATATTACTTCCTTTCTGAGATGTGAACCCTCACTTCTCCAATTACTCCCTTGTATAATTCAATTTTTAATGTATGATATCCAATCGCATCTAATTTTTGATTATCCAAGAATTTGCGCTTATCAATCTTAATTTGATATTTTCCTAATAGCTCTTCTTCGACTTGTTTATAGGAAATAGAACCAAAGGTTCTTGAATCCTTACCGACACTTAATGAAAACTCAACGATAATATCTTTTAATTTTTCCGCTACTTCTTGAGCTTGTGCTTTTTTGTTGGCCTCATCAATGCGTTTATTTTCTTGTTGAGTTTCTAAAACTTCGATGCTTTTTTTACTAACTGGGACAGCGAGTTTATTCTTAAGCAAAAAGTTATTAGCGTATCCATCGCTAACATTAACGATTTGATCTTTTTTACCGACGTTTTTAACGTCCTTTAATAATATAACTTGCATGTTATTCTGCTTCCCTATTAGCTTTGCTAGCTTCCACTTTCGCTTCTTTTAGATATAGTGAGATGACATTAGTAAGCATAGTTTCAACTTCTTTAACATCACTCTTCATAAAGGTTGCTGCAGCACTTGTAAAGTGACCACCACCGCCTAATTTTTCACATAATGTAGAGACATTAATTAATCCATCACTACGAGCAGAGATTTTAATCTCTCTACTGCTTGTTTTACCAATGATAAAGGAAGCGTGAATGCCTTTCATTGATAAGCATGTATTTGCCGCTTTAGCGATAGTAGCAGAATCATAGAATTTATCTGGATCTGCGATTGCGTAAACAACACCATATTCTGCTGTTTTCATATTTCTAACAATTGAATTAACTTCAATGTATTCTTCGTAGTCATCTTTTAATAAGTCATCAGCTACTGAGTTATTTGCGCCATATTCTTTAAGAATAGTAGAGCTTTCAAATGTTCTAATGCCAGTATTGTTGCTCTTATAGAATTCACTATCTAAGAAAATACCAGCGAGCATGATAGTCGCGTATGTAGAAGAAACTTCAATACGTGGAGAAATAGAACAGAATTTAATAAATTCAATAATGATTTCGCTAGCGCTACTAGCGGATGGATCAATATAGTCAAAGACAGGTGATTCAATGTATTCTTCACCACGTCTATGATGGTCAATAACCACAACACGATTACTCTTATCGAGTAATGCAGGAGCCATAACCATGCTTGGAATATGGACATCTACTACAACAATAAGTGTTGTAGGACTTACTAATCCTAGCGCTTCCTTAGAAGAAACAATAAGCTCTTCTAATTGATCTTTTGTAAAGGAAGAAGTAATAGCGCTTCTAGTCTTACTTTCGGTAGCCTTTAAGTCTACAACTAATTGAGCTGGGATTTGCACTCTATCACAGATAGCTTTAATGCCTAAACAGCTTCCTAAAGCATCCATATCCATATTAGTGTGTCCCATAATCAAGACATTAGATGCATTCTTAATTAAGTTAATTAAAGAGTCGGCAAGAACACGAATACGAACACGGTTTCTCTTTTCTTGAGCTTCGGTTTTACCGCCATAGAATTCCATTTCGCTACCATAAACAGAAACAACAACTTGGTCTCCACCACGGCTCATTGCAATACTCAAACTTGCTTGTGCGAGTTCATTTAATTTTACGACATCAGGGAAATCTCTAGCTAAACCAATAGAAAGAGTTAATGGGATATCTTCTCCAGCAGAAACCTCTCTAACTTTATCAACAAGAGAGAAATGGTCTTCTCTCATTTTTTCGTATGATTCAAAGTTACAGAGCATTGAATAGTTACTGTCTTTAAATCTTCTTAGAAGAATTCCATAATCTTTCGCATAGTTAAATATAATATTTTTAACTTTAGTAATAGTGTCGTTATAATCTTCTTCGCCTTTGATAACTTCGTCATAGTTATCTATAGATAAAATGCCTACCACAGGTGCTTGTTGTTTGCTATATGCATAGATAGATTCATAATCTGTGTTATCTTTGAAGATCCACAATCCTGCTTCAGAGAGGAATTTAACTTCAAAGTTGCGGTTATTAATCTTAAGTTTTGCAACTGCTTCTTCATTATTTTTCTCTTTTAAATCTAATAGAGAAGGTTGCCATTCAAAGATATTATTATCGATAATATCGATATGACGGTCTCTAAATAAATCGTTGGTCCAAATAACAATGTCATTTTCATCAGTAACCGCTAAACCAATCATCGCAAAGTTATAAGCTTCTTGAACGTCTTCACCAATAACTTCAGCGGCTTTTAAGTCAGTGTGGAATCTTCCGCTTGTAAAAACGAGCAATCCAAGCCAAAGAATTAATGCGTTAACAAAGACAATTGTTAAAGCGCCGATGATAACGAATTCAGGCTTAACTGACTCTCGTAAATTGGAGACATTATTAAAATATAAAATAGAAAATGTAACGATTCCTACTAATTCGAGGAGTATGAATGCATAAGCGAAAATTTTAAATATCTTAATGTTCTTTTTCATAGTAAGACTAATTATAAATAATTATTCAAAAAAATGCGATAACAACTTGCTTTAGCATACTAAAAGCAAGAGAAAATATCCAAAAATATATAGATGTAATCTTAAGTTAAAATCTCAACGTGGTATAAAAATCACAATATGCTCTATAATAGAGGCATGAAACATTATGACTATTTGATTGTTGGCTGTGGGCTTTTCGGCGCTACATTTGCCAACATCGCCTTACAACAAGGTAAAAAAGTTCTTATTATTGATAAGAGAAACCATGTAGCCGGAAACATTTATACCGAAGAAAGAGAGAAAATACACGTTCACGTGTATGGCGCACATATTTTTCATACTTCGTTTGAAAGAGTGTGGAAATATGTAAACCAATTCGCAACATTCAATAATTTTATTAATAATGTCATAGCAGACTATAAAGGCGAACGTTACCATCTTCCTTTTAACATGAATACATTCCACGAACTTTGGGGTGTAAATACTGAAGAAGAAGCTAAAGCTGTCATTGCAAAGCAAATCAAAGAAGCAAATATTAAAGAAATCACTAATTTGGAAGAACAAGCCATCTCTTTAGTGGGCACTGATGTCTATCAAAAATTAATTAAAGGCTACACAGAAAAGCAATGGGGAAGAGATTGTAAAGAGCTTCCAAGTTTCATTATCAAGAGACTTCCACTACGTTTCACATACGATAACAATTACTTCAATGATAAATATCAAGGCATCCCTATCGGCGGATACACCAAAATGGTAGAAAAAATGATTGAAGGCGCTGATGTTTTATTAAACACAAAATATCAAGACTTTATCAAAGATAACCCTCATGTTGCTGATAAGATTATCTATACTGGTCCAATTGATGAATATTTCGATTTCAAACTTGGAAAATTAGAATATCGTACTGTTGAATTTGAAGTACTAACTTTCGATAAACCAGACTATCAAGGCAATGCAGTTGTTAACTACACCGAAAGGGAAATTCCATATACCAGAATCATTGAACACAAATACTTTGATAAGCACGATGATCAATTAAAGACCATCATTTCCAAAGAATATCCAAGCGAATATAGCGAAGGAAAAGAACCATATTATCCAGTTAATAACGAGCGTAATTCTACACTTGTTCAAGGTTATCAAGAACTAGCGAAGAATGAAAAAAATGTATTCTTCAAGGGACGTCTTGGTGAATACAAATATTACGATATGGATGATGTAATTTTATCCGCTCTAGAATTCGCTGACGAGGAGTTAAAAGCTTAACGTTTAGAAGCTATTATACTAGAGAAAATACTGTAAAAAATTGGAGATTTGCAGGCAAATTTGATGTAAATCTTCATTTTTTTAACTAAATCAGGGTAAGTGAGCTTTGCCTTTTGATAATAGCGGTAGAAATCATTTTTGAACTTCTTATCAAGCATGAAAATATATAGTTGATCGCCAGGTAAATATTGATAGTGATTTTCATTTGCCAATTTGAATTTTGGATCATGTCTCACTATCGGCATAATGACGTCTAATAACTTCTCGTGATCATAAGCATTTCTAACGTAACCCGCTTTAGAAACACTTTGAGATGAATTACCCATCACATAGTTATAAATCTTAATTGGTAAGTATGAGAAATTTTCTGATAACTGCATTGCTTTGACGGAAAATTCGTTATCAGTGTAATAACAATGTTCCATTAATTTTAGTTTACCTTGGATAACTTCAGTTCTGACAGCTATACCGTGCATCAAAATCTTTCTAATGTTATGTGTAATATACGCCTTCCTTGGTTGATAAGGATAAGTGACATGTTTAACTGAACCTGGATAAACATAATCGAAGTCAGTAAAAACAATATCAGTGCTGCACCCTTTTAGATATTCGATAAATGGTTTTAAATTTGCGGTCTCGAAGTAATCATCTGAATCAAGAATTTTATAATATTTGCCAGTCGCTGCTTCTAAGGAAGCATTTACTGTACTTCCCCAACCACCATTTTCTTTATCAATAAGTTTTACTGAGTTAGGATATCTAACTGCATATTTTGCTGCTACTTGAGGAGTATCATCAGGAGAACCGTCATTAACAATAATGATTTCAAGATCATCTAAAACATCGCTATTAACCAGCGAGTCTAGAGTTCTACCAATTGTATCAGCAGTTTTATAAGCAGCAACCGATATTGTTAAAATCTTGCCCATTATTTATGAATAATCTTTCTTAACACTTCGTAAAAGTCCATGACAAGGTAATATAAATGTCTCGAGAATCTATACACTTTAAGTTTTCTACGACATTTTGTGTTCAAAGGTAAGTCCTTTTCTTCCTTAAGGACTCTATTAATTTCATCTCTAATTTCTCTACGAACATCTTTTAAATCATTATGGTGTCTTGCTCTATACATAATGCTTAAAGCATTATCAATATAAGTTGCATAAATATATTTCAAGTTGTCTGGTGAATACTGCTCGTATACCTTAATTCTTTCTTTATTAGCATCAAACCAAGTTAACCATTTTGCATTAAAATGCACACCATGAGTTAGCGATGATCTATTGTCGTAATAGTGGTATAAAGGCTGTCCTGTATAGACCACTTTCTTACATTTAGTGAGCCAATATGACATGACTCTTAAGTCTTCAAACATTTGATTCTTTTCAAATAAACGAGATAACACTATTTCTCTTTTATAAAGTTTGTCCCAAGCGGCGGTAGAAATATATCTATTTTCCCCCACGACATGATAATGAAAGATATCTTGTCCTCTCCAAATAAAAGAATCACTAAGGGTTGGATTAAAGAACTTTTTGCTACCAAGATCATCAAATACATCAACATTACAACAAGCGATATCTGCTTTAGTTTTCTTTATAAAATTATAAAGAATTTCATACATTACTAAAGAGCAGTAATCATCTGCGTCAACAAAGCCTATATATGGAGCGGTTGATTTTTTGATGCCAGCATTTCTTGCAGATGAAAGGCCTTTATTTTCTTGGTGAATGACAATAACTCTAGGATCTTCTAAAGCATATTCATCACAAATCTCACCACTACCATCAGTAGAACCGTCATCAACCAAAATAATTTCCAAATCGGAAAATGTTTGATTCACAACACTGTCGAGACAGCGATGAATGAATGGCTTAGCGTTATAAATTGGAACGATGATACTAATTTCTGCCATAGTAAAGATATTATACACTCTTTAGAGGAAATAATATAACCATTATGCAACTGAGGTGGTTTTCTCTTTTGATTTTTTAATCAAAAATGTTATTAATAAACGTATTACTAAAACAATTAAAAACACTCCAGTAAAGAAGGCAATGGTTGCGTGTAGGCTGATTCAGATTCCAAAATTAAATTTCCTCAATAAATTTCCAGTTAGAAACAATAGATGCTACTTTTTTATTTGCATCTTCAACACCAATTCTATTTCCGAGGTAATCAAAAATTAAATCAGCGATGTCTTCAGCGTCTTTTTTGGTACAACCTCTAGTAGTAACTGCAGCAAAACCAATTCTAAGTCCTGAAGTCTTATTTGGTTTTAGCGTATCTCCAGGAATCATGTTTTTATTTGTGGTGATTTTAATCTCTTCTAATTTCTTTTGAGCTTCTAGTCCAGTAATGCCAAATGTATCTAAGACATTAAGCAAGAACAAGTGGTTGTCAGTATCGCTAACAACAGCGCCTAACTTGGCTAAACGATCTCTACAAGCTTTTGTATTTGAAATCACTAAGCCAGCATATTCTTTAAAATTATCAGATAGAGCTTCTTCAAAACAAATGGCTTTTCCAGCAATAATATGCTCTAGTGGTCCACCTTGATAATATGGGAAAACCGCACTATTGACGCGTTTTGCAATTTCTTCATTGTTGGTTAAAATTAAGCCACCTCTTGGGCCCCTTAAAGTCTTGTGAGTTGTGGTAGTAACTAAATCAGCATATGGAACTGGATTTTGATGCTTTCCTCCTGCTACTAATCCTGCAATATGGGCCATATCGACCATGAAGAGAATTCCTGTTTCTTTTGCGATTTTTCCCAGCAATTCGAAGTCAATTTTGTAAGGATAAGCACTAAAACCAGCTAAAAGAAGATCTGGTTTTTCTTCCAAGATAATCTGTTTAATTCCTTCATAGTCTAAGTGACCGTTTTTATCTAGTGGGTAATGGATAAAATTATATAAGTTTGCAGAGAAACTAACTGGACTGCCGTGGGTTAAGTGTCCGCCATCATTTAATACAAGAGAAAGTATCTTTCCTCCATTAGGCAAAAGGGCTCTATAAGCTTCTGCGTTTGCTTGAGAGCCACTATGAGGTTGGACATTTGCATATGCTGCTCCAAATAATTTTTTTGCTCTATCTATAGCAATGTCTTCTATTTCATCTACAAATTCGCATCCACCGTAATATCTCTTGTGAGGATATCCTTCTGCATACTTATTTGTAAGAATTGAGCCACATGCTCTTCTAACTTCTTTACTTGCGTAGTTTTCACTAGCGATGAGTTCAATCCCTTCATTTTGTCTAGTTTGTTCTTCGTTAATTAATTCAAAAATTTTATCCATACTTGTCTTTCGTGGAGCTAAATTATTCAAATAAACTATTTGCCAAATACTTAAAAGATTTTGCTCTAAATTCCTCTATTTTTTTATTGGTTTCTGTATAATCAAAATCTTCAAAAATATCAGGGAGCTTTATTTCCCAAAAATTTGGTCTCCATCTATCCGATAAGCCGGTTGCTTCAAGCACTTCAATCTTTCTTAATTCAGGTCCAGTTTTCCCGCTTGGGCAAGCAAAACGTTTGTTAAAAATAATACTCAAAGTTAAACCATGGAAAGATTCGGGTATAACAAATTCGGCATTTAATAATTCGTCTAAAAACTCTCTTGGACCACAGTCTAATTTTTCAATAATTTTTGGGCTTATATCAGCAACAGATTTCTCACAAAATGGAGCAATAATATGAATGTCGATGTCAATATATTTAATAGTTTTTAAAAGTATTTCTAACTTTGGCTTTGTATGTTCATAAGAATACAAAGTGTAAAAGAGGATATATTTTTTCTTAGGCTTACGCTTGCGAATATTCAATAATCTAATCCAATCCTTTCTTGTAAGCAAAAACGTTGGATCGGCAACATGTTCCACATTACACATACAATATTTTTGAACTTTTTCTTGCCAAGATTTCTCTCTAACTGAAAAAGAACTAAATTTATTAAAGTAAGGACCCAATATATCCAATTGCTCTTCTTTTGTATTCGCAAATGAAGATGCATATGATACTTTTTTAACCATATCAACATCCAATAAATAAGGACGCATATAATCAAAAGTCATTCTGCTAATTTCTCCGGTATTCATATTAAGTATTTGATCACTGCCAGAAATTGCTACTCTATACTTACTAATTTCTTCTAAGGCTGGTTTATACTCATTTATTTCCTTTGTTAAATTCATATAACGTTTCATGAATGATTCAAAACGTTTAGCTCTTTTTACTTTGTAATCATAAAGAACGCCTAGATTATCAATTTCCCTTTTGTATTCAACAGGATTTTTTACTTTATCCCAGTGCAATGTGGCATAAATATCTTTTTGAGACTTAAGTCGATAATTGATTATCTTACAGTCATATCCTAAACTATTAATAGCTGTTTGCGTTGCAAAAGCTTGAAGCATAGAACCAAAATTGTATGCTGCGTGGTACGTGAGTAAAGCTACTTTTTTATTCATAAAATTAACCGGCATTTCCTTTTTTAAATGATTTTTGATATTATACCAATGAAATATGTGTATTTTCAATCGCCATAAAAAAATAAGTATCCCAAGCGTTGATGCTCCAAAAGAACCAACACCAGTCAAAGTAGAAACACCAGTAATCTCATCAAATGATGAATATATTTTATCTTTGGCTAAACACCAAAGAACTCAAGATGTAGTTAACAGAAATCTAATCATTTTAAATGCTCACTTTATTGAGAAAGAAATGGCGGTAAATAATACCGATACAGCGTCTTTTAAGTTTTTAGAACCAATTTCTAAGGCTTTGATTTATTTGTTGAACAACAAGTACAAATCTGATGATTTTGCTTTATTGTTGGCTACGAAATTGTTGTTGGAATACGACAAAGAAGATACATTGAACGTTCAAAATCAGATTCCAGATTATTTAAAAGAAGAATGTAAAGATATAAAAGTTGGCCGCATTGAACCAGAATTATTAGAATATCGAAAGCAAAATATCGAGTTTTTAAGAACTCGTCATTCTTACAGAAGATTCAAGCCAATTCTTGTGCCTGAAGAAACAATATTGTCTATTATTAACACTGCCGCTAACACTCCTACAGCTTGCAACAGGCAGCCTTGCAGAGTTATTTATTCCACAACTGAAGAAGGTAATAATAAAATTCGCAATGTTGTACCTGATAAATTTGTTTCTAAAACAATTCCTAACTTTTTTATCATAGCTGTTGATAAGTCAATGTTTAATCCTGGAGAAGAGTTACAAGAATTTGTTAATGGCGGAATATTTTTAGAGAGTTTGTTGCTATCAATCCATGCTCATGGACTTGGAGCTACAGCTTTCCAAACTTCCATTTTTGTTTCAAAAAACATCGAAACGCTTAAAAATGTTGGTTTAAAAGAAAATGAAATTATAATTGCAACAATCGGATTTGGATTCCCAGAAAGCGAATTAAAAATTGCTGCAGCTCACAAAAGAAAGGCGAATGAATTTTCGAGGAAAATCTAAATGGAGAATAAAAAACTTTTTACCATAGTTGTACCTATGTATAACGTTGAATGTTTTTTGAAAGATTGTTTGAATTCGTTAGTAAATCAATCTTCTAAAAACTTTTGTGCAATTCTTATTGATGATGGGTCAACAGATAAGACCAAAGAAATTGCTTTGTCATATGTTGAACAATATCCTAATATTTTTAAATATATTTATCAAAAGAACAAGGGTCTTGGAGGTGCAAGAAACACAGGCATCGATAACATAGATACCAAATATTCTATTTTCTTGGATAGCGATGATTTCATTGCTGTAAGAACAATTGAATATCTTGAAGAACTTATTAGCAAACAAGAAGAAGAACCAGATATTATACTTACAGGTCCTACGATTTATAATTCTATTAACAAAACATATTGGCCATTTTATGACAATTTTGAAGTTAATAGAATATTTGCAAACAAGGATTTCACAAATGTTTCAATCAATCCTGAAATTTTATCTTTAGAAGCAAGTTTCTGGCGTTGCATATGGAGAACTGAATTTTTAAAAGCAAACAATGTGCGATTCATGGAACATGTGGCGTGGGAAGATGTGCCTGTTCATTTCGTTTTATTTCACGAAGCAAAAAGAATCATAAAATTAACTGATAAATTAACATTCTTTTATAGAATCAATACTGGTGGCCAAATAACTGCAGGAACTGGAAAAAGCAGATTAGACATGCCAATTGTTTTCAAACAAATTGTTGATATTATGAAACAGCAAAAATGGCCTATGGTCGAAAGAGCTCACGTCATCAATATACTTCAAAAATTTGTTAAATGGACAATGGAGGTTATTAGTGATGAATACCGTAAGGAATTTGTGGAATCTGCACATATTCTTTACAAATCGTTGAGCAAAAAAGAGTATAAAGCTTACAAAAAATATATTCATACATCATTTAAACTAAGAATGATGTTTAAGCTATTCAGATCAAATTCTAAACATAAAATTTTAGCAGACAGAAGCAAAACAATACGATTTGAAAAAAGATATGAGAAATTAAAACGCAAAGCAAAAACAGCCGCTAAGAAAATTAAGCATTTATTTCGAAAATAAGAGGTAAAAATATGCCAAAACATTATTCAATAAATTATCTAAGTTATCATTCAGAGATTAAAAAAGCGGTTTTTTGTATTGGCCATATAGATACGTATCACATTTTGCATGATATTTTGAGCAACACAAATTTTAAGGAAGTGTATGTATTAGTCCATGATGAATTAGCATCTGCTACCTTTTCATCTATTGGAAAACATCAAATAATCGGTATTGATTATGATCGCTTAATGGGCCTTGATTTGAGTGCTGAAGATACAAGTGTGATTTGTTTGGACTTGATAGACCCAACATTTTATAAAGAATTATCTACTAAAAAAATTCATGAAATTATTTTAGATTTCAACTGGCTTGGCATTGAATCGTTTGAAATATGGGAACAATTAAGAAAATCCGCTGATCATATTTTAATCGCTAAATTAAAAAGCCAGAGTGATTATAAAGTTCTTGATTGGCATAAATCAGAAAGCGATATTGAGCTTAGTCTAATTTTCCCAGTCTATAATGTAGGTAAATACATTCAAGAATGTATTGATTCAGTTACCGCTTGGGATGCTCCTTATGTAGAATTTTTGTTTGTTAATGATGGATCTCCAGATAATAGTGAACAAATTATTGCTGAAGCCTCAAAAAAAGATAATAGAATCAAGCTATTAAATAAGGCAAATGGCGGTTGTGCATCCGCAAGACAATTTGGATTAGAAAGAGCAAAAGGTAAATACGTGGGGTTTGTTGATCCTGACGATTTTGTTGACGAAACTATGTTTAAAAAATTGTTTACGGCTGCTTTAGAACATTCGTCAGACATAGCATATTGCGGTTACAATGAATTCTACAACGATACAAAAAAGTATAAGCCAGTTAAGGATTTGATTTTTGCTCCATATTTTAATGGAACCGAGATTAGAAACCAAATTGATCAATTAATACCATTCATGAGAATAGGCATTTGGAGATGTATTTTTTCAAAGGAATTATTGGACAGGAATAACATTGGCTTTTACACAGATTTAAGAAGATTTGACGATTTGCCATTTAAAGTTATCACATTATTAAAAGCTCGACACGTCGTTTCAGTGCCTGAATATTTATACTATTATCGCTTAGATAGGGCTGGTCAAGACATTAAAGCAGATGATGAAAAATTATATGTCCATTTTGATATTTTCAAGCATTTAGACAGCTGGTTTGAAAATAACTGCTCAGACAAACAGTTAGACTATTACCACATAATTAAGTTAGACACTCATTTATGGGCATTAAGCAAAATCCAAAAAAGGCTATATAAAGACTATGCATCTAAAGCAAAGGCCGATTTACTGACTTTGTGTGATAAAAATAGACTTATTTTAGCGACAAAAACTTACAATAGCAGAAAGAAAGTCAAACAATTGAAGAAAATCCTTTCTGCAAAATAACCAATCGCAACAATCTTATCCTAGATAATAATTTGATTTCTTAGACAAATATCTATAATATAAATACGCTTATGAAACTATTACCTAGATTCTTAAGAGAAGATAAAAATCTAATATTCGAATTGTCTCGTAGAAATATTAAACAACAATATAGAGGTTCTATATTGGGCTTTTTATGGACTGTCTTAAATCCACTTTTAACCATGCTTGTCATGTGGTTTGTCTTCCAACAAATCTTTGGTAAAGATGGATATTATCCTCTCTACTTACTATGTGGTAATATTTTGTTCACTGCTCTTAGAACCGCAACATCTATGTCTGTAGCTTCTATTGAAAACAATAGAGGACTTCTTTTAAGAACAAAGGTAAGCCCTTATGTTTTCTCGTGCAGCATTTCTATATCGTCATTAATAAATTTCTTCCTATCGATGATTGCATTAATCCCATTCATGATTTGGTTATCCATTGCAATCACTTTCCCTGGTGGAGTTCATGTTAATCTATTTAGCTATCAATTAGTCTTTATCCTATTAATGCTTCCTGCATTCTGGTTATTTGAATATGGTATTTCTTTGTTCCTAAGTGTTTTGTACATCTTCTTTAAAGATTTAAAACATATTTGGAATGTTTTCTTATTAGCATGGCAATATATCACCCCTATCTTCTATACGGTAGATAGATTCCAGGCTAATTCTCCAATTATGATCCTTATCAAAATCAATCCTATGTACCAATTTGTTACATATTTTAGAGAATGTGTCTATATGGGCGCTATCGCACAAAATCCAGAAACATTAAAAACCATTGTTGATGGATCAGGAAACCTACTACCTTATATCCCTTCCTGGGGTCGTTTAGGTATCATTTATGCTTGTGGGGTGCTTTCAGTAACAATCGGCATTGCGTTCTTCAAAATCTTAAAGAGAAAGGTCATTGTGCACTTGTAATATGTCTAAAGAAAAATTACCGCCACTTGAACTTGCTGAAGATGAATTAGTAGCCGCCGAAAACGTCGGTATGTCTTTCCGTATTCACGAAAGAAGATATGACACTCTTAAAGAAAGAGTGGTTGGCTTATTTAAAGGCAGAAAAAACCCTGCAAAAGAACTCAAAGTTCTTGAGGGAGTATCTTTTAGAATTAAAAAGGGCGAATCCTTAGGTGTTATTGGACATAACGGCGCTGGTAAATCCACATTATTAAGAATTGTCTCTGGCATATACAAACCAACAGAAGGAAGAATTGCCACTAAAGGTAAGATTGTTCTTCTTAATTTAGGTGCTGGATTTGATATGGAAGCGGATGGAGAAGAAAACATCTACCTCAATGGCGCAATTATGGGATTCTCTCATCACGAAATGAAAGAGAGATATGACTCAATTGTGGAGTTCTCAGAGCTTCAAGACTTTATGAAATTACCTCTTAAAAATTATTCTTCTGGAATGGTTTCTAGATTAGGTTTTGCTATAGCAATTGATGTCCATCCTGACCTCATGTTGGTAGATGAAGTATTATCTGTTGGTGATGAAAATTTCCGTAGAAAATGTTTGGCAAAAATACAAGAATTAAAGCAAGATGGTGTGTCATTCTTATTCGTTTCTCACAATATCGATCAAGTTAAACAACTATGTGAAAAAACTATCTGGATTGAAAACTCAGATGTTAGAGGGTATGGTAATACACAAGATGTTGTTCAACAGTATCTCGATTACTGTGCAACTCTAAAATAACAAATGGCAGCGTTTGCTGCTTTTTTGTTGGTATTAATAATCAACATATGTTTTTGTTTTACTATTTTTCAAAAAGAGTAAAATATACACATAATTCAAAATTATTAAGAAAGGAGAAACAATATGCGTAAATTTGTAACTTTAGGTTTATTAGCATCCGCTCTTGTAGTAGGTGGCATCTCTCTTGCGGTCACTAAAGAAAGTGAACCAGCAGAAGCACAAGACGCCAAAATCATTGTTAACTTCAATGGCTACAGCAAGTCCATGACTGATAAACAAGTTCTCGCTTATCAAAATTACGGTTTATCACTAATTAGAAGTGAAGTCACCACTAACTTCAAGGTTGTCGATCGTTACACCTCTTTATTAAACGCTGTCGTACTCAAAGTACCTTCAAGCCAAGTTAATGCAATTAGAAAACTTAATTTTGTTAAGAATGTCGATTATGACACATTACACCATATTGAAACACTCGATGGAGCTATAACAATCACTCGTGCAGGAAGCAGTGTTATCGAAGAAAACATCTCTGCTACTACAATGAATGTTCCATCAGACACAAAGAAAGGCGAAGGAATTTTAATTGGTATTCTTGATACTGGATATCTCATTAACCACGTTGTTGATGGTAATGTCTACACTCATGAAACCTTTACTGCCTTACCAAATACTGTTAGCACCAAATTAAGCAAAGCTACAGTTGATGGATTATCAGGATTAAATGCTAAGACTTCTACTGATGTCCCATCCTTATATTTCAATAATAAGGTTCCATTCTTCTACGATTACGGTGGAGAAACAGATACTTATGACGATTATATCGAAGGTAAAGCATTCCCTGATAACGATGTCTATTCAGGCATCTCTGACCATGGTCTACACGTTGCTTCTATGGCAGCAGGTAATGGTCCTACCTATAAAGGTATTGCAAGTAACGCTCAATTAGCGTTATTAAAAGTCTTCACTGAATACTATCCAAAACAAGAAGAAAAGAAAGATCACACTCAAAGTACAGGATGTTTCGATTCCGCAGTTATCGCTGCTCTTGAAGATGCATCTAAATTAGGATGTGATGTTCTCAACATGTCATTTGGTAGTGATTTAAATGACTTTGGTGAAAACACAACAGTCTTTAACTTATTACAACAATTAAGAGAAGAAGGTATTTGGTCTAACTACGCTGCTGGTAACAGTGGAAAAGGATTCTTCAACGGCACGGCCTATGAAGGATGGACTAGTGAGATGATCGAAACCGGTATCATGTCTGGCTCTGCAAACTTAGAATCAGTTATGTCAGTCGGTGCTAGCCAAGCTGACCGTGAATTCTTCACAAACGCTATCCAAGTTAATGGCAATAACATAGCTTATGATGACCAAGTCATTTCTTCATCAAGCACTATTTATGAAAAAGATAGAGCTTTATATGATATCACTGAAGGTGGCACTAAAACCGAATTTGATTGGGTAAAAGTTCCTAATTACGGTGCTACTGCTGACTATAAAGGTCTTAATGTCCAAGGAAAAGTTGCGGTTGTTAGCCGTGGTGAAAATTCCTTTGGTGAAAAATATTTAGCAGCTCACAAAGCTGGTGCTATCGCATTAGCAATTATTAATAACACTACTGGTTCTATTAGAATGTCCTTTGGTGATGGAGTTTCTCCAGCAATTCCTGTCGTTTCTATCTCATATGAAGATCGTGATAAATTCGATGATAGTGGTAAATTAACTATCTTAAAAGATGTTTACGCTGCTAACCCAACCGCAGGACAAATGGCTTCATTTAGTTCTGATGGTGCAACATATGATTTAAGAATCAAACCAGAAATCTCTGCTCCTGGTAAGTTGGTCAAAGGTGCAGTTTATGAAGATTCTAAAGGCAATTTAGATCCTACAGCTACTACTTCATATGACTATTGGAACGGTACATCTATGGCCACTCCTAACTACACAGGTGCTGTCGCATTATTACTTGGCGAACATTTAGATGATCCTGACTATTGGAAAACAGTCAACGCTAGAACAATGTCAACCACCACTATCCTTCATGATGAAAAAGGAGTTGCAACTTCTGTTAGAGTGCAAGGTGCTGGTATGGCTAACGTTGGTAACGCATTAGAAAGCAAAATTTATCTTGAAAGCGAAGCCAATAGCGGAAAAGCAAAGATTGAATGGAAAAATAATGATGACATCAAAAATGGCACACTAAAATTCCAATTATCTGCTACTAACGAAGGTAGCGAACCAGTAACATTTACTGCTCACATTGATATCTATAGACCTGATATCTATGTTTATGAAAAAGCTGAATCCGAAATTGATGCTGTTAAAAATGCAAAAATCCAAGGATTTAGAAATACATTATTAAGAACTGTTGATAAGACAGTAACTATCCCTGTCGGCACAAACGACATCGATTTAGGCACCGTTGAATTAACAGCAGAAGAAAAAGCAGCTATCGAAGATTACTTCGAATATGCTTGTCCGATCGAAGGATTTGTCAGATTTGAAAACGCTGATGTCACTAACTTATCAGTTCCATTCTTAGGATATTATGGTGATGTCGCTGCCGCTAGCCCAGTTGAACCATTCAACTTTGAAAAAGAAGCTGGCAGAGTCTATCCATCTGATTTAGTTAACGATATCGCTACTGTCATGGGCTTTAAGAACGCAGATTATGCATCCATGATTGCATTTGGTGATTTCAAACAAAGCACATGGGCTGATGAAGAAGAGGAAGAGGAAGAGGAAGAATCCACAAGCCCACTTTCTAACTGGATTTATAACAAAGGCAATTTTAAAACAATCGCTGATGATAACAATAGATCTTGTATCGAAATCGGTGCTAAACACAACGCAGATGATTCCCATACTTTATATATCGCTCAAGGTGATAGCGTTAAAGACGGAGAACAAATGGGCAATACACTTCTCATTCAACAATATGTCACTCGTTCTGTTAAAACTAATACATTAAAGATTTATAAGAAGAGTGATATGTCTCTTGTTAGAGATGACCATATGTTTGACACATTATGGGGTGATGAAGGAGATCCTGAAAAAGGTGAAGAGCCAAATTACTCATTAGCAAAATCACACGTTTTAAGTGATTATCTTGATAATGGTATTATCGGCCATAGAGCGTATTCTATCATTCCATTATGGGGTGATGATAAAGTCCTCTATCCAGAAGGCGAATACGTTCTCGAATTCAAATACACCACTACTGATGATGTGGTTCACACAAAAGCATATGACTTTGTCATTACCAACGCTAAACCACAAATCAATTCTGTTACTGACTTGGGTTCTTTCTTAAGAGTTAGAGCGGATGACAACGCAGGTGCAAGTTTTGTTAACGTTTCTGGTAATACCCAAGAATCTTATGATGCAAAACAAGATGCAGAAGGATTCTATATTGATATTCCTAAAGAACAATTAAAGAAAGACGCATTCTTCTATTCCACAACTGCTTTAAATAAGAACACAATGCCTTCAGTAGTTAGAGTGGATGGAGAAGATATTATCTCTGTTTCAAGTTCTGAATTCACAATTAACCATAATTTCAAGGTTACAAAGTCTACTTCTGGTAGCACTACTGAATACACATTAGCAGTCACAAGAAATAACTCTCCATACGAAATGAAGGGAAGTATGTGGGTTGCTATTGCTACTCCAGGCGGATATGACAGTCATGATATTTCTGTTATTGATATTGATGCAGAAGGAAACGAAGTTAGTGCAAGCTTAACTGTTACTGCTGGTGGTGTGGCTTTTGAAAGTGCGATTGGACACTACAAAGTAACATTAGGTAGTAAAACTCACACTATTACTGCAATCGGAGCTCAGTTAACAAAAGATACATACTATATTGGTGATAAATTCGATGAATCAACTATCTCAGTTTATGGTATCTACGATAACGGAGTTACTGGTCCAGTTGAAGGCACAGTCACTTATAGTGGTTTTGATTCCTCTACTACAGGTACAAAGACATTAACTGTTACTGTTAACGGCATGTCCACTACAGTTAGTTACAATATTATCGACTTACCAGCCTTAACTAGAATTGAAGCTTCTGTCACTAAGAAGACTTATGAAGTTGGAGAAGAGTTTGATTCTTCAACTTTAACTGTCACTGCTTACTATGATGATGGTTCTTCTAAGATTGTTACTTCACAAGCTACATATACTGGATTTGATTCTTCTGAACCAGGTAAGATTATTCTTACTGTTAGATTCGAAGATGAGATTGCTAATATTGAATTAACAATTATCGAACACGTCGAACCAGAACCAGAACCACAGCCTTCTAAAGGTTGTGGCGGTGAAATCGTAACAACTTCAGTCATTCTTTCCATTCTCTCATTAGCAGGAGTCATCTTACTCTTAGCAAGAAAGAAGAAAGAAGACTAATCCAAAGTTTTCAAGGCCTAGCGGTTTTCCGTTAGGTCTTTTATTTTGCCTGGAAATAGTCAAAATTGTTTACTGTAATATACAAAAACGATATAAAAGAGGATGTGAGATAATATTCATGGCCATCACTATTTCTTATAAGCATCAAAAAAGCCGTTTTCACGGCCTTTTTTTATTCTAACGATTAAATTAACGATATTTTAAGTAAACCGCCAGGAACACCCCAGAAAGTGCTAAGAATGCCCCACCTACAATAAGTAGGTAAGCGAAGGATCGCTTTGGTTCACTACTTCTATAGACGTGATAATCGTAGAAGGTTTTAAATTTGACTTTATTAACGTCTCTTTGGAATAAGGAGAAGAATCGTCTCATTCCGTAGACAAACATCTCAAATGCTCCACCATTACTAGCGACTACCAAGAGTCCAAATCCTGCACACACTATTCCAACAACAAATGTGGAATTGGTGAGGATATACATGTTCTTGGTTAATTCGCTATTAATGTTCCAATTTGTCCTCTCTTTTACGACTTCGAAGTTATCGAATATGCCCCATACCCAAATTAAGATAAATGAGAGCACTAAACATATTCCAACAGTGATGCCGTATCTTAATAGAAGACTATCAGGATTCCTTACTTTCTTGATCTTCTCCAGCTTTTTCTTTTCTTGCTGGCTTAGATTTGGATTTTGCTCCGTCTCCTGATTCGGATTCTGATTGTTGTTTTGCATCTAATGCCTTAATCTCTTCTTGGTATTTTTCAAATTCTGCAGAATTACAGTAAATGAAGTGGCCAGGAAGAATTTCTCTCATAGTTGGTCCCTCTTGAGAATAATCATGAGCGGTTAAAGGATTATAAGTAATTCTTTGTCTTAACTTCTCATAATGTGGATCTGGAAGAGGAATAGCCGACAATAATGATTTTGTGTAAGGGTGAAGTGGATGCTTGAATAATTCATCAGAAGTTGTTAATTCAACGATCTTTCCATAATACATAACTGCGATACGGTCAGAGAAGTATTTAACAACTGATAAGTCGTGAGCGATAAACATAATAGTTAAGCCCATCTTATCTCTTAAATCATTTAGTAAGTTAATGACTTGAGCTTGAATAGAAACATCAAGAGCAGAGATTGGTTCGTCAGCGATAATCATATCTGGTTTAAGAATGATAGCTCTAGCAATACCAATACGTTGTCTTTGTCCGCCAGAGAATTCGTGAGGATATCTAGTTGCGTGTTCTTGAACTAATCCCACCATCTCTAAGACTTTATAGACTTGCTCATCGATGTATTTCTTATCTTTGATACCACGAATTACTAATCCTTCAGCGATAATATCGCGAACAGTCATACGTGGATCTAATGATGCGATTGGGTCTTGGAAGATCATTTGAATCTTGTTCATAATACGATCTTTCAAGGCGAGTTTACGGGCTGCTTGATATTCTTTAATCAAATAGCCTTTTTTAGCTTCGATAGTTTCTGCTTCAATTAATGGTAAATATTTATCATCAACCTTTTGAGCTTCAAATCTACCAAATTCACGGTTGCAGTATCTATGGTCGAAACGTGCTTTTTTGATTTCTTCCATATTCTTCTCAACGATATCTTTGTAGATATTGAGATTTTCATTATGCCTTTCTTGATAAGATACTTCGTCTAAGGAGCCAGATTTTAATTCTGCTTTAAGAGCGTTTTCTTTAGCAACAAATTCCGCTTTTGCGGCTTTAATCGCGTCTTTATATCCTCTGACACCAGCAACGATTCTTTTGCCATCAAAATAGACACTACCACCAGTCGCGTCATATAAACGGATGATGGTTCTACCTGTTGTAGTTTTACCACAACCTGATTCACCAACAAGACCGAAGACTTCGCCTTTGTAAATTTCAAAGGATACGTCATCGACTGCTGGTAATTCATGTTTTCCAAGTTTGAAGTATTGTTTGAGGTGATCAACCTTTAAAAGAACTTCTCTATCTGTCTTTTCCATAGTCTTCTACCTCCTTCTTCATTCTTGCAATACGCTCAGTAATAATTTTTGGTGGCTCAACTTTTGGGGCATTTGGATGCAATAACCAAGTAGCCGCATAGTGAGTCTCACTAACTTCAAATAGAGGTGGCTCTTGTTCGAAGTCAATTTCTAAAGCGTATTTATTTCTTTCCGCGAAAGCATCACCAACAGGAGGATAAATCATGTTAGGTGGGGTTCCTGGAATAGCTTCAAGTTTCTCTTTGGTATCAAGATCTGGCATAGAGGCTAATAAGGCCCATGTATATGGATGTTTTGGATCATAGAATATATCATCAGCTGTTCCGTATTCGACAATCTTACCAGCATACATAACTGCAACACGGTCTGCCATGTTAGCAACAACACCTAAGTCGTGAGTAATAAAGATAACTGAAAGATTTCTTTCCTTCTTAATTCTGTTGATTAATTCAAGAATTTGAGATTGGATTGTCACGTCAAGAGCGGTTGTAGGCTCATCACAGATTAAGATATCTGGGTTAGCAGATAATGCGATAGCGATAACAATACGTTGTCTCATACCACCAGAGAATTCAAATGGATATTGTTTATATCTGATTTCTGGTTCAGCAATACCAACTTCTTTTAATAATTCAATCGCTCTTGTTTTAGCGATACCTTGTGTGACTCTATAGACAAGTCTAGAAGCTTGTTCTTTGAAGAAGTCGACAAGTTCAATCATTTCCTTATGAGGGTCATAGGTGGTTGAAGCGATATCTTTGTTATATCTATAGATTAAGTCATCTAAGATTTTGATGATATTGCTCTTAGTTAATTCAAGATCAACTAGATATGGAGGGATAACTTTCCATGTTGGTGTCTTACCTGATTCAATGAGTTTATCAAATTTAGCTTTTGATTGTTCGTATTTACGGAGGTTCTTAGGATTTAATCTTAAACCCTCATAATAACGTTTAAATTCGTGAGAAACAGAGATACCAAATGAGTATTCGACAGAGTGTTTCTTAACTCTGACATAATCGACAGCGTGCTTAACACCTGTTTTTAATTCTCTAAGTCTTGGTGATAAAACCTTTTTATCAAGAACTTCCATTGAGTTCACCAAGTCACGGAATTCATTGAGTTTTGGAAGCAATTCTTTCTTAGCGTCCAAACTCTTGTTACGGGAATATAGCATTCCTTCGCTGCCAAGTTTAATAAATTCAATCATGAAATCACTATCAAGGAAGTCGAGAGTCAGCTTATCTAAATCAGCGATGGAACCTGTATATCCCTTTTCATCAAAGTCAGGGTTTCTGAATTTGTAATATCCTAATCTGAAGAAGTCAGGATGTTCTCTATCTATTCCTGCTTTGACGACATCATTGATGCGTTTTAAAACATCAATAACTGCTACTTTGTCAATATCAATAGCTTTCTTGCCTTTAACTAATCCGTTGAGTTCAGGGATTAATGTCTCTAATTCATCACCATGAACAACATAATGATGATAAGTTCTTGGAAGAATTCTTAAGATAGTCACAACTTGTGCTTTTAAGGCCACTCTTTGATTCTTTTCAAGTAAGAATACAAGCTCATCGATATTTGTATGAGTAGAAACCGCAGTAGAATTAGCCGCGTTATATGCTTTTTCTAATTGGGTTGATTTGATACAGAATTTATCGAAATCACTGCACATTTTCACGTACTTATCCTTATTTTCAGGATTGTTTTCGATTAAATTCTTTTTGAGTAAAGCTAGGTGAGTATTGAATTCTTTACGGGAATTTCTTTGTCTTGCTCTACCATTAAGAATCATGGCTTCGGTAAGTTGTTTACCAACACGCATGATTGGGTTTAAAGATGAAAGAGGATCTTGGAAGATCATTGCGATTTTATCGCCTCTAATCTTATGGAAGTGCTCTTCATCAATCTTTAATAAGTCTTGGCCATCATAGAGGATTTCTCCACCTTCAACGATGGAGTTTCCACTAAGAATACCAATGATGGCTTTAGAGGTAACGGATTTACCGCTACCTGATTCGCCAACGATTGCAAGAGTTTCACCTTTGTATAAGTCAAAGGAGATACCTCTAACAGCCTTTAAAATGCCAGCTTGAGTTCTAAAGGAGACTTGTAATTTTTTAACTTGTAATTTCTTTTCTGCCATAAAATTAGTCCTCCGTTCCTCTGAGTGATGGGTTGAACGCATCACGTAATCCATTACCGAATAAGTTGAAGCATAGCATCAATAATGAAATGAATATAGCTGGGAATAATATCATGTGTGGATAAGTGACTAAGTAAGGTTGTGCATTAGCGAGTAATGTACCAACAGAGGTCATCGAACCACTATTGAGGTTGATAATTCCTAAATATGATAATGATGTTTCTGAGAAGATCATGCTTGGAATGACTAAGACGGAGCTTGTAACAATCGTTCCTAAAGAGTTAGGGAAGATGTGCTTAAACATGATTCTCCAGTCCTTAGCACCCAGTGTTCTAGCCGCCAGGACGTATTCCTGGTTCTTAAATCGGTAGAACTGCATACGGACCAGTCCACTTTCTCCAATCCATCCCGTCAAGAAGAAGGCGATGAATAAGATGAGGACTTGAGAAGATCCTCTCATGTGATATTTAAGTAAGGTAATGACAATCATGAATGGGACTGCTGATAAGATTTCAACAATACGTTCCATGACTAAGTCGACTTTACCACCATAGTAACCTTCAATAGCACCATAGATTGCACCGACAACCATGTTCACTGCTGCAACAGCAATTGCCATGATGAAGGAGAATCTTGCACCACTAGCTAAGCAAGTAAAGATATCTTGTCCATTAGCGGTTGTACCAAATAAGAAGTGTGCTGTTTTGATTTTATCATGTAAGACAGCGTGGTGATAATAAAGGTAGTATTCTGCATAATTAATACGAATTTCGTAGTTAGCGCCATCCTTTTTAATAGCGTAATTGTATTTAAAGTTGCCTTCACCTTCTATTCTCATTTTTGAGGTATAGTTATCACCCTTGAAAGTGCCATTAATGTAATAATAGTTATCGGTAATTGTTGTGATAATGTCGCCAATCTTATATGTGCCTTGATCAACAATTGCAGAAACTGGAGATAAATCACCACTATTAACGACTGGTAAGTATAAAACATTAGTGCCATCAACTTCAGTAGACTTACCTAAATAAATAGTTTTGGTATCTTTGTTGAGTAAGAAGTAATATTCACCATCATAACTGGTATCTGTGTGTCCATTGATAGTGATTTTGAATGTGTGATTAGCAGCATCAAATTGGAATGTTGAAGCAGCAGAAGCAACAATACTTGTCGAAATATTGTTCCTATCTCCTTGTGCAACAGCAGTTACATAACTCTTTTGTCCAGCAGTGAGGCCAGGTAAGTAAATACGATGTCCACCTTCCACTTCTTCTGCGGTAAATACTGCAGCGGTGTTTCTATTATCAACTAATGTGATAGTTCCTCTATTAATACTTTTGACGTAATAATCTTTTTCAGACGATTTTTGTCTATTAGCAGAGAAGAAGTATTGTTGATTTGCTACAGGAGAAGTTACGACTTCACCATCTTGATATAAATAGAATGGAAGATAAGTATCTGAGCCAATAACATCAATGTGAATTAAGTTAGCAGCGGTTCCAGTAATTCTGTTTAATGCGAAATAGTGATAACCGTCTTTAGATGGAACTGTATGACCAGTTAAATAGGTAACTAATGTGTTGTAAGTTGTATTGAATTGGAAAGTTGAACCATCATCAATTTCTTCAACAACTTCAGAACAGTTAACATCATCTTCAACATAGACTCTTAGATATCCAGCCTTAGCAAAGATTGGAGTTTCTAAGTCATTGCCATTCTCATCAGTTGTCACTAATGTGTTGAGAAGAATACCATAGCCATCTTCTTTTGGCACCAATTCGATAGGAGTAGCTTCTGTTGCGTTTGCGACAGAATCTAGAACTGGTTTCGAATATTCTTGATAGATGTTTGTGAATGTAATTGTGCCATCTTCATGAATGACGTATTCATCAGGAACAGTAACACTACCATTAACCTTGGTTTTGTACCAATAGTTAGCGTTGTTCTTGTCTTGATTTTGACTTGGTCTTAAAGATGGATCAGTAATTGGGTAGATGATTTGTACATTGTGCTCATCTTGATACCCTTGAATAGATTCATATTCTTCTTTTGTTACAGTCTTGAAGACAACACCTGTTTGTTGATATGTATCAAGTCTAAACGTGTACATATCTTTATCATTCTTTGAATATTGTTGTCTCTTAACAGCGTTGTGACCTGTTTCAGCGCCCATGCTGTAATAATAGATGAATGATGCTTCGTTTAGAGTTTTCTTTGTACCGCCATCAAGGAAGTCAATGTTTTCACTTGTAAATAATTTTGGCAAAGTGTAACGGTAATAGGTGTCTTGATATGAAACGGTATATTGAGAGAAAATTGGGACGACAATTGCAAATAATACTAATAATGCAATAATGATAGCACCAACAATAGAGCCTTTATTCTTTGCAAATCTATGCATTGCGTCTTTAAAGAATCCGATAGGTTTAGTAACTAATTCTTTATCGTGTAATTTTTTATTTTCGTTAACAAGGACGAATTTCTCTTTTGGGAGATTTGTTAATTCTTCTGGTCTCATGATTATTTCGCCCCCATTCTGATACGTGGATCAATAACTCCATAGCTTAAGTCGATAACTATAGAAGCAAGTAGTCCGATTAAAATATAGAAGCCTGATAAAAACATAAATGAATCGTAGTCTTGTGCATTGATGGCCATGAGGTATAGTCCTCCAACGCCAGGAATTGCGAAGATCTTTTCGATGATTAATGAACCAGATAAAACAGAAACGAATTCACCAACGATGCTTGGGAAAATAGGCACCATTGCGTTTCTTAAAGCGTGTCTGGTTGTAGCTTGTGCTTTAGTTAATCCTTTGGTTCTAGCTAAGAGCATATAGTCGTTAGTTAACACTTCTGTAAGCTCTGCTCTGGTATATCTAGCGTATCCAGCAATAGATCCGAATGATAATGAGATGACTGCTGGTAACATACTGAGGAACATATCAGGTGAGAAGTAGTCATAACCCGCTAACATGGTTAATGGGAACCACTCTAATTTGAAACAGAAGATGTATTGGACTAAGAAAGCATAAACGAAGGAAGGAACAGAGATGAATAACATAACTGTTGTAGAGATAACTTGGTCTTCCCATTTATTTTTCTTAAGTGCTGCGAAAATGCCCAAAGCTATACCGATTGGAATTGCAATTAAGCTTGAGTAAACATTTATTAACAAGGTTGGTGGAAGTTTGCTTCTAAAAACTTCTACAACGCTTTGATTACGGTATTCTGGTAAGTTGTAGCAGATACCGAAATCTCCTCTGGTGAAAATGCCTTTTAAATAATTCCAGAATTGAACTGGGATAGGATCGAAATAACCACGTGCTGTTAATTGAGCAATGATGATTTGTCTATCTTGTCCAATACCGACATTAATAACAATTGGTAAAGCTTTAATAAGGACAAAGCAAATAACTTCAATGATAACGAATGTCATCACTAAAAGGCCAAGCCTCTTCATAATGTATTTCAACATATACATAAGTTAATTCCTCTTTCTTTATTAATTCTTTTTTGATATATTATTATTCTTTTGAATAAAAGAATAAATATCGTGAGGTGGCCTAAACCACCCCACGAATATTAATGGTTTTATTTGATATAAGTATAAAGTTGTTAAAGATTATGCTTTGTAATCAAAATGTGTTTTAACGTATGACCATGCAAGATCATCATAGTTATATGTCATATAACGGATTCCGCCGTAAGCCATGAATGTGTTATAAGTGGTTGAGCCGTAGTTGACCTTATAAGATAAGAGAGCTGCAGAGTAGAAGTTGTATAAAGGTACTGTGTAGTAAACCTTTAAGATTTCGCCTTCGATAGCTGCGATTAAGCCTAATCTTAAGTCAGTGTCATAGTGACCTTCAGATAAGTTGATTGCAGCGCCTTCGTTGTCGTTTAAGCAATCATACCAATCAAGTAATGACATTGTTCTAACGTCAGAACCATCTTGATAGATGTCATATGTAAGCATAGCTTTGGAAGTATCCCAGCCTTTTGAGTACATATAATCTGGTGAGAGGTAAGCTAATAAGAAGTAGCCTGGGTTCCAAGCTGCACCTGACCAACCACCAGTACAGATATCGTAAGCACCAGCACGGAAGTCTGTTGACCATTTGCTACCAAATGAAGCATCGAATTCGAGTGTTAATCTGCCTTCGAGTTTTGTACCAACTGCTAAAGTTTCAAAAGCGTTCTTTAAGTAGTTGAATTGTCTTCTTGTTGCTTCAGAGTCTGCAGCAGCACCGACTGTTAAGACAACTTTGTCGCCAGCTGCGATTGTACCAGCTGCAACAGCTTCATCATAAGCGGAGTTGATTAATTGTTTTGCTAATTCGAGGTTGTAACCTGTAACTGCCGCATAAGCTTCGTCTAATGAATCATAGTCATCAATGTTGACACCATAAGTTTCACAGATAACTTTCTTAGCAGCGTCTGTGTGTCTGTAAACACCAGCGTTTTCAACATCATAGTAATGGTATTCGTTGAAGATACCAAAGCCTGGTTGAGAAGCTGTTGTACATTTTGCTGTGTAATCAGCACGGTCGATAGCTAAGGATAATGCTTTTCTGAAGTCAGGGTATAATAACATTTCTTTATCGACACCAGCTGTTTCACGGTTCTTTAAACCTTCTTTAGAAGATTGTAATTGTAAGGATGCGACATAGTCGTCACCTGTGAAGACTGCTCTGGAAGATGATTTGTAATCTTGAGAGATAGAAACATCAATACCGATGCTTGTGATGTTACCTTGTTGGAAGGATAACCATGCAGTATTCCATTCTTCGATTGTGTTACAGACAATTCTGTCTGTTTGGTATTGGCCTTTGTATTCTTTCATGTTGTAGCCATACCAGTTTTCATTTCTTTCCAAGATGTATTGTTTACCAGCTTGGAAGTATGTGAGTTTGTAAGGGCCCCAAGAAGCACTTGTTTCAACTGAACTATTGTATCTAGAAGTTGGAAGAGCGCCTTCTGTTGCTGGAGCAACTCTACATTCTTCGTATAAGCTTTCTTTAACTAATGGTAAAGAGCTTAAGTTGTAAGCTGCTTTGTAGCTTAATGTGCCATCTGGTTTTAATAGATCTAATGAACTATCTAAAACGATGTATAAGTCGTAATCGCCATCAGCGAAAATACCGACTTGATCAAAGCTGATTTCTGGGTATTCATATTCGGAAACACACCAAACAAGAGCTAAGTCCTCGCCAGCTGGGCCATAGAAGTTTTCAGCATAGGAAATTGCATTGTCATAAATTGCAGAAAGAGTTGAACTTTCTTTAATTTCTTTGACTGTTTTTCCTTCAAGAGAATCGATTTCTTCTTGTGTGAAAGGAACTTCAAATGCGAACCAAGAAGATAAGCAAGCAACTAAACCATTCTTTGTGACAGATGCATAGTAGTCTGGTTCGATAACTTGTTTATCGAATAATGTGTCAGATGCTTCAAAAGAACCATCTTCTGCATCTTCATCAGGCATTGCTGTATGGAAATATAAGTTTTCTAAGTCAGCAGATGCATAATCTTCGTAAACGTCTGTAGATGCGAAGAAGCCTTTATCGCCAATCTTTGCGTAGTTCTTAGCATTGTGAATGATTAATGAGCCGTTATAGAAACTATCAGCACGGTAGTTTTTGTAAGCAGGATCTAATTGTTGTTTCATAGAATAAACAAAGTCTGCTGCTTTGATTGGGCTGCCATCATCCCATTTTAAATCGTGACGGAGTGTAATTTTGTAAGCGTATCCACTGCCTGCTTGTTTACCAATAAGTTCACTAACGTCTTCTAAGTTAGTTGCACCATCATAATCAACAGTAAAACCGCCATCTACGATTTCGCCATCAGCATCGAATTCGTAGTTAAAAGTGAAGAAGCTTCCACCAATGTGAGACATGATTTGTGTATCATTATTGTCTTGGTAGGTGAGTTCGTTCCAGTTAGATGGAGATACAGTTGTGTAATCCATATAAGTGTAACAGAAAGCTGTAGGAGTCTTTGGATCTTCTGGAATGCTTGGTCCCTTATTACAAGCGGATAAGCCGAGAAGAGAAGTAGCCATAAGACCGAAAATCACTTTAGATGTTTTTCTCATATACTTTCTCCTTTCTGCATACATAAATAGTATGCTCATTATATGATTGTCTAAAAATATACAACAAATGGAAATATATGTAAAATATTTTTTAAATTAATTAAAAATTATTGAGGTTAAAATTCTAGATACTTTTTTAGGAATTTTCACGCGCGTTTTTTTATTAAGATGTTTAGAAAAAAATTAGGCAAAAATAAAAACCTTCCAATATATTGGAAGAATTTTTTGATGCTATCTAGATGTTTAAACAAATAATTGATCTAAAATATTAGCAGAAAACTTTTTTTCAAATTTATTTGTCACTTAGCCTATTGGCGACCTCTATCATCGAGTCATCAAAGACCTCATTACGGTCAAATTTCTCAAATTCATCGATGTCTCTTTGTCTAGCTTGATCCGCTAAACCCTTATTCCTTTTAGCCATGAATTCCTCTTCTGATTTAGTGAAATAATGATTAATTCTTACTTCTAAATTAGAGAAGTCGTCATTGAAAGGTCCTTTAACAATTTTCTTAGATAAGTTATATGCGTAATATCCTTTTTTATATATCGCATAATGTGGGTTCCTAAAATCCATTACTACACGTGGATTAACAATGCTCTTAATATGAATATTCTCAATGAAATCTGGTTTTGCGTGATAAACGAATTTTTTGATTACTAAACCGTCTGTTTTCTTCTTTAAATTAGAGCTTCCAAAAAACATCCAGTTAAGAGTGATTCCGCCTACTGTATTATCGCTTTCAAATATATTTTTAATATAATTGACTAAGTTAATATTGTGATCAACTTTGATGAACTCATCGATGTCAAAAAATCCAATATATTTGCAGTGATTTTTCTCTTTGTTTATCACCTTGTTGTAGGCATCAATTTGTCTGCCTTTTCCTTTGATTTTATGATATACCACTACACCTTTTTCGATATATGGTTTTAATACTTCATAAGTCCCATCTGTAGATTCGTTATCAAAAACATAGAACACTTCAAAACCAAGTAGAAGATGGTAATCTAACCATTCTTTAATATAGTCCTGTTCGTTTTTAACTATGATTGCTATTCCTAATTCGTGTTTAAACTTTTTAGGCTTAGAAACTTTCCAAAATCTAAATGGATAGGCGAGTAAATATAAAGGTATAGATAAAATAGTAAAGAGTTTACGACTCTTACTATATAAACCTTTTGTAAATCTACCAACTGCGATTAGAGGTCTTAAACGATAAATACCAGGAAAAGGATATTTTTTATTTTCGTAAGCTTGGATATCTAGCATGAGAATAATATACCACTATTAAGAAGGTTTTGCATAAACTGGCTAAAAAGAAAAAACTCTAATCGTTGATTAAAGCATTTTACATTTACATTTCCCAATTTTAAGTAATTTTTGATTTTGGGAAATATAAATACATTTCTTTTTATTTTATAAAAAGGCTTATATTGAAAAATAAAATCCCCAATTTGTATCAGGGATTATATATGATTATGGAATGGTTTACCTTATTTGATACAATGCGTACCCTTTAAGTAATTTGCGTACCCCAATTATTGGGCGAAAATAGTCAAATTGAGTTTAACACTATAATTACCATCCTATTGGAGAATTGTTTTGAGCTCTTTTTTTACATAATCGATATCGCCATTAGAAAGAATTGGAATAAGCTTTTGTATTTGTTTTTCGGATTTATTCCACCATTCGAGCTTTTCT
>CADCPC010000025.1 GCA_902803285.1 uncultured Erysipelotrichaceae bacterium | reverse complement strand
GAAATTGAAGTTAAAGAAGAAAAGAAAGAAGTGAAATCTGCTTCTAATGAGTTAGAAGAAAAACTCTTAACATTATTTAAAAAAGCTTTAGGCAAAGATAATGTCGGAGTAGATGATGACTTCTTTGAAATGGGAGGTACATCTTTAAGCGTTTCTAAAGTGGCAATGTTAGCCTTGAATATGGGCTTACCAATTGCCTATGGCGATGTCTTTGATTATTCCACCGTATTAGAGTTAGAAAAACATATCAATTCTCTAACTGGAGTAGAAACTAGTGAAGAAACTACTAAAGTAGTATCTAAAGCTCAAAATGCTGAATTAGGTAGTCTAGCCCATAATGTCGTTAGTGAAGTTAATGACACGAAAGATGAATATGAAGTTAATAAAGTATTATTAACAGGTTCTACCGGATTCTTAGGCATTCACATTTTAAAAGAATTATTAGATCAAAAGATTGACACCATCGCTTTAATTAGAGCCGGTAAGCTCAGTCCTAAAGATCGTTTATTAGGTTTACTTGCATATTATTTTGATTCTCCTTTAACTGAGGAAGTTGATAAATATGTCACCATAGTGGACGGCGATGTCACTGATGAGACATTAGGTGAGAAACTTAAAGATTATGATTTCAACTTAATTATTAACTCCGCAGCGATAGTGAAGCACTTCGCAAATGACGATATCATTGAACATGTTAATGTAGGCGGAGTGAAAAACTTAATTAAAATCGCTAAGAAGAAGAAAGTGAGATTAGTGCAAATCTCCACTTTATCTGTAGCCGGTGAAAATATCGATAATAAATTTGACCCGTCCTTTAGAATGAAAGAAGACATGTTAGACTTTGGTCAAGATGTCTCTAATAAATATGTCCATAGTAAGTTTGACGCTGAAAAAGCATTACTTGAAGCCGTAGATAAAGAAGGATTAGACGGCAAGATTATCCGTGTTGGTAACTTAATGAGTAGACAAAGTGATGGAGAATTCCAGGCTAATTCCATTACAAACGGCTTCATGAGAGACTTAAAGGGCTATGCCACTTTAAAGAAATTCCCAGTGAATTCCATGGATGTAGAAGTTGACTTCTCTCCAATTGATGAAGTAGCTAAAACTATTCTTTTACTAAGTAAAACTTCAAGCAAATTTACTGTCTATCATAGCGCTAATTCACATATGGTGCAGATGGGTGACATTATTTATGTCTTAAATGAACTTGGATTTGGTATTGAAGTAGTAAGTGATGAAGAATTCTTAAAATCCATGAAAGAGATGATGATGGATGATTCTAAGAGCATGTTAGTGTCTTCTTTAATCTCCTATTCTAGTAGCGATATGCACACTCATAGCTTTATACTTTCAGATAATGAGTTCACTAATAAATCCTTATATCATTTAGGATACAAATGGCCAATTACTGATTATCAATATTTAAAGAATGCGATTGAATCTTTGGACACTCTTGGCTTCTTTGAGAGGACTGATTTATGAGTAGTACGTTAACAAGAAATTCTAAGCTTATTAATCGGAAGTTTATCACTTATCTAATTCCTTCTATTTTGATGATTTTTGCGATGCAATTCGGCTCATTAGTAGATGGAGTCTTAGTGGGTAACTTCATTGGTAATGACGCTCTTAGTGCATCAAGCTTAGTGATGCCAATTTTATATATTATTCAAATTCCTGGATTTGCTTTAGGTATTGGAGGAGCAATAGTAGTAGCGACTTTGCTAGGTAAAAGAGACGTTACAGGGGCAAAAAAAGCCTATTCCTTCTCTATTATTGTTGGCATGGGTATTTCTTTTGTTTTCGCTGCAATTGCCTATCCAATTGCTGGACCACTGGCCTCATTATTTAGTGATGGCGATCCAATTTATCAAGAATTTGCATCGCAATACATTTTGATGTATTTAGTGACTGACCCAATTGTTACGTTTGCTTTATTAATTGGTTCCTTTATGGCGGTTGATAATAATCCTAGATTATCTTCGCTTTTCTATATTGTTTCTAATGTTGCAAAAGTAGGATTAGAGATTTTATTAATTAAATTAATGCAATCAAGTGGCAATGCGATGATGGGCGCGGCTTTATCTACTGGAGCAGGATATTTAGTTGGAGCAATAGTGACTATTTTTTATTTTAGAAGTAAGAAGAGAATGTTAACCTTAACTTTTAAAATTAAAAACTGTGGCGCTAAAAGCATTTTTAAAGCAACATCTACTAGTGCGATTAATTTGCTTTTAACTGCAATTCAAATGTTAATTGTCAATATTTTTATTGGCAAACTACTCGGAAATGATGATTTGTTGCTTTATGGATTAATATCCAATATGGTCTTCTTGTTTGACCTACTTTGCGGAGGTGTTTTAAACATCATTCCTAATTTATGTGGTATTTTCTATGGAGAAAAAGATTATTATTCGCTTAAATCTGTTGCAAGGAAAATATATTGGATAAACATTGGTATTACAGTATTAATTTCCTTATTTGTTTTGATATTCCCTAATGCTTATTGCGCGATCTTTGGAGCGGACTATTCTGGAGATATTGCTAGAATCAACACTATTTTATGGGTTTATCTTATTTCCTTTATCCCTTATGAAATTAATAAATTCTCCACCAATTATTATCCAACCATTGATAAAAATATTCCTTCAACGATTACGGTATTTTTAAGAGAATTAGTGATTGTTTTACCTTTAACATTGGGCTTATTACATACTAGTGATCCATTAATGGGATATTGTATGGCGTGTTGGATTAATGAAGTGGCCACGGTGGTGATTGTTTATATCTTTATTCATTTCTATAATAAGAAAAAGAAATGTAGAAGCATATTTATGCTTGAGAACATTGATGCTGAATCTTTTGATGTTTCTTTAGATAATCAAGAACAAAATGCTTCAATTGTTTCGGAACAAATTACTGAATTTGCCAAAAGTCATAATATTCCAAATCGAGAAAGTCAAATAGTGGGGCTTGCCGCAGAAGAGATGGTGGATAACATCATTAACTATGGTTATAAGAAAAATAGCCATAATTATATCGATGTTAATTTAAGGCTCTTCAAAGATAGCTTATTATTAAGAATAAGGGATGATGGAGTGCCATTCGACCCCACTAAAGTAGAGTTTGATGAGAAGGAAGAATATTCCACAAGTGGATTAAAGCTTATCAAAAACATTACCGATAAGATGACTTATATGCGTATACTTAATTTAAATAACACAGTTTTTGAAATTAAACTCAAAGGAGAATAAATAATATATGGAGATTTCTATTAAACATGAAGAGCAATTAGTGGTTGCTCTAAAAGGAAGATTAGACACAGTAACTTCCGTTGAATTTAGCGACACTCTTTCTAAAGAGGAAATTAAAGAAGAGGTTGTAGTTATTGAAGCTAAAGATCTTGAATATATTTCTTCAGCAGGATTACGTGCTTTGTTAGCCCTTAAAAAATCTTTAGCGGCCTCGAATAAAGCTTTAGAAATCCATAATTTAAATCCAATCTGTCAAGAAGTTTTTAAAGTGACTGGCTTTAATAACATTTTAACTGTTAAATAATTATTTATGAAAGAAAAGAAGCGTTTACATTTTCCTATTCTTTTAAAAGTGATTTTACTTGGAATAATTGCTTCTTTTATCGCGGGTACAGTTGCGGTTGTTGTTAGTTATAATAACGCGATTTCAAAAGCTAAAGAGGATTTAAAAGCGGATGGTATTTCTGCCCTTGAATACGCCAATAAATATTATGCTTTAGAATCCAATACATGCAAGACTGACTCATTTATCCAAGTTCAAAACTATGTTACTTCTCGATACGACTTAGTCAAAGACGAGGAACCGAAAAACTATCCATCGTTTGCTGATTACGAAAGTAGATTTTCAGCTGCTTATCGCTATTTTTATCCAAAAGGATTACCAGGAAGTCAAGACTACTTTAACTTTAAGGCAAGTTATAGTGATATTAATGATGTTTTATTAAATACTTCTTTCTATGCAAGTCAATATACTTTCTATGCAATGAAAGATCCAAATGATAGTAATCGTTTCATCTTTATATGCGACTCTAGAATGGGGACTTCTATAGGAAAAAACATTTTCTATTTTTGTCCTGGAAGTCACTATGACTGTAAGCCTAATGATCAAATCTATGATATTGGTCATGATTATATTAAAGGATACAAACTACGTTCATATGAAACCAAATTCATAGAAATTAAAAGTAATTATAGTGGAGAAGTTGAAACCATTGGCTATTTATTTGTGGCGTATGAAACTAGTAGGGTTTTTCGTGAATACGCACCTATATTAAGAAGTGAAATATTAATTTTATTAGGTAGTGGACTCGCCGTTATTGTTCTTTATGCGATTCTGTCTTATTTCATGTTTGTTAGAAATATTAATAAACTTAATAAAGCCGCAGTTGGTGTTTCTGATCAATTGAAGTCAAATAAGCCGTTTAAAACAATCAAGCCTAACATTAAATCTCATGATGAGATTCAAACGTTAGAAGGTTCCTTTATTTTGATGCAAGACCAGATTGTTAACTATGTTAATATCATTAAAAAGGATGCGCAAGATAAAGAGAAGATTAACGCCGAACTAGAGATTGCTAGTAAGATTCAACTTGAAGCTTTACCAAAAGCTACATTTGATGATCAACAAGCTTCTATTAGAACATATATCAAACCTGCTAAAGAAGTAGGTGGTGATTTCTATGATTACTTCTATTTAGATGATCACCGTTTAGCAGTATTAATCAGTGATGTTTCAGGTAAAGGTATCCCTGCTAGCTTATTTATGATGAAGGGCAAGGAATTAATTAAATCTGCGGTTCAATCTTATAAAGATTTTGTCGACGCCATTAATAGTGTCAATAATATGCTTACTAAAAATAATAATGAATTATTATTCATCACTTCATTTATTGGTGTGATTGATTTTGAAAAAAATGAAATTACATATATCAATGCCGGACATGAAAAACCTTATATTGTCTCTAATAATAAAGTCATTAAATTAGAAGGTGAATCAAATGTGGTTTTGGGTGTCGAAGAGGGCTATGAATTTAAGAAAGAATCACATAAATTTAATAAAGGCGATTACTTATTAATGTTCACTGATGGATTAAATGAATCCATTAATAAAGATGAAGAACAATTCGGGTATCAAAGAATCGAAGAAACAATTAAAGGCACCAGTGAATTAGGTTTAGAAGAAGTAATTAAAAAGCTTAATGATAATCTCAATTCCTTCACTGGCAATAAAGAACAATTTGATGATATCACCATGGTTCTTATTAAGAACAAAGAAACAAAATTAGATCTCCATTACGAAAAGAAAGATTATGAAATTATTAACGATATCGTTGATAAATTTAATGATGCATTCTCCTATCTAGAAGAAAAAACAAGAGCATCAGTGGGTATCATTATTGATGAATTGGTGAATAATCTTGTCTCTTATGAGAAAAGAGAAGATTTAGTCATTGATATTCATTTTGAATATCTTAAGGGTGAAGTAAGGCTTGTGATTACCTCTAACGGGGAAGATTATGACCCATTTAATAATCATAAAGAGAAATTCTTAGATAAATTCCGTTCCGAAATCGCTCCTGGTGGATTTGGTTTAACAATTGTTAAAAATTTAACTAAATCTCATAAATATTCTTATAAAGACGGTCACTCTATTATTGAACTTGTCTTATAGTCTATTTTTATAGTTTTTAAAAATAAAAAAACACGTACTTAATTGTACGTGTTTATTTAATTAGTTGTGTCTCCGATTGTCGACACCCTAATACAATTTAAGGTTCAATTGTCCGTACACGAATTTTACATTGATGAGTAGAATTATAGGAATTATTTAAGAATACCCAGGTTTATATTGATAAGAATGTAAATTTAATTAACAATAGACATAGGAAATGCAACAATTGGATATCTCCATCAAAAGTGATGTCCGAAGCTATCTCTGAGTGTTGCACTTAACATTACAATTTACTGGAGGAAAAAGAATGAAAAAAGGATTAATAGCGTTAGCCGTCTTACCAATGCTTGCAAGTATCGCGTCTTGTAAAAGCCAAGCTGAATATTTCACCTTATGGAATGAGTGTGATTCTTTAATTACTCTTAGAGAATATGTAG
>CADCPC010000024.1 GCA_902803285.1 uncultured Erysipelotrichaceae bacterium | reverse complement strand
CTGATTAACTTCACTGATCGAAAAGGTAACCAAGAGAGAAAGGATGTGATCTCTATGAACGAGATAGGTTTAATCCTAATATTGGTATTGCTACTGATAATAGTTATTAAAAAAGACCCACCGAACAAAAGGTAGGTCCACACCCTAACTTAAGTAAACCACAGAACCACTTATTATTCAATTAATAATCACAAAATCACCATTTCTTCTCTTTATTTATTGAAATAAACAAAGATATTGTGTATTATCATCACGTTGACTTACTTAGGACGACATACTGTTCTAGGCGGAAGGAGAAGAAAAATGAAGAAGAATATTCACCCAGCGTATCATCGCTGCAAAGTAACCTGCATTAGCTGCGGAGCAACATTTGAAACAGGTTCTACAGAAAAAGAGATCAGAGTGGATACATGCAGCAACTGCCACCCATTCTACACCGGCAAACAAAGATTTGTTCAAGCTGATGGTCGTATCGATCGCTTCAACCGTAAATACGGACTTAACGAAAAGAAATAAGAAAATAACCGGTTATACCGGTTTTTTACACTATGAAGAAGAAATTTTACATTACTACACCAATTTATTATCCAAGCGCTAAGCTTCACATCGGTCATGCATATTGCACAACTTTAACCGATGTTTTTGCCCGTTCTAAAAGAGAAAGAGGCTATGAATGTTATTTCCTTACTGGTGCGGATGAACACGGCTTAAAGATTGAGAAAAATGCTGAAGCAGCAGGGGTTACACCTCAAGCATTCGTAGATAATATCGTTGAAGGATTCTATAAGCTTTGGGATTTATTAAAAATCACTAATGATGACTTTATTAGAACCACTCAAGATAGACACGTCAAAGTCGTTCAAGACATCTTCTCTAAGATGTTAGAAAAAGGTGACATCTACCTTGGAGAATATGAAGGATGGTACTGCAGATTCTGTGAAGCTTTCTGGACTGACACTCAAGTAGGTGTCGATCATCTTTGCCCTGATTGTGGTAGAGAAGTGCAAAAAGCTAAAGAAGAAGCTTACTTCTTTAAAACTGGTAAGTACGTAGATTCATTATTGAAGTTCTATGATGATAATCCAAACTTCTTAACTCCTGTTTCTCGTAAAAACGAGATGATTAATACTTTCATTAAACCAGGATTAGATGATTTGTGTGTTTCTAGAACATCGTTTACATGGGGCATTCCTGTTAAGGAAAATCCAAAACATGTTGTCTATGTTTGGCTTGATGCTTTAACAAACTATATCACCGCTTTAGGATATGGTAGTGATCACCCAGAATTATTTAAAAAATACTGGGAAGACGAAGATACAGAAATCATTCACATATTAGGCGCGGATATCACTAGATTCCATGCGATTTATTGGCCAATGTTCCTTGAATCATTAGGAGTTAGAAAACCTGATCGCGAATTTGTTCACGGCTTACTAATGATGAGAGATAGCAAGATGAGCAAATCTAAGGGCAACGTAGTGGACCCATATCCTCTTGTCGAACGTTATGGAGTTGATTCAGTGAGATATTACTTAACTAGAGAAATCAATTTTGGTAGTGATGGTAGTTTCTCTCCAGAACAATTCGTGGAAAGAGTGAATAGTGATCTTGCTAATTCGTATGGAAATTTATTAAATAGAACTATTTCCATGATTGGCAAATATTTCGATGGAATTATTCCAGAATATAAAGGCCAATTAACTGAATTTGATGGCGCTTTAGAAGCCATGATTGATTTCACAATCGAACAATATGAAAAAGCGATGGATGATTTGAAGATTACAGAAGCAATTAGCTATGTAAACGAATTAGTGAATCGCGCTAACAAATATATCGATGAAACCACTCCATGGGTTTTGGCAAAAGATGAAGCTAAGAAAGCTGAACTTGGTTCTGTTATGAACCACTTAGCAAGAGCAATCTATGTTGCTAGCCGTTTATATCATCCAGTCCTAGTGGTGGCAAGCGATAAAGCCTTTGAACAATTAGGATTATCTAGTGAAAAAGCTGATTATCAAAACATTAAAGATAAGCACTTATTAGACAATTTACAAACTGTTAAAGGCAGTCCATTATTCCCAAGATTAGACGCTGCTATTGAAGTGCCATTTATCGCGGGACTAATGGGATCAAATAAATAGTAAAACCAATAAGAAAAGGCTCAGATGTGATGTTTGAGCCTTTTTTCTTTTCTGTATTAATTTGATTAAGCTTCCTTTTTCTCTACTTGTAGGGTTGATAAATGATAGAGAATCATCATTGGGAATAAGAAGACATAAACTAAGTAGTGGATTGCTTCTACAAATGAATAAAGAGTGAACGCGATAATACCTAATGAGAACGCCACAGTTAAATCTCTCTTATATTTGAAACAATTGATAATGATGTATACTGTATAACCCATTAACACTAGGTAACCTAATAGATAAATAATACCGCCTTCACCTAACAATGTGAGGAACGCACTATGAGCAGGGAAGACTGCATCACCATTAACTGTGTTCATTGGTAATAACATTTCATTTAATAGACCAAAACCTCTACCAATGAGCCACCAGCCATTACGGAGTAGTTGATAAACGTTATCCCAGATAAATGTTCTACTACTAAGAGTGGAGGAACCACCTAGAGAAGATATTAATGAATAGATAGGAGCTAAGAACTTGCCTTTAGTTAGATAACTAACTCCAACCATCAAGATAGCGACGCCAAGAATAGATCCGCCAGCAATTAAGATAATTTTGTTACGTTTCTTGTGTTCTTTAAATGTCACTATTAAACGATAGATAACATAGATTAGTACAAGAATTACAGAAATTAAGATACCGGTCTTACATAATGAGAAGAGCATATTAACAAATAAGAATCCGGCAATTAAGTAATACCACCATTTGTGTTCGATAGAGTGGTTGATGAAGCAGAATATAATACCGAGCATCATCGCCATACCATATGCATTTCTATGCAAGATAAAGCTCTTCACCGCATAAGCATAGATCGATACTCCAGGTTCGCCTTTGCCTACTAGGCATTTGAAGAAACCAATATAGTTTTTGAATTCAAAGATATAACTATAAATAGTCAAAGCAGCCATTAAGCCTAAAACGCCGTATCCTAGATATTTAACAAATGATAAACTTGTAAATCTCTTAGGGAAGATAAATAGACCAATATAAACGAATAATAAGATAAGAATTAAATCAAAGACAAAGAACACATAGTGGGTAGTGGAAATAACAAAGTTAACATTAACTATCTCTCCAACTTCTTTGCCCAGTGATATATTGCCCTCATTAACCACTCTAACAATAACGTCCTCGCTAAATAGAGAAGGCTGAATAACAATAGCAATAACCCCAATCACTAACAGTGAGGCAAATGTCCAAGTCACATAATCTTTTGGGCGATGGTCCGCTTTAAATTCTAGATAAAGATAGACTCCCCATCCTCCGATAGATAAAACAAAACAAAGAATAATTGCCCAAAGAGGGAATGCTACATCATTTGGACTAGTGTACTGCATGAAGAGTTGACCAAAAATTAAAAAGAAAGCAAAAGGTAAGAAACCTATCAATAGGAATAGATCGCTCCATCTCAAACTTAATTTCTTGATAAAATTCTTCATATTTTAAGCACCAATAATTTAACACAAAACTGTGTTACTTGTTAAACGGATAAATATTAACCTTATTGATGTTTGCCACCATCAACAAGATGAAAATATAAAAATACATTAAGTACTGAATAGTCTCAAATAGTGAATAGAAGAAGAATGAAGTAATGCCTAATATGACCGCAAAAATAATATAAGGAGATTTTTTGAATGATTTAATAATCACGAATACTGAATAAGCAGTTATAGCTAAATACATTAATGCGAATATTATTCCGCCTTCTCCAAGCACAGCGATGAACCCATTGTGTGCAGGGGTGACATAATTTGCCTTATCTGGATTAACATTAGTTAATAATAGATTAAATACTCCAAATCCTCTTCCAATAGCCCAATAGCCATCTTTTAGAAGCATAAATGATAGTTTATATAAATCTGCCCTAGAAGACATAGAGCTTGGATTAGTGAATGCGTTTAACGCACTAAATAAGTGAGGGAGAATATATCCCTTATATCCTAACGTCACTCCAAATAACAGAGCTAATGTTATAACGACAGAAGATAATACAGCGATAAGAATAATGTTTCTTGTTTTGTACCTCTTAAATGTAACGACTAAACGGTAGATGAGATAAGCCAATATTGAGATAGCCGCAAAAAAGATACTGCCTCTACAATATGTGAAGAATAAATTAATAAAGAAAAATACTGCTAATAAGTAATACCACCAACGAGGTTTAATCGCATGAGCAATTAGAGCCATGATAATAGCAACTAACATTGCCATGCCAACTGCGTTTGGATTGATCAAGAATGACACAATGGAGGTAAGACTACCTTCCTTATATCCAAATAAAACCTGTAGGTAATTGCTCATTTGCGAATATTCGACAATGTATGAGTATAGAGAAACAGCAAACGCGAAAAGAAAAACGATATAGCAGAGCATTAATAAAGGTAGATAACTATTAAATCGTTTAGAAAACATGAAGAAAGTCGCGTAAATAAATAAAACGATAAGAATTAATTCAAAGATAAAAACACATTTGTTAAACCAGTTAACTGCGATGGTTACTTCTCCTAATATTGGAACATTAAAACTACTTAGCGCTGGTTCAATAACTATTCCTATTAAACCTGTTAAGATAATAACCCCAGCAACAACGCTTACGTATATAGGAGGGTTATTACCTCTTTGATATTCTAAATAGATATATATTCCAAAAGCTATTAAACCAACGATAAATAAAATAATGGCGGCAACCGGCGGAAAGTTAACTTCACTAGGATCTTGATGAAACATGAAAAGTTGGCCTTCTACTACGAACAAAACAAATATTGCGGCGCCAACAAGTAGAGCGAGGTCACTCCATCTAAACTTAATTTGCTTAATGAAATTTAACATGGTAAACATTTTAGAATATTTTATACATTATAAAAAAGAGTTAAAATTAATTGTTATGCAAAACAAAAATATTATTACCGGTAAATGTGTTGATATCTCTAGTGAAGGCAAGGGGGTAATTAAAACTGTATACGGGGTTATTTTTGTTGATGCTTTGTTACTAGGAGAAGAAGCAGAGATAGAAGTTACTTACGCTAGAAAAGGTGTAGCCTACGGTAAGATTAGACGTTTGATAACAAAAAGTCCTGACCGTATTGATCCTCTATGCCCTATATCTACCAGTTGTGGAGGATGTGTTTTCCAAAATGCTAGTTATGAATATGAATTAAGATATAAAAAACATAAAGTTGAAGAAGCTTTAAAACGCATCGGGCATTTAGAGAATGTTAAAGTTAATGATGTTATCGGTATGGAAAACCCTACTCATTACCGCAACAAGATTCAAGTTCCTTTTGGTAAAGATAGAGGACATGTAGTATACGGCTTCTATAAGGCTAACACTCATAAGATTATCCCAATTAAGCAGTGTAACATCGAAGATATTAAAGCCGGCCCAATATTACAGGCTATCGCTACATTAATGGAATTGTTCCATATCGAACCATATGATGAAGATACTCGTAGAGGAATTATTAGACACGTTCTAATTAGAACTAGCAAACTTACTGATGAAGTAATGGTGGTTTTTGTTTCTAATGTGGATTCATTCCCAGGTAGAAATAACTTTGTTAAAGAATTAATTAAGAGATGTCCAAATATCTCTACAGTTATTCAAAACACAAACAAGAGAGACACTAATGTGATATTAGGAGAAAGCGAGAAGGTGTTATACGGCAAAGGATATATTACTGATGAGATATTGGGATTAAGATTTAATATTTCTTCTCAAAGCTTCTTCCAAGTTAATCCAATCCAAGTACAAAAACTATATGGCAAGGCTATTGAATACGCAAAATTAAATAAAGAAGATAGAGTCTTGGATGCTTACGCTGGTGTGTGCACAATTGGGTTATTATGTGCACCACACGTTAAAGAAGTCACCAGTGTTGAAGTAGTGCATTCTGCAGTTATTAACGGCAAGAATAACGCAAAGCTAAATAATATAAATAACATCAAAATTATTGAGGATGATTGCACTGAATACATCAATAACAACCTTCCTAAATTTGAAGTCGTGATTATGGATCCTCCTAGAAAAGGATCTACACCAGAATTTTTGAATGCTTTATTAGAAATAAAACCGTCAAGAATCGTATATATCTCTTGTGAGCCATCCACATTAGCGAGAGATTTAGAATATCTAAAGAATGACTACGATATTGTAGAAGCACAACCAGTAGATATGTTCAGCAGAAGCTTTCACGTGGAAACTATAGTGGGACTATATCGAAAATAAAAGATAACGTTTAATATAATAGACATTAACTTTGCTTTAGTGTATACTATTGGCATGGAAAGCAAATTTGAAATTGGCAAAAAAATAAAGAATAAAAGATTACAACTTAATTTAAGAATGGATGACGTTGCTAAGGAAGTTGGCATAACCAGATCCACTTTGTGGTCTATTGAAAATGGTAATGGCAATTATACAATTGATACCCTTCTTAGATTATTAAACTTTTTAAATATGTCTATTGATATTGACGCCCAAGAGCAAGGCGCTAGAAGAAGAGCTACGAGAACCAATAGTGTTTTAGACAAAAAGATTAATAGATTCATCGTTATGTGTGTTGAACAATATGCTTCAAGCGTTAATCAAAGTAGCAATGCTGTTTATTCCATGCTTAATAAGGCGGGCATTGTTAACGAACTAAAAGATGATTATGAAGATATGCATGGCATGTCTACATATTCAATAAATGAGTACATTAGTAGAAGATTATTAGGAGGCGCAGCATGATTTTATATCACGGTTCAGATGTTGAAGTAAAAAATCCAAAGATTATTAAATCTGAAAAAGGAAGAGATTTTGG